>JBJXGF010000066.1:0-7984 GCA_046153015.1 Acidimicrobiales bacterium | reverse complement strand
GCAGCGATTGCCGCGCGCTGGGGGTGGAGGTGGACCATGATCGTGGGGTGCCTCAGAGCTTGGGAGACTACGCACGCTGCGTCCCGCTCAATACGCTGAGCGCGTTCGGCTTCGGACCGCTCGCCCGGGATGGGCGCGACCCGGTCGGGGCGTTGGACGGGCTGCGTCGCAGCGACAACGGCGCGTGGGCTGCGGTCGAGACGGTCGGGGTGACCGGCCAGCGGCTGCTGCGGGTGCTCGCCGCCCTGGGCGGCCGGGCCAGCGCCGAGCAGCTCGCCTTCCAGACCACGCGCGCCGCGGCCGGGGTGGTCGAGGAGGCGCTGGGGCGCCTGCGCCGAGCGGAGCTCGTGCTCGACGACGGCGACGGCATCGCGCTGGCCCCGTGGGTGGCCCAACGCATCGCCGGGGTCACGCTCTCCTTCGCCGAGCACCAGGCGATGACGAGCGACGTGCTGGCGACGATCTGCGCGAACCTCGGGGTCTCGCCCGTGCCGACCCGCAAGCACGAGCGCCTGGCCGCGGCCACCCGCGCGCTGGCCGACGAGGCCAGCCGGGCTCGGCTCCGCGCCGAGCTCTCGGCCGAGGCGCAGGCGCTGCTCGGCCGCATCGTCGACGCCGCCGGGTCGGCCACCGCCAGCCCGCGCCGGCTCGGCCTCGACTACCGAGACCTCCTCGGCGGGGCCGTGCCCCGCTACGGCGGCGTCCATCAACCGAGCACCCCCGCGGGCGCGGCGCTGCGCGAGCTGACCTGGCGGGGCATCGTCGGCGTCTCCGAGTGGGAGGACGCCATCTGGGTGTGGCGGGAGGCCTGGCCGTTCGTGGCCCGGCCCTTCGTGGCCGACTGGCGCACGGCGCCCGAGCCGGCACGCGTGCCGGCCGGCGCCGGGCTAGGCGCGGGCCTGCCGCCGATCGTCGCTGCGCTGAACCAGGCCCTCGAGCTGTGGCGGGCCCACGCGCCGGGCGTGTTGAAGACCGACGAGCCCCGCCTCGCCAAGGCCGAGGTCCGTTCGACCGCCAAGCGAATCGGCTCGTCGGAGGAGACGGTCGAGCTGGCGTCCCGCCTGGCGATCGGCATCGGGCTGCTCCTGCCCAACGAGATCGGCCGCAGCGGGCGAGGCCTGCGGGTCAGCGTGCAACGGGTGTGGCTGGCGGACCCGATGATGGCCGACGCGTGGCGGGAGCTGGCGCCGCTGCAGCGCTGGGCGCGTCTCGTGGCCGAGTGGTGCACGCCGTCGGTCTCCTGCGGCCAGCAGCTCCTGGTGAACCGCCACCTCGTGATCTGGGAGCTGCTGGCCCTCCCCGAAGGCTGCGGCTACGCCGACCGGGAACAGTTCGCCAACTGGTTCGCCGACCGCTACGCCTCGCTCGGGCGCCCCGACGCCGCCCTCGAGTGCCTGGCCGACCTCGAGGCGCTCGGCGTGATCGGGCCGGGCCCGGCGGCGCTCACCCCGCTCGGGCGTCGGGTGCTGGACGACCCGGCGGCGGCCGCCGAGGCCGGATCGGGCGCGTCCGGCGCCTACGTGCAGGCCGACCTCACCGTGGTGGCGCCGCCCGACCTGCGCCACGACCTGCTCGCCCGGCTCGACGCGATCGCCCGGCTCGAGAACGCGTCGGGCGCGCTCACCTACCGGCTGGACGCCACGCGGATCACCCAGGCGGTGCAGCGCGGCCAGCGCGCCGACGAGGTGCTCGGCCTCCTCGCCGAGCTGGCCTCGGCGCCGCTGCCCGACACGGTGACCCGCCTGGTGCGCGACGCGGCGGCCCGCGCGGGGGCGGTGCAGGTGCTGCGCGCAGCCACGGTGGTGGTGGTGCGCGACCCCCAGGACCTCGTCGCCGCGTGCTCGCTGAAGGCGCTGCGGCTGACCCCGGTGTCGGACACGGTGGCGGTCACCGACGTGGCCCTGGCGAAGGTCCACGCCGCGCTGGAGCGCAAGGGCCTCACCCCCGAGACGCTGGCCGGCGGCGCGGCCGCCAGCGCCCGCTCGAGCGCCGACGAGGCGGCCTGCGCGGCCGCCCGGGCGGCCGAGCTGCGGACGCTGTCCGCCGGGCGCAGCCACCGGGCCTTCGAACGCCACGCCGAGGAGCTCGAGGCCCAGGCCGCGGCGCTCACCGACGTGGCCGGCCGTCTGCGAGCGAGCGGCCCGCTGACGGTCACGCCGACCCTCCTCGAGCGCCTCGAGCCGGCGGTTCGGGCGTGACCCATCCCGCCGACCCCGCCAACCCGCTCATCGTGCAGAGCGACCTCACCGTGCTGCTCGAGGTGGCCTCGCCCCGCGCCGGGGCGGCTCGGGAGCGCCTCGCCCGCTTCGCCGACCTGGAACGGGCGCCGGAGCACGTCCACACCTACCGGATCACCCCGCTGTCGCTGTGGAACGCGGCGGTGGCGGGGCTGTCCGCCGACGAGGTCGTCGACGCGCTGACCGGGTTCGCGAAGTACCCGGTGCCCGACGTGGTGATCCACGACGTGATCGACCAGATCGGCCGGTACGGACGCGTCTGGTTGGCCCGCGTGCCCGAGGACGGGCTCGTGCTGGTGTCCGACGACGACGTGCTCCTCGACGAGCTGGCCGGCGTCCGCGGGTTGGGCGAGCTCCTCGGCCGCCGCCTCGACCGGCACCGCTTCGCCGTGCGCGAGCACGACCGCGGCGCGCTGAAGCAGGCGCTGCTGGCCGCCGGCTGGCCCGCCGCCGACGAGGCCGGCTTCGAGACCGGCGTGGCGCTCGACCCGGTGGCGCTCGGCGCCGAGCTGCGTCCGTACCAGGCCGACGCCCTGCACGCCTGGTGGCGCGACGGCGAGGCGTCGGGCGGCAGCGGCGTGGTGGTGCTGCCTTGCGGCGCGGGCAAGACCGTGGTGGGCCTCGCCGCCATCGCCGCCAGCGGGGCGCAGGCGCTGGTGGTGTGCACCTCGGTGTCCTCGATCCGCCAGTGGATGCGCGAAGCGCTCGACAAGACCAGCCTCGCCCCCGACGACCTCGGCGAATGGTCGGGCGAGCGCAAGCAGCTCCGCCCGGTGACCTTCGTGACCTACCAGTCGCTCACCTGGGCCGACCCGGCGGCGGCGGCCGACGCCGACGTGTTCGAGCGGCACCCGCACCTGAGCCTGTTCAGCGAGCTCGGCTGGGGCCTCGTGGTCTACGACGAGGTGCACCTGCTGCCCGCCCCGGTGTTCCGCGCTGCGGCGCGGATCCAGGCGGTGCGCCGCCTCGGCCTCACCGCCACGCTGGTGCGGGAGGACCGTCGCGAGCCCGACATCTTCAGCCTGATCGGCCCGAAGCGCTACGACGCGCCGTGGGCCGAGGTGGAGGCGGCGGGCTGGATCGCCCCGGCCGCCTGCACCGAGATCCGGGTGCCGCTCGGCGCGCAACGCCGGGCCGAGTACGCCGCCGCCGAGCCGAAGCTGCGCCACCGGGTGGCGGCGACCGCCCCCGAGAAGCTGGCGGTGGTCGAGACCCTCGTGGAGCGCCACCGCGGCGAGCAGGTGCTGGTGATCGGCCAGTTCGTCGAGCAGCTGCGGGAGGCCGCAGAGCGCCTCGGCGCCCCGCTGCTCACCGGGCAGAGCGCCCAGTCGACCCGGGAGCGCATCTTCGGCGATCTGCGGGCGGGGCGCCTGCGGGTGCTGGTGGTGTCGAAGATCGCCAACTTCTCGATCGATCTGCCCGAGGTGAGCGTGGCGATCCAGCTGTCCGGTCAGTACGGCAGCCGGCAGGAGGAGGCGCAGCGCCTCGGGCGGATCCTGCGGCCCAAGGCCAACGGCGCCTCCGCCAGCTTCTACACGGTGATCGCCGAAGGCACCGACGAGGTCCGTTTCGCCCGCAACCGCCAGCGCTTCCTGGCCGAGCAGGGCTACTCGTACACGATCCTCGACGCCGAGGCGGTCGTGGGCTGACCGCAGCCGCTCAGTGCAGCACGAGCTCGCCGTGCTCGGCGTCGACGGTGACCGTGTCGCCTTCGCCGTAGCGGCCCTCGAGCAGCGCCAGCGCCAGCCGGTCGCCGATCTCGCGCTGGATCACCCGCTTGAGCGGCCGGGCCCCGAAGGCCGGGTCGTACCCCTTGGCCGCCATCGCCGCCTCGGCCGAGTCGGTCACCTTCAGGCCGATGCGGCGGCCCTCCAGGCGCTGCTCGAGGTGCGCCAGCTGGATCTTGACGATGCGGCCGAGGTCGGCCTCGGTGAGCTCGCGGAAGCGGACGATCTCGTCGATGCGGTTGATGAACTCGGGCCGGAAGAACGCCCGGATGTCGCCCTGCAGGTTCGAGGTCATGATGAGGACCACGTTCGAGAAGTCGACCGTGCGGCCCTGGCCGTCGGTGAGGCGGCCGTCGTCGAGGAGCTGGAGCAGCACGTTGAACACGTCGTGGTGCGCCTTCTCGATCTCGTCGAGCAGCACCACCGAGTACGGCTTGCGGCGAACGGCCTCGGTGAGCTGGCCGCCCTCCTCGTAGCCCACATAACCCGGGGGCGCCCCGATCAGGCGGGCGACCGAGTGCTTCTCCATGTACTCCGACATGTCGACCCGGATCATGGCCCGCTCGTCGTCGAAGAGGAACTCGGCCAGCGCCCGGGCCAGCTCGGTCTTGCCGACGCCGGTGGGCCCGAGGAACAGGAACGAGCCGATCGGGCGGTGCGGGTCGGAGAGCCCGGCGCGGGAGCGGCGGATGGCGTTGGCGACCGCGGTCACCGCTTCGTCCTGTCCGATCACCCGGCGGTGGAGCTCCTCCTCGAGGCGGACGAGCTTGTGGACCTCGCCCTCCATCAGCTTGGAGACCGGCACGCCCGTCCAGCGCGACACCACCTCGGCGATGTCCTCACTGTCGACCTCCTCCTTCAGCATCTTCGACTCGGCCTGCAGCTCGTCGAGCTTGGCGGAGGCCTCGTCGAGCTCCTGGGCGAGGGCCGGCACCGTGCCGTAGCGGACCTCGGCCGCCTGGTTGAGGGTGCCCTCCCGCTCGTAGCGCTCCACCTCGGCGTTGGCCGCCTCGAAGCGCTCCTTCAGGGCGCGGATGCGCTCGATCGCGTCCTTCTCGCCCTGCCAGTGGGCCTTCATCGCGGTGAGCTCTTCGGTGAGGTTGGCGATCTCGGCCACAAGGGCGTCGAGGCGCTCCTTGGAGGCCCGGTCGGTCTCCTTCTCGAGCGCCACCCGTTCGATCTCGAGCTGGCGGATGCGCCGCTCCACCACGTCGATCTCGGTGGGCATCGAGTCGATCTCGATGCGCAGCTTCGAGGCGGCCTCGTCGACCAGGTCGATGGCCTTGTCGGGCAGGAACCGGTCGCTCACGTAACGCTCCGAGAGCACGGCTGCCGACACCAGCGCGGAATCCTGGATCCGCACGCCATGGTGGACCTCGTAGCGCTCCTTCAGGCCCCGCAGGATGGCGATCGAGTCCTCCACCGAGGGCTCGCCCACCAACACTGGCTGGAAGCGCCGCTCGAGCGCCGCGTCCTTCTCCACGTGCTTGCGGTACTCGTCGAGGGTGGTGGCGCCGATCATGCGCAGCTCACCCCGGGCCAGCATCGGCTTGATCATGTTGCCGGCGTCCATCGCGCCCTCGGCGGCGCCGGCGCCCACGATCGTGTGCAGCTCGTCGATGAAGGTGACCACCTCGCCCTCGGAGTCGGTGATCTCCTTGAGCACGGCCTTCAGCCGCTCCTCGAACTCGCCGCGGTACTTGGCGCCGGCCACCATCGAGCCGAGATCGAGCGAGATCAGCCGCTTGTTCTTGAGGCTCTCGGGCACGTCGCCGTCGACGATGCGCCGGGCGAGGCCCTCGACGATCGCAGTCTTGCCCACGCCGGGCTCACCGATCAGCACCGGGTTGTTCTTGGTGCGCCGGGACAGCACCTGGATCACGCGGCGGATCTCGTCGTCACGCCCGATCACCGGGTCGAGCTTGCCCTTGCGGGCCGCCTCGGTGAGGTCCCGCCCGTACTTCTCCAGCGCCTGGAACTGCTCCTCGGGGTTCTGGCTCGTGACCCGATGGCTGCCCCGCACCGCCTGCAACGCGCCGAGGAGCTGCTCGCGGTCCACGCCGATGCGCTCGGCCATCGCCAGCAGCAGGTGCTCGGTGGAGAGGTACTCGTCGCCGAGCGCGGTGCGGGACTCGTCGGCCGACTCGACCGTGCGGGTGAGCTCGCGGCTCATCCGGGCCTCGGCCCCGTAGGCCTTGGGCAGCTTCGCCAGGCTGTCGGCCACCTTGTTGCGCAGCGCCGCCGGGGCGATGCCGAGGTGGGTGAGGATGGGCAGGACGATCCCCTCCTGCTGGCCGAGCAGCGCGGCCAGGAGGTGATCGGGGGTCACCTCGGGGTTGTTGGCCGAGCGGGCCTGCTCGATGGCGGCCTGTATGGCCTGCTGGGTCTTCTGCGTCCAGCGGTTCGGGTCCATGACCATGACGGTGGTGGGTCTCCTGTCTTTCTTTCAGCGAGCGTAGGTAGGCGAGGCGGGATCGAGGCGGTTAGGGCCGCTCACGAGCTCACCCCGAGGCGGGCGCGGGGCGAGGGCTGGTCGGCCTCGAGGAGCGCCAGCCGCTCGAGGAGCTCCCGCTCCTCGGGGTCGAGCCGGCGGGGCGCCACGACCTCGAGGGTCACGAGCAGGTCGCCCGCCGCCTTGTGGCCGGACGCCTTGCCGGATGCGGCGGGCACGCCCTTGCCCTTCACCCGCAGCGTCTGGCCGGGCTGGGCGCCGGCGGGGATGCGGATCTTCACCGGCGGGCCGCCGAGGGTGGGGGCGGAGACCTCGGCGCCGAGGGCGGCCTCGGTGTAGCGGACCGGCAGCGTCACGGTGAGGTCCCGCCCTTTGCGCCCGAAGATCGGGTGCGCCGGCACGGTCACCTCGATCAGCAGGTCCCCCGCCGGCGCGCCGGGCGGGCCGGGCAGGCCCTTGCGCGGCAGGCGGATCGTCTGGCCGTTCTCGACCCCGGCGGGGATGCGAACCTTGATCTCCCGCTCGCCCACGGTGAGGGCGGTCTCGATCCCGCGCACCGCGTCGTCGAAGCTCATGGCCAGCGTGGCGTGCACGTCTCGGCCCCGCTCCGGGGTGCGGCGGGCCTGGCGGGCGCCCCTCGGGCGAAAGCCCTCGTCCCCGCCGAAGCCGAACAGGCCGCCGAGCAGGTCGTCGAGGTTGAGGCCGCTCAGGTCGTCCTCGGCGAACTGCTGGAAGCGGGCCCCGCCGGCGCCGGGGGCGAAGCCGGGCCGCGCCGCGCCGGCGGCGGCCAGGCGGCGGACCTCGTCGTACTCCTTGCGGCTGGCCGGGTCCTTCAGCACCTCGTAGGCCCGGGACACGGCCTTGAAGCGGTCCTCGGCTTGCTGGTTGTCCGGGTTGGCGTCGGGATGGAGCTGGCGGGCCAGCTTGCGATACGCCTTGGTCAGATCCTTGTCGGAGGCCGTCTTCGGCACGCCGAGGACCTCGTAGAAATCGGTCTCGAACCAGTCCTGCGACGGGCTCATGCGCCTCCTCCCGCCAATAGTTGAGCGTACTAAACTCAACTTCTCTGCGCCGGTACGTATTCCGCGGATTCTGCGAGACTTGACGGGTGAGCCTGCTGCCCGGCCCGATCGTCACCGTCCACTGGCTGGTCGCGCACGCGCCGGCCGTGGTGATCTGCGACGTGCGGTGGTACCTCGACGGCCGGCCGGGGGCGGCCGCCTACGAGGCGGCCCACCTGCCCAGCGCGGTGTTCCTGGACCTCGACCGCTGGTTGGCGGGGCCGGCCTCGCCGGACGCCGGCCGTCACCCGCTGCCCGACCCGGAGGTGTTCGCCGAGGGCATGCGCCGCGCCGGCGTGGGCGACGGCGCCGCGGTGGTGGCGTACGACGACGCCGGCGGGATGGTGGCCAGCCGGCTGGTGTGGATGCTGCGGGCGCTGGGCGAGGACGCCGCCCTCCTCGACGGCGGCCTGGCGGCGTGGACGGGCCCGCTCGAGCACGGGGGCGAGGCGGACCGCCCGGTCGAGGCGGCCCCGGCCCGCTTCACCGCCCGCCCGTGGCCCCCCG
>JBJXGF010000048.1:0-17237 GCA_046153015.1 Acidimicrobiales bacterium | reverse complement strand
GGAGAGACGAGGCGATGGCGGCAAGGTCTTGTGCCATGTGAGCGCTCCTGTGTGTGCTGATGGACGACGATCACGGGTTCGTGGTCGCTGCACACAACCTGCGCCACGCCGCTCTTCTCGTGGTCGGCGCTCGTTCGCCGGCCGCTCCTCGCCAGCCCGCTCGACCGGGTCTGACCAGCCCCTTCACCCGGTCGAGGATTGTCGAACCAGATCGCCCGCGACAGCCGTCAGACCCCGGTCGGGAACCGTTCGTGAGCGGCGCGATAGCCGTCGGCGAGCGCGACATGAACGCTCAGTGCGAGCTCGACCAGCTCCTGCGCCCGTCGGGTGGCTTGGGCGAGGTTGGCGTCGCCGGCGAGCAGCAGCGCGAGCGAATCGGCGGCGCCGCGGGCTCGCGTGACGTTCTCGTCGAGCTCGTTCCAGAGCTCGGGCGCCAGCAGGTGGTCGGTCAGGTCCCCGAGCAGCTGCCGCGAATGCCCGAGGTCCAGGTAATAGGGCGTCGTGCGGCTCTCGTCCGCCATCTGGCCGAGCTCGCCGTCCAGCGCAGCCCTCACGCGCGAGATCCACTCGAGCAACAGCTCGACACCCGCGCCCTCGCGCCAGGCCGTCGAGCCGCGGGCCTCGTCCACAGCGGCCACGGTGAGGGCCAGGTAGCGGGCGGCGGGCAGCCGACCGAGCAGGCGTTGGGCGGGCGCCGCCGCACCCGTCACCGCTTCGGCCACTACATCGCCGGCGCCGGGAAACCAGGTCAGCCGCCAAGCGCCGGGGCCCCCACTCGAGCCGAACGTGCCCGGCATCGGCTCGGGTTCGCCGTCGGCTCCTGCCGTCCCGTCGGCGGGCCTCTCGAGATCCATCTGCGACACCATCCCTTCCGCCGCTTGTGGTGCTGCTCAGCGCAGGCGTCGTAGGTGGTGATCAGCTCGTCGGGCCCGCCCGATCAGGCTGCCGGCGCCTGAGCGTTCGCACTGGCGTGGGGCCGCCCCGGCGCCCGTCACCCGACCCCTGCTGCGGGAGCAGCCTACCCTGGTGCGGCTCGTGTGAACGGGCCGAGAGCGAGATGCGATCGAACAACGAGAAGCGCAGCGCAGGATCTCGGCTGGCCCTCCACCAGAACTTGGCCCGCAGAAAATCGTACGTCTGGGCCTTGGGAAGGCTCGGGGGCAGCCGAGCGCCGGCGCCGGGGCGGCTGTACTGTCCTGAGCTGCTGACAACAAGTCGAAAAGGCACTTATTCCGTGTCGATATCCCCTGTATTTGTGTCCGCTCGAGACGAAAGGCTGATCCGAGTTCTGCTGCAACCATTGAGGAGTTGAAGTAGAAGCGGCCGAACGACGGTCGGAGCGCATGCCCGCAGCCCGTGCCTAACCGATTACCAGGCAGCGCTGCCCTGCCTGGACAGGAGAACCACTCGACCTGTGCTAGCGACGCTTTGCGTCAGGAGAGTAGAGCATCGCCGATGCTACAGTCGCCCAATGAACTGCTGGAGCTCCTCGCTCAACTCCATACGAAGGTGTCGGGCGAACCGCACCGAGCGGCGGCCAGCATTCTGCACGCGGCTGATGAGTTGGCCGAGCAATGGAGTCGGCAGCACCGGCATCGCCAGTCCTGCTGGACCCGCTACGAGGAGGCAGTACGGCTGGAGAATCACACGCACTCATTACTCGCAGTTGTGATCGACGCGCTCGTCGAGTTGGTCGATGCGTCGCCGCCGGCGGCGGGGCGCCCCATCGCGAGCCGTCCGACTGACGCCTCGGGCGAGATCCCAGTCACGAAGCCGGAGAGCGTCCGGGTCGACGGCACAGGGTTGGACCTTAATCGAGACTTGGCGATCATCCCTGCTCCGCTCTCGGTGTTTCTCTTCGGACCTTTTCGCGCCTACTTCAGGGGTAAGCCGATTGATGCATGGCAAGGCATCAAGGCGCCCCGGCTGGCCCGCTACCTCTTCGCCCAGCACGGTCGCTTCGCTGCGCGCGAGGTGCTCATGGAGCTGTTCTGGCCCGAAGCTGAACCCGAAGCCGCACGGCGCGCACTCCATCAGGCAGTTTATCAAATACGCCGGACCTTTCGCGCCGCTGGCGAGTCGGCCCAGAGACTGACCTACCGCAACGAAGCCTATGCGATAAACACCGAAGAGGATTGGTGGAGTGACGTGACGTCGAGGAATTCGAGCGTTTGATCGGTGCCAGTAAGCGCGCTGAGGCCCAGGGGATAGACGTGGAGGAGATCGCCTTCCGTTCCGCTGCAGAGGAGTATTATACGGGTAATTTTCTCGAAGGCTCTCCTCATGAGGAGTGGACGTTGTTAGAGCGGGATCGCCTGCGCATGATCTATTTGGACAGCGCAAACCGGCTGGGAGATCTCCTCTTCGCTCGGGACGACTACCAGGGGGCGCTGGAGGTGACTCGGCGAGCGCTCACGCGTGACCCGTGCGACGAACCTGCCCATCGGCGCGCCATGAGGTGCTACGCCGCCCTGGGTCAGCGGACCTCCGTGGTCCGCCAGTACCAGACCTGCGCCGAGGCCATGAGCCGCGCGTTCGAGCTCGATCCCGACCGGGAGACGACCGCCGTCTACGAGACCCTCACCGACGGTGATCGAGGTCGGCTGGCCAACCGCTCGTGACCGCTCCGGCGGGGGACCAGCGCAGTGCGCTGGCGCGCGACGGCCGGTTGAGCGGTGCGGGAGCTGGAGGCGGCGCAGCGCGTAGCATCGCCCGCCGAGCGAGCGAGGGAGCCGGTGATGAGCCAGACCGTCGAGCAGGTCCACGCCGAGGCCAAGGCGTGGTTCGAGGCCAACTGGGACCCTGCCCTCACCCTGGGCGACTGGTGGCGGCGCCTCGGCGAGTCTGGCTGGGGGTTCCCCGGCTGGCCGGTCGAGTGGTTCGGCCGGGGCCTGCGCGGCGAGCAGGCCAAGGCCGTCCACGCCGCCCGGGCCGAGGTCGGCGCCTACGGTCCGGTTGTCGGCGTGGCCACCACGCTCGCTGCGCCCACCATCCTCACCTACGGGACCGAGGAGCAGAAGCGGCGCTACCTGCCCGGCATCGCCACCGGGCGTGAGGTGTGGTGCCAGCTGTTCTCCGAGCCCGGCGCCGGCTCCGACATGGCGGCGCTCAGCACCCGCGCCGAGCGCGACGGCGACGAATGGGTGGTGACCGGCCTGAAGGTGTGGAACTCCGGCGCCCAGCACGCCCGGTACGCGATCCTCATCGCCCGCACCGACCCGAGCGTCCCCAAGCATCGCGGCATCACGTTCTTCCTGCTCGACATGGATCAGTCCGGCGTCGAGGTGCGTCCGCTGCGGGAGATGACCGGCGATGCGGCGTTCAACGAGGTGTTCCTCACCGAGGCCCGGGTGGCCGACGTCGACCGGCTGGGGGACTTGAACGACGGTTGGCGCGTGGCCATGACCACCCTCTCCCACGAACGCGACCCGGGCAACGCCGGCGCGGCCGGCGGCGGCGGGAGCATGCTCGGCAAGCCCGACCTGTCGGTCAACGTCGAGGCCCACCGGGCCGCGCAGCTTGACGCGATCGACGGGTTCTCGTTGGCGATCCGGGGCGGGATCAGCTCGCTCCTGGCCGATGTGGTCGCCCAGTTCGGCGCGGCCGCCGACCCCGCGCTGCGCCAGGACCTGATGCGCGTGTACACGCTGCGCCAGATCATCCGGTACTCGGCGCTGCGGGCCAAGGCGGCGGCGAAGGCCGGGCAGCAGCCGGGCCCGGAGGTGTCCACGCTCAAGCTCCTCGGCAGCGAGCTCGGCCGCCAGATCCGCGACGTGGGGCTGCGGGCCATGGGCCCCCACGGCGCGCTGGTCGATCGCGACGCGCCGGGCGGGGGCGTGTTCCACCGGTACGCGCTGTTCACGCCGTCGCTGTCGATCGCCGGCGGCACCGACGAGGTGAACCGCAACATCATCGGCGAGCGCGTGCTGGGCCTGCCCAAGGAGCCCGACGACTCCCGCGACCGCCCCTTCAGCACCCGCTGACAGCCGGCCGCCCTCGGGCGATGGCAGCTGCCCGTCGGGATCGCGGGCGACGTCCCGACGGGCAGCCGCCACGACCTTACAACGTACGCAGCCCGCTTTCACGGCCGAGCGGTGAATTATGCGCCTTTGGCGCCCGCCGCTCGGCCTTGCCCGGCGCCGCGCCCGAGGGCATGCTCTCGGCCATGCCGGCCGCCGCGCTCACGCTCGCCCGGGTCGACGCGTCGCTCGGAGCGACCGCCACGGGGATCGGGCTCGCCGCCGCGGGCGCCGAGGAGGCGGCGGCGATCGTGGCCGCGCTCGACGAGCACGGCGTGCTCGTCTTCCCAGGCCAGCACCTCACCGAGGACGAGCTGGTGGCCTTTGCCCGCCGGCTCGGGCCGCTCGAGCGGGGGGTGAACTCGCAGACCGACCCTCGCCTCAGCCGGCTCGCCAACGTCCGCCGGTCGGGGGCGCTCGTCGACGCGGACAGCGAGATCGCCAGGATGCTCGAGGGCAACCTGTACTGGCACAGCGACAGCTCGTTCAAGCGCATCACCGCGCGCTGGTCGTTGCTGTCCTGCATCGAGGCGCCCTCGGAGGGCGGCGAGACCCAGTTCGCCGACATGCGGGCCGCCTTCGAAGCCCTCGACCCGGCCCGGCGCTCCCGGGTGGAGGGCCGCTCGGCTCGGCACTCCTACCGGTGGAGTCAGCGGCTCGTCGGCGCCGACGGCTGGCTCTCCGAAGCGGATTGGGACGCGCTGCCGAGCGTGGAGCAGCCGCTCGTGCGGGTGCACGAGGCGACCGGCCGGCCGAGCCTGTTCATCGGCCGCCACGCCTACGCGATCGTGGGCGAGGACCCCGACGAGAGCGGACGGTTCCTCGCCGAGCTGTGCGAGTGGGCCTGCCAGCCGCCGCGGGTGATGGTCCACCGCTGGCGCGCCGGTGATCTCGTGGTGTGGGACAACCGGTGCGTGCTCCACCGCGGTCGCCGCTGGCCCTTCACGCAACGGCGGATCATGGTCCGGGCCACCGTCGCCGGCGACGCCCCCGACAACGAGTGGGCCCTGCCCGACTGAGCGGAGCGAAGGCGGCCGTGCGAGCGCAGCGAGCCGGGCGCTGATGGGGTCTGGGGGCGCAGCCCCCAGCAGGAGAACAGAGCGAAGGCGGCCGAGCGAACGCAGCGAGCCGCACGCTGATGGGGTCTGGGGGCGCAGCCCCCAGCACGAGAACAGAGCGAAGGCGGCGGGCCCTGGCTGACAGGATGGGGGCATGGCAACGGAACGGCTCGGGATCGTCCTGTCCACCGCGACGGCGGCGCCGCCGAAGGAGTTCGTCGAGCTGGGCAAGCTCGCCGAGGGCAACGGGTTCGAGGCGATGCTGGTCAACGAGGGCAGGGGCGACGCGCTGGCCTGCGCGGAGGCCATCGCCCTGGCCACCTCGACGATCAAGGTCGGCACCAACATCGCCAACATCTACTTCCGCCACCCGTTCCTGGCCGCGATGAGCGCCTGGACGATCTCGGAGCTGTCCGACGGCCGGCTGATCCTCGGGCTGGGCATCAGCCACCGGCGGATGGTCGAGTCGCTCGGCATCGAGATGAACCAGCCCCGTGAGCATTTGCGCTCGTATGTGCGGGCCATCAAGGAGGGCTTGGCGGGGGAGTCGACCGAGGGGCTGTTCCGGCCGCGCCGCGCCGGTCACCACGTGCCCGTGCTCACCGCAGCGCTTACTGCCGAGACGGCCCGGGTGGGCGGCGAGGTCGGCGACGGGATCATGCCGTTCCTGCCGTCGCGGTCCTATCTCAGCGAGCTGGTGGCCGAGGCGCGCAGCGCCGCGGTCGACGCCGGCCGCGACCCTGAGGCGCTCGACTGCATCATCAGCATCCCGACCTTCGTGTCCGAGGACGCCGACGAGGCTCGATCGGCGGCCCGCTACAACATCGCCGCGTTCGCGCGCTTGCCGAACTACCGCCGCCAGTGGCGCCGCAGCGGCTTCGTGGAGGAGGTCGACGCCATGCAGGTCGCGTGGAAGGGCCGGGATCGGCGGGCGGTCGCTGCGCTGGTGAGCGATCGGATGGTGGATCAGGTCTGCGTGTTCGGCCCGCCCGGCCAGTGCCGCGAGCAGCTCGACGCGTTCCGAGACGCCGGGGCCGGCATGCCCGTCCTCGCCGTCAGCCCGGTCAACGAGGAGCGCCTCGACGCCACTCGCAAGGCCCTGAGCCTCCTCGCCCCCCGCTGATCCGCGCCGAGATCCGCGCCCGGCCGGCCGCCCCGGTCAGCGAAGGGCTGCGGCCGCCAGCCACGCCTCGGGCGCGTCGAGCTGCTCGGGGGGTTGGGGACGGGCGACCAAGTAGCCCTGGATCGCGTCGCAGGACAGGATGCGCAGGGCATCGCGCTGCGCCGCGGTCTCCACGCCCTCGGCGACCAGGTCGAGGCCCAAGGTGTGCGCCACCTCGATCATGAGCCGAACGATCACGTGGTCGCCCGGTTCTTCGAGTGGGGTGACGAAGCTGCGGTCGATCTTGATGATGTCGACGGGGAGGCGCCACAGCTGACCGATCGAGGTGTAGCCGGTGCCGAAGTCGTCGAGGGCGACCCGCACCCCGAGCGCCCGCAGCTTGTCGAGCTGGGCAACGGCGGTCGTCACGTCGTTGACCACGACCGACTCGGTGATCTCGACGACCAGACGGCCCGGGTCGAGGCCCGAGCCGGCGAGCGCGGCCCGCACGTCGCCGACGAGGCTGGGGTGCAGGATGTGGCGTCCGGACACGTTGACGGCCACGTAGGCGTCCCGGTAGAGCCCTCGCTCGCTCCACTCCGCCAACTGGCTGGCGGCCTGGGCCAGGGCCCAACGGCCGAGGTGGTTCACCAGGTCGGACTGCTCCGCCACCGGGATGAACTCGGCCGGAGAGATCGGTACGCCGGCGCGCTCCCAGCGGGCCAGAGCCTCGAAGCCGCGCAGGCGCCCCGTGGCCGTGTCGGTCACCGGCTGGTAGTGCAGCGCCAGCTCGCCGTCCTCCAGCGCTCGGCGCAGCGCGTCCTCCAGGTCGGTCTGCGCGGCCAGCTCCGCTCGGGCGTGCTCGTCGAAGATCTCGACGCGTCCCTTGCCGAGCTGCTTCGCCCGATACACCGCGATGTCCGCATCCCGCAGCAGATCGGTCGAGCTGGTTCGGCCGTCGAGGCTGCGGCCCACGCCGATGCTGGCCCCGACCCGGGCCGTCACGCCCCTCGCCTCGATTGGTTCGGCCAGGCTGCGGATGAGCTGTTCGCCCAGCTCGACCGCCTCGCGCGCGGTGGCCAAGCCGTCGCTGATCACCGCAAACTCGTCGCCGCCGAGACGGGCGACCACGTCGCCGGAGCGCACCGCGCGACGCAGGCGCGACGCGCAGGTGCGCAGGATCGCGTCGCCCACCAGGTGTCCGTGCGCGTCGTTGGCCCGCTTGAACCCGTCGAGGTCCACGAACAGCACGGTCACTGCGGCCCCGTGCCGCTGGGACCGCCCGAGGGCGAAGTCGAGGGCCTCCAACGCCGCCTTGCGATTGGGGAGCGTGGTGAGCAGGTCATGGTTCGCCTGGTGCGCCAGCCGCTGCTGGAGCTGCTCGCCCTCCAGCCACGCCTGGGAGAGGCGCTGCACCGTGGCGTGGATCGATTCGCCGAGCGGTCCGGCGGCGGGAGTGGCGAGCGTCGGGTTGTCGAGGTCGCCGTTGGCCAACGCCGCCGCCTGCGCCTCGATGTGGCGCAGGTTGGCCACTGCGTCGTTGAGCGCCTGGGCGACCACCACGACCTCTCTCGGCCCCTGCTCGTCGGCGGGCGCGCCGTCCAGCTGGCCCTCGCTCACGCGGGCGGCGGCGTCGGCGAGGCGACGCAGGCGACGGGTGAGCGACCAGGCGATCGCCAGCGCGGCGGCGGTCGTCGCCAACGCCAACCCGCCCATCAGCAGCGATTGCTCGAGGAGGCGGCGAGTGGCGTCGCCCCGCAGCTCGTGCGCGGCCCCGGTGGCCTCGGCCGCCGCCGCCTCCAGCACCAGCTGGAGCTGATCGGTGCGTCCGAAGCTGGAGCGGAACGTGGCCGCCAGCCGGGCGACGCCGAGCTGGAGGCCGTCGCGCGCCGCCACCTGCTCGTCCACTTCCTCCGCGAACCGTAACGCGTCCGGGCTCGACGCCAGGGACGCGAGGGAGCTGCGCAGCTCCGGCGACTGGGCGCGAGCCAGGTTGGCGAAGTCGTGGGCGTACACCGCCCTCGCCGAGACGAGCTGGTCGATGGCGTCATCGCGTTCGTCCGGGGTCGTCGCCATGACGACGTGGAACATGGCGGTGACCTCGGCCTGGCCGGCTCGCACGAGGTCGAAGCAGTCCACGAGCCGGTGGACGGCGTCGCCCACGCCGCCCGCGGCGGCGCCGCCCCCGGCGGCGGTGGAGAGCACAACGTCGAGCTGCTGGTTCCCGAGAGCGGTCACGCGTTCGAAGGATTCCGTGTACGCCTGGTGGAGCTCGTCCGCGTCGGCGGCGCCGAGGTCGACCTTGGCCCGGAACGTCCTGAGCGTGGCCCGCACGCCGTCGAGCTCGGGCAGCTCCCGGGTTTCGAGCTCGGCCAGCGCGGCGTCGACCGCGGTCCGGCTCGTGATCAGGCGCGCCTCGAGGTCGAAGCCGAGCAGGTTCGAGGCCTGCTGCTTGCTCAGCCCGAACGCCGACGACCGAGCGGCAGCCTCCGAGGGGACCATCTCGCCCATCAGCGCGGCCCGCAGCGCCAGCACCTCCTCCAGCGCCACCACCTGGGCCTCGGTGTGCCGAGCTTGCGCCACCACGACGAGGCGGTCCCGCACGGAAGGGGCGGCCACCACGCCCGTGCCGGCCAACGCCGCCACGATCAGCGCGAGTAGTCGCGTCCACAGCGGCCGGCTCCCTCGGCGCGCCTTGACGGACCTGCTTCGCATGCCCGGCTATCGGCGCCCGGACGCCCGCTCCTTGACGGCTATCCCCACCGTCGGCGTCTGGCCCCTGTCCCAGCGTTCCCGAAGGAAAGCTCGCTACGCTCAGGCATCGCCGAGATGTTCGTGACCGCCGTCCTGAGCCCCGATCACGACGGGTTCGTCGGCTGGTGCCGCGCCAACCGCTTCGTGCCCGCCGGGGACGGCGCCGAAGGCGCGAACGGCCGGTGGCTGGCGGTGCAAGTGCTCAGCGCAGCGGACCTGCACGGGTTGGCCGCCGACCGCATCGACTACGCGGTGGACTTCTGGCGCCGTGGCGGACGCGACGAGCTGCTGGCGCTCGACGCGCTGGCCCGCGGCCGGCTGCGTCCGCCGCCCGAGTGAACCCGGCCGCTCAGCGCCGGCGGGCGGCGCGCGCCGAGGGGTGATACGCGCCCGAGCAGGTCGAGTCGTGGCAGACGTGCGCGGGGCCGGCGCGGGTCTCGAGCGGCGTGCGGCTCGCCTTGGCGGGGTGGGGGAGCTCGGCCAGCGCCCCGATCACGCCGAGGTCGGCATCCGAGAGACCGCCGGCCTCTGCGGCGGCCCCCAACGCGCAGCCCGCCTGGACCGCCTCCAGGAGGAGCAAGGTGCGCCACGCGTGGGCGGCCGCCAGCTCGTCGAGCGCGGCCGACTGCGCCGCGCCGCCGGCCTCGACCATGCGGCGAAGGGCGGCGACGATGTCACGGGCCGAGCTGAGCCGTCGCAGCGAGTCTTGGGTAGGGCTGGACATCGGCCATACACGTCGGCGGCGCCGCCCAGCTCGGTTGAGCGAAACCCCCAGTCGGGGGCGCTACAGGAGCTTGCGCACGAGGCCCGTCGCCCGCTCCGCCGCCCGCTGCGCCAGGCTGCGCTCGGTCCAGTCCTCGGGATCCACCGGCTCGCTGCGGGTCAGGTCTTCGTCGTAGTGGGCGTCGAGCTCGGCGACCACGGCGGGGTCGAAGAGCACCAGGTTCACCTCTTCGTCGTACTGGGTCGACCGGTTGTTCACGTTGGCCGATCCGACGTTGGCGACCTCGCCGTCCACGGTCATGACCTTCGCGTGGAGCATGGCGGGCTGGAAGCAGGAGATCTGCACGCCGTGTTCCAGCAGCGAGCCGTACGCCCGCTCCGAGGCGAGCTGGGCGAAGCGCTTGTCGGCGTGCGGCCCGGGCAGGAGGATCTGCACCTCCACGCCGCGGTCGGCTGCGTCGGCGAGCAGCTCGAGGAGATGGTCGTCGGGGTTGAAGTAGGCGGTGGCGATGCGGATCCGGCGTTCGGCGAGGCGCACCAGCGCGCGAAACAGCGTCGACACGTCGCTCCAGCCGGTCTCCGCGGCGCCGCGCACCACCTGGATCGTGGTGGCGCCGTCCTGGGTTTGGTCGGGGAAGCGGTCGACGGCGGGGTCGAAGATGTCGCCGCCGGTCTCGGCCCAGTTGTCCACGAACGCGGCCCGCAGCCCGTCGGTGGCGGGGCCCACCACCCGGAAATGGGTGTCGCGCCATTCGTTCTCGTTGCGGGCGTCGCCCAGCCACTGGTCGGCGATGCCCACGCCGCCGGTGAAGCTCACCTGCTCGTCGCAGATCAGCACCTTGCGGTGGGTTCGGTGGTTCACCTCGCCCAGCCCGCCGCGTTCCACCGGACGGAACCAGCGCAGGTCGCAGCCGGCCTTGGTCATCTCCCCCACGAGCGTCTCGTCGATGTCCCGGGCGCCGACCGCGTCGAGCAGCACCCGCACCCGGACGCCGGCCTGCGCCCGTTCGGCCAGGGCGTGGGCGAAGCGCTCGCCGATGTCGCCGGTCCAGTAGATGAACGTGAGCAGGTCGATCGTGCGTTGGGCGGCGCAGATCGCATCGAGCATGCAGGGGAAGATCTCGTCGCCGTTGCGCAGCACGTCGACCTGGTTGCCTTCGCTGGCCGGCACGCCGAGCAGCCCCTCGAGCGCCCGCCGGTACTCTGCCGCCTGCCTCACTGGGCCTCCTCTCCCACATCGCCGCGCACCACCCGCCACGCGCCGGGCAGCACACGCGCCTCCCAGGGCTCGGGCGCCGCCACCAGCTCGCCGTCCACGTTCAACTCGTCCAGGCCGGCCACCCGCACGCTCGTGGCGGCGCGCCGCTCGACGCCGCGCTGGCCGAGGTGGCGGCCCCGCAGCAGCGCCGCCCCGAAGCGCAGCCGGCCGAGCCGCCCCCGGTCCCACGCCACGATCAGCTCGAGGCGCCCGGCGGAGGGTTCGGCGTGGGGCGCCACCGGCGCGCCGCCGCCGACGCTGGCGCCGTTGGCCACGGCCACGAGCAGCGCGGCACGCGGCGGCATCGGGCACGAGTCGGCCTCGATGCGGACCTCGGGCGCTGTGAAGCGCAGGCCGGCGGCCAACGCGCCGATCGGGTAGGCCACCGCGCCGAGACGGCCCTTCCAGCGCTGCGCGCCGCGGCCGGCGTCGACGCCGACCCCGCCGTGCACGGCGTTGACCACCAGGCGCCGGTGGGCGCCGATGCGCAGCTCGATGAGGGCGACCGGCGCCGCCTCTCCCGTCGCTGCGAGGCGGGCGGCGGCCGAGGGGTCGAGGGGAACGTCCAGGGACCGGGCCAGGTCGTTGCCGGTGCCCACCGGCAGCACGGCCACCTCGATCTCGCCGAGGCGGCGCAGGTCGAGGGCGTTGACGAGCGCGTGCAGCGAACCGTCGCCGCCGGCCACGACGAGGCGGCGACCGTCGAGGTGATCCGCCGCGTCGGCGAGCGAGTCGGGCCCGTCGCTCCAGCGCAGCTCGACGGGGGCGTGCTCCGCCAGCGACCCCACCGCCTCCTGGATCGCGGTGCGATCGTGGGCGCCGGCGGCGGCGTTCGCCACCACGAGGCAACAGGCTGGCCGGGAGTGGGCCACCGTCAGGCCGATCGGGGAGCGGCGGCGAGGCGGGGGGCCGGCGTCGAGCGCGCCTCGGCCACGCGAGCGGCGGCGTACGTGTCCGCCGCCGCCGCCGCCGGGGTGATCCGTTCCGCCGCGGCGAACGCGAGGAGCGCGTCGACGGTCTGCTCGATGGCGGCCACCCGGCGCTCCACCTCGGCGCGGCTGAAGCCGAGGTGCTCGCCCACCACCTGAATGAGCCCGCCGGCGTTGGCCACGTAGTCGGGCACGTACAGCACGCCCCGCTCGGCCAGCAGGTCAGCGCAGCGGGGGTGGGCCAGCTGGTTGTTGGCCGAGCCGACCACGGCCCGGCAGGCCAGGCGGGGGATGGTCGCGTCGTCGAGCACGCCGCCAAGCGCGCAGGGCGCGAACAGGTCGCACGGCGTGGCGGCCGCTTCCCCCGGATCGACCACGTGGGCGGCGCCTCCGAGCGAGCGCACGAGGGCGTTCACGGCGGCGGTGTTCGGGTCGGCCACCGTGACCTCGGCGCCCTCGTCCACGAGCATCCGCGCCAGCGCCGCGCCTACCTTGCCCACGCCGGCCACCACCACCCGCCGGCCCCGCAGGCAGCGCCGCTGGTCGAGGGCGGCGCACGTCGCTCGCATGGCGCCGACGAGGCCGCTGGCGGTGCGGGGGCTCGGGTCGCCGTAACCGCCGAGCTCCACCGACGCGCCGGCCACGTAGGGCGTGCTGCGCCGCAACACCGAGGCGTCGGACTCGTCTATGCCCACGTCCTCGCCGGTCACGAACCGGCCGTGCAGGCGGTCCACGACGCGGGCGTACGCCTCGAGCAGCGCCGTCCGCTCGAAGGCCTCGGGCGCCAGCAGCACCGCCTTCGCCCCGCCGACGGGCAGCCCGGCGACCGCCGCCTTGGCCGTCATGCCTTTCGAGAGGCGCAGCACGTCGGTCACCGCCGCAGCGACTGACGGGTAGGGCATGAGCCGGGTGCCGCCCACGGCCGGCCCGAGCGCGGTGCTGTGCACGGCGATGATGCCGTTCAGCCTCGCCTCGGGATCGGAGAAGAACAGCAGCTCCTCGTGGCCGTCGTAGTCGGGATGGTCGAACACGGCGCAGCTCCCCTGGTGAGCGGGTGGGTCGGCTGCGGCGGGTCCGCCGGCGGTCGACGCCCCTCGGTGAACGCACCCGTGCTTCCCGCTCCGGGCGCGGCTCACGCCTGAGAATTGCGGCGAGCGCCCTTGAGCGCGGCTACGAGGCGCCGTGATCGGGCAGCCGGCCGGGCATGACCCACGAACCGATGACGACGAACGGGGGCTCCATGCCCTCGACCCAATCAGGTACGACCACGATGACAGGCGGCCGGTCCGGAACCGGCGCGTCAGACGAGATGTTCGACCTGGTCAGCGTGCTGTACCACGCGCTGGAGGGGGCGCACACGGTCGAGAAGCACCAGCAGGACGCCGGCGGCGACCGGGACCTGGGTGCGTTCTTCCAGCAGCTGCAGCAGAGCTATCGCCAGATCGGCGAGCAGGCCAAGCAGCTCCTCGTCCAGCGCATCGAGCACCAGCACTGAGCGAAACCGGGCCTGGGCCCGACGGAGCTCAGGCCCGGGACCGCCGGCGCCTGGTGCGGCGGGCTGCGGTCTCCCGGTCTCGTTCCGGCGCGCCGGCCGACGGCCGGTTCGGCCGCTGGTGGCCGCGGCTGCGTTGCGGGCCCGGCTGGGCGGCAGCCGCCGTGACGGCCTGCTTCTCTGCGGCCGGCGGCGCTGGCCGCAGGGCTTGGCGCGGCTCGAATCCCATGAGGCCGGCGAGGGCGGTCTGGGCGGTGACCCGCTCGGCGCGGGCGCGCACGCCGGCCTTCCGGAGCAGGCCGGCCACGTGAGCGGCCTGGTCGGGGCCGGCCAACGTGACCACCGCGCCCGACGCGCCGGCCCTTGCGGTGCGGCCCGAACGGTGGACATAGGCCTTGTGCTCCACCGGGGGGTCGGCGTGGACGACGAAGTCGACGTCGTCCACGTGGATGCCTCGCGCCGCGATGTCGGTGGCCACGAGCACGGGCGCGTCACCCGACGCGAACGCGGCGAGGTTCCGGGCTCGGACGCCCTGCGCGAGGTCGCCGTGGAGCTCGACGGAGGACAGGCCGAGGTTGCGAAGCTGGCGGCACAGGCGCCGGGCGCGGGACTTGGTCCGGCAGAACACGAGGCAGCGGCGGGCGCCGGCGGCGAGCTGCGCCACGATCGCCACGCGATCCTCCTCGGGCACGTGCAGCACGAGGTGGCTCGCTACGCCGGCGGCGGCGGAGGGCTCGAGCTCGGCGACGGTGCGGGTGACCGGGTTGCGCATGTGCTGCGCCACGAGGCCGGCCACGTCCTTGTCCAGCGTGGCCGAGAACCAGAGCTGCTGGGCGTCCTCGGGGGCGGCCTGCAGGATGCGCCGGAGGCTGGGCAGGAACCCCTGGTCGGCCATGTGGTCCGCCTCGTCGACCACCACCACCCGCACCGCGTTGAGCTTGAGCGCGCCGGCGCGATGATGGTCGAGCAGCCGGCCCGGGCAGGCCACCACGATGTCGACTCCAGAGCGCAGCGCGGCGAGCTGCGGGCCGGGCTTGACGCCCCCGAAGATGGCGGTGCAGCGCAGGTGGAACGCCGCCGCCAGGGGCGAGATCACCTGGGTGATCTGCGCGGCGAGCTCCCGCGTCGGGGCGAGGATCAGCGCCCTCGGCGCGCCGGGCCGGGAGCGGCCGCCGGCCAGCGCCGCGACCACCGGCAACGCGAACGCCAGCGTCTTGCCCGATCCGGTGCGGCCACGGCCGAGCACGTCGCGTCCCGCCAGCGACTCGACCAGCGTCAAGGCCTGAATCGGGAACGGCGCCGTCACGCCCGACTTCGCGAGGACCGCCACGAGCTCGGCGGGCACGCCCAGCTCACCGAAGGTGGTTGCGCTCGCGTCGGCGGGCGTCTGGGTATTGAGGATGGTTGGCTCCTGACCACAGGGGGAGTGCGCCGGGGCCGTTCGGCCGGTGCGACGCGGGTCATGCTCGACCCGCCGGGCAGGCGCCGGTCCCATCTTAGGCGACCAGGAGGCGGAGAACGCGCCGACCCGGGGGGGCGCCGCCTCAGGCCCGCTCGGCGGGGCCCGGAGGGTCCAGCCGAAGGTAGGCGGCCACCCCGGCGATCTCGATCACGCGCCTGCTCGGGGCGTCGAGCGGCACGACCACCCGAAACGCGGCGCCGGCCTCCTGTGCTGCTCCGGAGGCGGCGTCGAGCAGACGCAGTCCGGCGCTGCCGAAATGGCCGACCTCGGAGAGGTCGATCGCCACCTCGCCCCCCGCGGGTTCCCCGAACGCGCTGACGGCGGCCACCACCTCACCGGTCAGGCGATCGAGGTTGGAGAGGTCGATGTCTCCACTCACACGGATGTCCACTCCACCAGGACTGGGGACGCTGACGACCCGGGCGAGCTCGTGCATAGGGCTCCATCCTCGCGGCGCTGGCAGGAGGGCCGGACGCCCCGGACCCCGTTCACGAAAGCTGTAACGAAACCGTCGATCGCCTGAACGGCGCCGGCGGAAGCACGGTCGCTCGGACGCGGACGTTCGCTCATCCGCTCAGCGGGTCACGCCGATCTGCTCGACGAGCGCAGCCGCGGCCGGCAGGAGGCTGATGCGGTCGAAGAACCAGCGGTGCTCGCCGCCGGCGTGGCGTTCGACCACGCCGAAGGGGCGGGCGGCGCCGGCCATGGCCACCGTGCCCGTCCACTCCCGGAACCAGCCGTCGGGGGCGTGGCCGACGACGCCCGGTTCGAGATGGATGGCGCCGGCGTCGGCGCGGGGCTCCTCCACCACCGTAGGCAGCAGCGGTCCGTACAGCGCGGCCCGGTCGTAGTAGCGGCGGCCCCGGGCGACGTGTCCGCCCCGCACCCCGATGCAGTACACCGCCTCCCACCGCAACGGGTTGCCGGCCAGCGTGCCGGTGTTGGTCGCCTCGACGAACACCGTGTCCTCACTCCTGCCGATGCGGACGGGAGTCAGGCGGAAGTCGGCCATGGCGGCGAGCACCGACTCGATCGAGCGGCGGATGGCCGGGCCGGTGAGCGGCTCGTCGCCGCCGGGGTCGCGCAGGGTCGCGTCGGCGTGGAATAGGGCGACGTAGCCCTCCACCGTCGGCGCCGCCCCCCAGCGTAGGAACCGTTCGAGGAATCCATCGAGGTCAGCAGCGATCATCGTCCATCTCCCGTTGACGGGTCAGCCGGCGAGTCGTCGCCGTACCTCTGCCACATCCACCGCAAGGCGTTCGGCCAGTGCCCGGCTGTCGAGGTTGGCCACCGCCGCTCGCTGACCGACCGCGTTGGCGAGGAGCTCGCGGACGAGGTGCGACAGCGTCAGTCCACGCTCGGCAGCCATCGCCTCGAGCTCAGCCGCCAGATCACCCGTGAGGCGGACCGATAAGTGCCGGTCGCGACCGGCCGGCGTCTCGGGCACGTAGCCGATCGTCTGGCCCGTCTGCTCTTCGAGCCACTGGATCGCCTCGGGCTTGGGCATAATTGGCCTCCACGTCCACGTTCGATTGCGTGCGTGATGGTGATCGCGATGTCAACCGCGAACGAACGGTTGGGATCGACCGGCTCCGTGCCTGCCACGAGCGCGCGAAGGCTCATGAGGATCCGCTCGAGATCGGCCCGGGTGAGGACCACACCGTCCTCCGGAAGCCAGCCGAGCCCATCAGCCATCGTGTGACAGCGTAACACCGCAGGCGTCGTCCCCTTGCGGGGGTTCTCCTCCCGGGCGCCGCGACCACGGCACGCTGGCCTTCTTTCGCGGCGACCGGCCATCCGGCCCGGGGTCGGCGCCGAACAACGGGTGTGAGCTCAGCACGGACCCTTGGCCGGCTCGGGTGGGCGCTGGTTGGCCTACCCGCCCTCCTGGCCGCCTGCGGCGCCCCGAGCTAGCCCTCGGCCGCACGCGTCGCGCCGGCATCCACGCAAGCGGCGCCCGCCGAACCCGCTCCGCCGGCGGTCGAGATCGAGATAGCGCTCGTCGCCTTCGCGCCGGAGACGGTGACGGCGCCGATTGGCGGCAAGGTGCGGTGGCGGCAGAACGACCCAGGCGCGCACACGGTCACCTCAGGCGCCGTTGCCGAGGTCCCCGGCGGCGTCGAGTCCGCACCGGACGGGGTCTTCGCTTCGGAACGACTCGCCAGGGGCATGTCGTTCGAATTCACACCGGAAACCGCCGGCCGCATTCCCTATTTCTGCGCGATCCATCCCGCCACCATGCGCGGCGTCATCAACGTCGCCTGATCGGCCAACCACCCTCCCGCCAACCCCCTCCCCCGTACATACAGAAGTTAGGGTCTGGTAGAGAATAGTCCGCGCGGTTAGTGGTGGGGTGGGGTAGTCTGGCGGGGTGCGTGAGTTCGTCGTGAGCGATGAGGCGTTGGCTTCGTTGTTGGCGACGGTGTTGCCGCATCTGGAT
>JBJXGF010000046.1:0-3542 GCA_046153015.1 Acidimicrobiales bacterium | reverse complement strand
CCGCCCGAGCGGCGCTCGGCGGGAGGCGCAGCGTTCGCTCACCGGGCTGGGCGAGCTCGTGCGGCTGGTGCTGCGGCGGGACCGGGTGCGCCTGGCGCTCTGGGTCGGCGCCCTGGTGGCGCTGATGGCGGTGTCGGCGGCGCAGGTGCGCTCGCTGTACGCCAGCCCAGCGGCGATCGCCTCCTACGTGGCGGCTGTGGAGGACAACCCGGCGCTGGTCACCTTCTCCGGGCCCGGCTACGGCTTCGATCGCCCCAACACCGGCGTGATCCTCGTGAACGAGACCTCGCTGTGGATGGCGCTCGGCTGCGCGCTGATGAGCCTGTTCCTCGTGGTGCGCCACACCCGCGCCGAGGAGGAGAGCGAGCGGGCCGACCTCGTGCGTTCCGGTGTGGTCGGCCGCCACGCCGGCGCAGCGGCCGTGTTGGCCGTGGCCCTTGCGGCGAACACGCTGGTCGGGATCGGCGCGGCCGGCGCGTCGATCGCGTTGGGGTACGGCGTCGCCGGGTCCGTTGCGCTGGCCGCCTCGTTCGCCGCGGTGGGCTGGGCGTTCGCCGGGGCTGCTGCGGTGGCCGCCCAGGTGGTGGGCGCCAGCCGCGCCGCGCTGGGGCTCGGCGCCGCCGCGGTCGGGGCCGCGTTCGTGGGCCGCGGGGTGAGCGACGTGAGCGCGCCGGCGTTGTCGTGGCTCTCGCCGTTCGGGTGGGGCATCGGCGTGAGGGCCTTTGCCGGTGAGCGCTGGTGGACCCTCGTCGGCTTGGCGGCGCTGGGCGCGGCGCTGGCCGGCGCCGCGTTCGCGCTGTCGGTGCGCTGCGATCTCGGCAGCGGCCTGGCGCACCCACGCGCCGGGCGCAGCCGGGCGCCCGGCTGGATCACGCATCCCCTCGGCCTGGCCCTGCTCCTCCAGCGGGGCGCGCTGATCGGCTGGACCGTTGGCGTGTTCGTCACCGGGCTCCTCTACGGCTCGGTGGCCGACGACATCGAGTCGCTCCTGGCCGACAACCCCCAGCTCGCCGACTACCTGGCCCAGCTCGGCGGGGCCTCGGTGACCGACGCCTACCTCGCGACGTCGTTCACGATGTTGGCCCTGCTGGCGTCGGGCTTCGCCGTGTCCTCGGCGCTGCGCAACCGCAGCGAGGAGGCGGCTGGCTTCGCGGAGTCGATGCTGGCCACGCCGCTCAGCCGGTGGCGGTGGGCGCTCGACCATCTGGTGGTGACGGTGGCGGGCGCCGCGCTGGTGGTGAGCGCGGGCGGGCTCGGGGTCGGCCTCGGCTACGCCGCCGCGGTGGGCGACGCCGGCCAGGTGGGGCGGCTCACCGCGTCGGCGTTGGCCACGCTGCCGGCCGTGCTCACGCTGGTGGGGGTGGCGGCCGTGCTGTTCGGCTGGGCGCCCCGGGCGGCGGCCGCGGCGTGGGCGGCGCTGGCCGCCGTGGTGGTGGTCGGCGTGTTCGGGGAGCTGCTGCGCCTTCCCAGCCCGCTGCGCAACCTGTCCCCCCTCGAGCAGGCGCCCGCCCGGCCGGCCGAGCCGTGGCGCATCACGCCGCTCGTGCTGCTCAGCCTGGTCTCCCTCGCCCTGATGGCGTTCGGCCTGCTCGGCTTCCGGCGCCGAGACCTCGCCGTGGCCTGACGACCCGCCGGGCCGCCCGGCCGCACCGCCGCCCGGGCGCACGCCCCACCCAGCTGCAAAGTTTGGCGATGCGCCGGGCCGGGCAGCGTGGTCCCCATGACCCTGCCCGATCCCCCGACCGACCGCCCGACCCACACGGCCGCCGAGGAGCGCGAGCTCGACGAGCCCACGCTCGCCGACGCCGCGATCGCCCGCCAGAACGCGGCGTTCAAGAACTTCGAGAACGACGAGCCCGACGAGGTCGGCTTCGACCCCGACGACTTGAACGACGCGCCCCGCCGCGACGTGAGCCCCTGACCGGGCGGGTGAGGCGGCCCCCGCCCGGGTACCACCGGCGCATGAATCGGATACACGCTCTCGAGCGAAGAGTTCGGCCCTCGTGACCTGGTGGCCCAGGCCGTGCGGGCCGAGGAGCTCGGCTTCGATTTCGTCTCGATCTCGGACCACTACCACCCCTGGGTGAGCGCCCAGGGCCAGAGCCCGTTCGTGTGGTCGACCCTCGGGGCGATCGCGGCGGCGACGCAGCGCATCGAGGCCGCCGTCGGCGTCACCTGCCCGACCACGCGCATCCACCCGGCCATCGTCGCCCAGGCCGCGGCCACGACCTCGCTCCTCTTCGAGGGGCGGTTCAGCCTCGGCGTCGGCTCCGGCGAGGCGCTGAACGAGCACATCCTCGGCCACCGCTGGCCTCCGGCGCCGGTGCGCCTGGAGATGCTCGAGGAGGCGACCCACGTGATCCGCCGGCTCTGGACCGGCGAGACCGTCGACCATCGCGGCGCTTCTACGAGGTGGAGAACGCCAAGCTGTTCGACCCGCCCGAGCAGCCGACGCCGGTAATCTGTCCGGCTTCGGCCCGGCGGCGATCGCGCTGGCGGGCCGCATCGGCGACGGGGTACTTGGGCCCATACGCCGAGCCCGGAGACGATCGAGCAGTACGCGGAGGCCGGCGGCCAGGGCCCGACGTACGCGCAGGTGACGCTGTGCTGGGCGGAGGACGAGGCGACGGCGCGCAAGACCATGCACGAGCAGTGGCCGAACATCGGCATCGCTGGTCAGCTCAGCCAGGACCTGCCCACCTGGACCCACTTCGAGGAGGCGGCCTCGATGGTGAGCGAGGAGGCCGCGGTGAAGAACACGCCGTGCGGGCCCGACCCCGAACCGGTGAGCTCGGCGGTGGCCGAGTTCCTGCGGGCGGGGTACGACCACGTGTACCTGCACCAGGTTGGCCCCGACCAGGAGGGGTTCTTCGGGTTCTGGGAGCGTGAGCTGAAGCCGCGGGTCGCCGAGCTCGCCCGCCGCTGAAGCCCGAAAGCGGGGGCCGCTTCGGCCCTTGCCCCGGTCCGGCGCCCCGGCCGAGAATTAGGTATTCGCGGCGCCGCGCCCGCTTTCCTGAGGGCAGACCGCCGCGGAGCAGGCGGGGGACGGGAAACTGGGGCATGACACCAGCGCGAGGGCCGAGCACCACGTCACGCGGCGCGTTTCGCACCGCCCCGGGGTGCGGCGGCCGGCCATGTGGCTGATCGCTCTCGACGGCGCGCCGGGGTCGGCGCCCACGCCGATCGGCGCGGCGCCGCTGATCGTGGGCCGCGACCCCACGTGCGGGCTGGTGCTCGACGACGGCAGCGCCTCCCGCCGCCACGCCAGCTTCACCCTGCTCGCGCCCGGCCAGGTGGAGGTGCGGGACCTGGGCTCCACCAACGGCGTGCAGGTGAACGGCGCCCGCATCACCGCGCCGGTGGTGCTGCGCGGCGGCGAGGAGGTCCGCATCGGCGACGCCCGCTTCGCGGTCGACGTCGCGCCGGCGGGCGCGGCGGCCACCGTGATCGAACCGTCGGCGGCGCTGCGCCCCCCGCCTGCGCCCGTTCCTGCCCCCGTTCCAGCCGCCCCGCCGACCCCACCGCCCGTGCCGGCCCCGCCG
>JBJXGF010000044.1:0-2589 GCA_046153015.1 Acidimicrobiales bacterium | reverse complement strand
GGCGCGGTCCAGGCGCCGGTCGGGGCTCCGACCGCGCCCGCCGGCGGCAGGGGCGCGGCGAACGCGGCGGGTGCGGCGGGGAAGCCCCCGCCCGGTGGTGCGGTGTCGGCGGCCGGCTGGCTCGCGCTGCGGGCCACGAACGCCGGCGGGGCGCTGCGCCCGCCGGGCCCGCCGTGGCCGGAGGGCCAGGCGCCGCTCGGTGCGCTCCAGGCCCCGGTGAGCCCCTCGGCCGGGGTCGAGGCCTCCAGCATCGACGGGGTGACCTGCGCGAGCGCCGCGCCGAGCGCCACCGCGGTCTTCGGGTCGCCCCGGCGGCTCACCCGCACGCCCGGGTAGGCCTGCTGCACCAGCGTCTCCACGAGCGGGGTGCGGCTGGCGCCGCCGGTGAGATGGATCGCGGCCAGGTCCCCGGCGCCGAGCCCGGCGTCGGCCACGCACTGGCGCAGCCGGTCGACGCTCTCGGCGATGTAGGGCTCGATGAGCCCGACCAGCTCGTCCTGGGTGACGCGCTGCTGCACCATGCCGGTGGGCAGCGCCACCACCACGTCGGCGTACGGGTGGGCCGAGAGCAGCTCCTTCGCCCGGCGGGCCTCGGCCCGCAGCAGGCTCGCCGCTCGCCGCCAGGGGCCCTCGTCGGAGATCTGCAGCGCCTCCCACAGGAGCGGGTCGAGCTGCTCGCCGATGTGGTTGGCCAGCAGCTCGTCGAAGAGCTCGCCGCCGAGGCGGTCCTCGCCGAGGGGGCGGCCGACCACGGCGAAGCCCAGCTCACGGGCCCGCAGCACCGTGCAGTCGAACGTGCCGCCGCCCAGGTCGTAGACCGCCACGTGCCCGCCGACCGGCACGCCGACCTCTTCCGCATACGCCAGCGCGGCGGCCACCGGCTCGGGCACGAGCACGGCGTTGGCGATGCCGGCGCGGCTCGCCGCCTCCACCAGCTGCGCCAGCCGGGGCCGGCCCCAGGTGGCCGGGTGGGTGAGGCGGACCTCGAGCGGCGGGCCGCCCATCATCCCCGCCGCCGCAGCGTGCACGTGGGCGAGCACCGCGCCGACCAGATCGACCACCGCGTGGGGCCGCCCGGCGAGCACTGCGGGTGAGGGCTCCCCGAGGCGAGCCTTGGGCGCCCGGAGCGCGTTGGCCGGGTTGGCCGCCGCCAGCTCCTCCGCGGTCTGGCCCACCAGCACCTGACCCTCGTCGGTCACGAGCACCACCGAGGGCAGCCGGCGATGACCGTCGATCTCGATCAGCTCGGCGCGACGACCCTCCACCCGCACCGCGGTGACGGTGTACGACGTGCCGAAATCGATGGCGAGGGTGTACGGCGCCGCGCCGTGCCCAAGTGTCTCCGCCATCGTCACGACCCCCCGCATCTCTCGTCCTGACTGCCCGGGACGCTACCTCGGACGCCGCGCCGAGCCACGCCGCGGCCCGACCCAACATGGCCCATGAGCCACGGTGGGCCATGGGAAATACGTGCGGTCGGGGGGCATGATGGAGCCGGTGGCCGACCCCGAGCGCATTGGCAGGTACCTCGTGCAGGGGGCGCTCGGCAGCGGCAGCTTCGCCACCGTGTTCCTCGCCCTCGACGAGCTGCTCGACCAGCAGGTGGCGATCAAGGTGCTGGCCGACAACTGGGCCCGCAACGCCGACACCCGCCGCCGCTTCATCGAGGAGGCCAAGATCCTGCGCCGGGTCGACCACGATCGGGTGGTGCGCGTGCACACCGTCGACGAGCTGCCCGACGGCCGGCCCTACTTCGTGATGACCTACGCCGACCGCGGCACGCTCGAAGCCCGCCTGGCCGCCCGCCGGCTGGAGCGCCGGCCGTTCGAGCTGGGCGAGGCGGTGGCGATCGTGACCGAGATCGGCGAGTGCCTCAGCGTGATCCACGAGCTCGGCGTGGTGCACCGCGACCTCAAGCCCAGCAACGTGCTGCTGCGCACCGGCCGCGGCCCGCGCGGCGCCGCGCCGGTGGAGCGCATCGTGCTGGGCGACTTCGGCCTGGCCAAGGACCTGGCCGCAGCCAGCGGGTTCACCCTCGCCGCCGGCACCCCCGCCTACATGGCGCCCGAGCAGGCGTCGCTCTCCGACGAGCTCGACCACCGCGCCGATCTCTTCGCGCTCACCGCGGTGCTCTTCGAGCTGCTCACCGGGCGACCGCCGTTCGCCGCGGTCACGATGTCCGACGTGCGCCGCGCCCACGAGCGCCACCACCAGCCGCTCCTGGTCGAGGTCCGCCCCGAGCTGCCGGCGGCGCTGCAGGCGGTGATCGACAAGGGCCTGCAGGTGGCGCCCTCCGAGCGCCACCAGTCGGCCGAGGAGCTGGTGGGCGAGCTGGCCGCCGCGGCGGGGGCCGCCCCAGCAGGTACAGCCGGCGCGGCCCTGGCAGGCACAGCCGCCGCGGGCCCGGTTGGTCAGGCGGGGGCCGCGTCGGCGCTCGAGGCCGAGCTGCGGGGCCTGTTCGAGGCGCTGCGGGCCGCGGCGCAGAGCGACGGGGATCGGGCCGTGGTCGAGCAGGCCTGCGCCCGGCTCGAGGGGCCGGTGCGGGTGCTCGTGCTGGCCGGCGTCCAGGCCCACGAGGGCGGCGGCCGG
>JBJXGF010000041.1:0-4332 GCA_046153015.1 Acidimicrobiales bacterium | reverse complement strand
AGGTCTGGTACGCCGCCGTGGTCTGCAGTCCGGCTCAGCGGGCGTTTCGGGTCCGGCTCGTGCGGCCTGGTGGGCTCCAGTGTTCCGCATTCCGGCCGGGTTGGTTAGAGATCGTGGTAGAGATCGCAATGCAGAGCCGCTCGTCGCCGCCGCTGACCGTTGCGCGCAGCGGGTGAGGATCCAAGATCAGGCAGCACTGTCCTTGCCCAGGTGCACGGGGACCCGCCGGTTGTCCTCGTCGAAAACGGCGACGAGCGCAAGGCGAGCACCGAGCGCTTCGAGGTAGTCCCGTAGGGTCGAGACACGCACATCCTCGGCGTGTTCGAGCTTGGACACCGCGCTCTGCGTGATCTCCAGGCGACCTGCCACTGCAGCCTGGCTCAACGCCTCGGAGTGGCGAAGCTCGTACAGACGGATCTCCTCCTAGCCGTCATCGAACGCCTCGGTCACAGCAGCCCCACCTTCACCATGACCGTGTACCAACATGTCCTCCCGGCATGCAAGCTGACAACGTCGCCGCCTTCAGCGCAGCGGTGTTCGGCGGGAGTGATCAACGAGGCACTCGCGTCATAGCCCGCGCCTTCCGCCGCCGCCCGGTTCGCCCGGCTGCTGAATCAGTCGAATCGCCACTCCGTTCTCGAGTGTCAGCGTGACCTCGATCGGGCTACCTCGCTGAACCGATACGTCGACGATCCTGCTACCCACTGCAGCCTCCAGCTCAGCTCCGAGGTTCACGCTTCGGAGAGCATCGAAGCGGGCGAGGGATAGACGAAGCTGCGCTCGGCCCGTCGCGTCAAGGCCGTAGAGTCGCTCCTCGACTGCGAAGCGATCGATGGTCACTCGGTAAGTCAGATCTACAACGGCTTCCGGAACACCGACGTCGTAGTTCTGGGGAACCGGGAAGTAGCCCACCACGCGGCCAGCCCGGAGGTCCCCTCGTTTGCCCGGTGGGAAGTCGTCGAGCGGGACAAGCGGGCTCGCCTGAAAGGTGCGATCGAGCGTGTCGTCCTCTTCGGCGAGCTGTTCCGCAGCGTCCTGGTCAACTCCTGCCTTCAAGTGCCGTCGGACGCTCTCGTTCCACTCCTTGTCGTGGTGGCAATCGTGGCTAGTGACCATGAGAAGGGCGCGCCCCGCTGCGAGGTAGATGTCGTCGTCCGCGTGCGCTCCCCTCCGAACTCTCACCTCATGCTCGTCGAGCCTGTCCCAAGGATCCGGTGCAACGAGTGGGTTCGTGGAGACTCGGGCGATCGGAGCAATCACCATGTCTCCCTGGGAGAGGCCACCCCCGGCAGGGACCAGCAGAGCCTCCGTCATCGGATCCGGCCTCGCCGCCGTTCGATTGGTCGCTCATCGAACGAGGACGCGTCTGCGAGGTCCTGCTCGTGGATCTCATCCTCCCGAAGCACGCCGGTTCTCTGCAGCGGTCGCCCCCGGGTCCGGGCCGCAAGATAGAGCGGTTGCCCCTTCGCACGCAGCGACCGTGTGGACACGGCAGCATCCGCAGCGTCGATACTGTCGAGTACTCCGAACACACTGGTGTCCCCCGCTGCAACGAGCTCAAGCGGTGTTCGACCATGTCGAGCGGACAACAGCATCTGCCGTGAGCGCTCGCCCCACCGGCTGGAAGCGTACTGCGCTACCTTCGCAAGGAGTCGGAGCGACTCCAGACGCGGTGGGGTTGGGCGGATGTCGCCGCGAGCGAAGCCTGACAACGACCGCCGATCAACCCCGATAGCGAGTGCGATCTCCTGTCGGGTGAGTCCGGCAACCTCGATAATCTGATCTCGGAGGCGCGAGACCTCGCCAGCGAGAAAGGACGACGACGATTCGGCGCTGAGCGGCCACACGGTTGGGCAGTTCGGTTCGAAGACCACAGCGAAGGTCGGGGAAATGCCGAGATGATCGCTGGTACCCATCCAACCCGTCGTCTGATCGCCGTACAGGCAGGGAAACGAGACGATCACTTCCGCCGGGTCATCGCTGAACGGCATCGGAACGCAGAGGAGTTCGCTCACACCTTTCCTCCGTGCGCTCGCAGGAAATCACTGGTGACAGCCCACCTGTAGTAGCGGTAGATCACGTCCCCAAATGTGGATGCCCTCTTCATTAACTCGGCGCGGTTGAACTCGATGTTCTCGACCGACGCGTCGAGGTCCAGAACCCACGAGGCGGACTTCACCGGCGGAACACTCGGATCGAGTGAGGCACCGGCCGGAAGACGGCCCCAACGAGCCCTCAGGCCGTTGTCGTTTTGAAGTTCGTAACTGCATTCGGTGATCGTGTGGCGCAATGAGCCACCCTTGCCGAGGTCCACGGCGGTGGGACCCAGAACCTCAGGCCTGACGAACTCGGTGAGCCGATCGAGCTTCTTCCCGTCGATTCGGTCCACATATCGAACGCCGAACCGCGTCACGCGTCGTGGCTTGAGCCATTGCTCCGTCCGCTCAAGAAGGGTGTCGAGTCTCCGGAGGAAGTCGTCGCGACTCGTGTACTTCGCAGTCGACAGCGCCACGAAGCTCGGGGTCAGAGCAACCTGCCAGTCATCGGGCGCCGCGCTGAACTTCCACACGACGCCACCTTCGACCTTCTGAACTCCATCATGCCCGAGGAGGACCTGCGCCTCGGTCGCCCGCTCGAGCTCCGGATAGTCAGCGCGAATCATCTCCTGGAACGGTCCCACGAATCGTTCCTCGTTGATCGACACGACGAGCGGGAAGCGAATCTGCGCGACGACGAACACCAGGGAAGGCGGTCTGAGGGCCACAGAAGCGACGGGATCTCCGAATGGGGTCTCTATCACGCTTCCCATGCTACTTCCCTTGACAAGAGATGGGAAGTAGCATGGGAAGTAACCGCGTCGCCCCCGCGATTCGAAACCTCGGACGGCTCGCTCGTGTGAGAACGACGGTGTCGCCGCACCAAGAGGATCTTCGCAATCCTGGGCTGGAAAGGAGGTGCCGAGCATGAACAAGCGACAGACCGGCCCGAAGGCCGCATCGGCCGCTGGCAAGGTCCTTGCAAACCCGAAGAGCAACTCTTCGGCGAAAAAGGCGGCGGCCAGTGCGCTCTCGCAAACACCCAAGAAGGGCCGCTGACGAAGCCGGGCGGGCCAGCGCCCGCCCGGCTTCGAAGTCCGTTAGAGGTCGAGCCGGAGATCGATCGAAGCCCTAGCCCGCATTGCTACGGACCAGGGCTTCTTTGGAGGCGGGGGCAAGATTTGAACCTGCGACCTTCGGGTCATGGGCGAACCAAACATCGTTAGATCTGATGCCTGCCACCCGCTGTCGTGGTCTGCTATCCGGCTGAGTGGGCATTCGGCTCCGGGTCGAGCGGTCCGGGGCGCTCCTGTTCCGACAGCGATGGATAGAGATCGTGGTAGAGATCGCTATGCAGCGCGACTGCCGTCTGTTGTCCCGACGGCTTGCCACGGGGAGCGTATTCAGGCTGCGCCTCGCTGAGGCTCGCCTTCACGACCTCGACGTTCAGAAGATCGGACCGCTGATGACAACCGTTCGACTTCGCCGCGACTCGGGCATCGGCGTTGTTGAAGAAGCTCGGGCGAGGGCCGATGCCTCCGCGAGGTCGAACGCGGCTTGATGCAGGTGGAGGCGGCCGGCAGCTTGGTCCCATGCGGGGGCGGCTGCGCCGGGTGAGGTGCGGTCGCCGAGGAGATCCACCATCGCTGTCGGGTTCGTCGGAGCGGGCGATCCGCGTGCGTCCGGACTTCGGGGTCGAACAGCGGGTCTTGACCAAAGTCCGCGCTGGCCGGCTCATGGAGCACCAGCCACCAGGAAAGCGCCACTGCCACGGCTCGGTGTGCGTCAAGTGGAGGCCACAATCAACCGACCCGGGGGCCACTGTGCGTGACCGCCACCAGAGTGCACGTCGGGCTAGTCGCCAGAGATCGCGATGCAACAAGTCGGTAGAGATTTGGGTAGAGATCGTCCCGTCGCAGGCCAGCAACGAACAAGGCCCAGGTCTGTGACCTGGGCCTTCTTGAGTGGCGGGGGCAGGATTTGAACCTGCGACCTTCGGGTTATGAGCCCTCCCCATGGTCAGAGCGTTGTCGCAGGTCACGGGCATCTGTCCAGGTCAGCCGGTGTTTCGTGTCGCCCGCTGGTGCCCACTGCAACCCCCAGTTTGCCGCTGTCCTGTGCCATGGATGTGCCATCGCCGACCAGGGTGCCGGTGTCGGGGAGCACGATTGTCGGTGGCCGTGAGATCTTGATCGGAGACGGTCAAGGAACTGAGCGTTGGTGGCCACGGGAACTGCGCGGTGGCGGCCATTGGGTCTGCTTGTTTGGTTGATCGTTGCCTTGGCGGGTGGACCGC
>JBJXGF010000024.1:0-10166 GCA_046153015.1 Acidimicrobiales bacterium | reverse complement strand
TGGCTGGTACGCGAACCCCGACGGGTCCGCCACCCGGCGCTGGTGGGACGGCCGCCAGTGGACCGGCTACGTCGACTCGCTGCGCTGACCCCGGCTCAGGGGTGCACGCCGCCGTCGACGGTGAACTCCTGGCCCGTGCAGTAGCTGCTCGCATCGCTGGCGAGGAACAGCACCATATTCGCGATGTCGATGGCCTGGCCGACGCGGCCGAGCGGGATGTTGCGCTCCGCCCGCACCCGCGTGTCGGGGTCGTTGAACGCCCGCAGCCCTGCCGTCATCGGTGTTTCGATCAGACCCGGATGCACCGAATTCACCCGGATGTTGTGCCTTCCCCACTCGGCCGCCGCGGTCTTCGTCAGGCCACGCACGGCGAACTTCGTTCCTGCGTACGCGCCGTGCACCGGCACCGCCTGGAGACCGGCGACGGAGCTGATGTTGATGATCGACCCGCCCTGCTGCTGGGCGATCAAGGCGCGGGCGACGGTTCGCATGCCGAGGAACACGCCGGTCTGGTTGATGGCCACGACCCGGTTCCACTCCTCCATCGTGGTGGCCTCGAGCCGCTTCACCAGATCGATGCCGGCGTTGTTCACCAACACGTCGAGCCGGCCGTGGCGGCTCATCACGTCGGCCACCACCGCCTCCCACTCCGCCTCCGAGCTGACGTCGAGGTGGAGGTACTCGGCGCCGTCGATCTCGGCCGCCGTGCGCTCCCCCTCCTCGTCGAGCACGTCGGTGAGCACGACCTTCGCCCCCTCGGCGCAGAACAGCCGGCCCTCCTCGGCGCCCTGGCCGCGGGCCCCGCCCGTGATCAGCGCCACCTTGCCGTCGAGTCGTCCCATACCGCTCCTCCTGCGCTGTCGTCGCGGCGAGAACCTAGCCGCTCGGCTGGGCCGTCCCCGCCGCCGTCCCCGCCGGCGCCGGGCGGCCAGACCAGGAGCGCCAGCCCGCCGCCGAGCAGCGAGCTGGTGGTGACGATCCCGGTCCACGCCTCGACCTCGAGCGCCACACCCCAGCGCAGCGCCACCACCGCGAACCAGCAGAGCCACAGCACGGCCGGGAGGGCGAAGCCGAACAGCCGGCGCCGCCAGGCCACGCCGGCGCCGGCCGGGAGGCGCCAGAGCGCCACGTCGGCGAGCAGGCCGGCGGCGAGCGCGGCCGCGATCGGCTCGGGCGCCGAGAAGCCGTCGATGGCGGCGAGGAGCCCGGCCATCACGCCCCACAGCACCGTGATCGACCCGCGCGGAGGGCGACCCCAGCGCCGCAGCAGCAGAAGGGCCGGACCGACGAAGACGGCCGTGGTGAGGAGAAAATCCGCCTGGTCGACCGAGAGGAGCCAGTCGCGGTCGTCGGCGGACAGCCGCCGGTGCCTTTCCCCGAACGCGAAGTTCGGCAACGACACGAACGGCGAGTGGTTCATGAGGAAGAACGCGGCGGCCGAGGCGGCGAAGGTGAGCGACGCCAGCGCCGGGCCGAGCGCCCGCCACCCGACCCGCTCGCCGCCCGAGGCGGGAGCGCTCCACGCGGCGCGCAGCGGCCCGGTGCCGACCATCACCGCGCTCACGAACAGCACGAGGTGAGGTGGGCTCACCAACGCCGCCGTGTCGACCTCGACGCCGAACGCCTGGTGCCAGGCGAGGTCGGCCACGCCGCCGGCCGCGAAAGCGGCTGCTCCCACCAGCGACGCCCGGTACCCGCGCGGCGCCGCCCACAGGAGCCGCCGGGCCCCCTCCCCGGGCTCGAGCCGGCGCAGCGCCATCGAGCCGACCCACAGCGCAGCGGCGGCGAACCCGCTGTAGATCACGCCGTGCCACGGAGTGAAGAAGCTGTCGGGCTTGCGGAGGTTGTGGGCCCAGCCGTCGAGGAAGAGCCCGACGAGCAGCCACGCAGAGACCGCAACCGTGCCCCAGTGCTCGACGGCGGTGGCCTCGGCCCGGCCGCGCACGCTCAGCCGGCCCGCTCGGCGATGCGGCGCTCGATCGTCGGCATCGGCTGCGCCCAGCCCTTCTTCACGTCGAACTGGCGTCGATCGCCGAGCGTGTGCAGCGCATGGCCGTAGATCTGCAGACCCATCGACGGGTCGTCGCCCGGGATCTCCAGGCTGTGGATGCCGCTCGGCAGGATGGCCGACACCACGCCGGGGCCCAGCTCGACCCGGCCGAGCTCCTCGAGGGTGGCCGGCTCCGGCTCATCGCCGAGCGGGCCGCGCCGGCCGCCGGCCCCGTCGTCTCGCCGGGCGTAGATCCGCTGGTGCTCCACACCGGCCAGCCCGGCGGTGACCACCCAGGTCCCGTGGTCGTGCGGACGGCTGCGCATCCACCCGTTGGTCACCATCAGGTACACGGCGAAGCGGTCGTCGTCGCCCATGGAGAGCTCGTAGAGCTTGGTCCGGCGGCCCTCGGGCGGCCGCGGGAACTCGTCCCAGCCGAACAGCTCCCGGCGGTCGACCAGCCCGCGCACCTCGTCTTTGGCGGCGGTAAGGAACTCCTCGTTCACGCCGAGGTCGGCTTCCAGCTCCCGCAGTCGGGCGACGCATGCGGCGATCGCCGCCCGCCGTTGCTCTGTGCGCTCCATCGCCGCATTTTCGCCCACCGGCCCACTCGGGCGCCGCATGCCATGCTGGGCGCATGCCCTGGCTCAAGATGCTCTTCCCTCTGCGGCGCCGGCCCGGCGTGACCCATGAGCAGCTCGTGTCCTACTGGCGGGAGGTGCACATGCCGCGCGTGGTCGCCCACCTCACGCCCAACCGGTACTCGGTGACGCTGTTCGACCAGCGCCCGGACACCCCGTTCGACGGCATGGCCAGCGTCACCTACGACGACCCGGACCGAGCCCGCCGGGAGCAGGGCCGGCGCATGCCGGTGGAGGTCGCAGACGACGGCTTCGGCGATCTGGTGGAGCCCGCGTCCCGGCTCGAGACGACCGAGCACGTGATCGTCGACGGGCCGCGGCCCGAGGGCGCCTGCAAGCTCACCGGGTTGGTGGCGGCCGGGCCCGGGCTGAGCCTCGCCGAAGGCTGGCGCCTGTGGCTCGACGTGCACGCGCCCAACGTGGCGAAGGGCTTCACCGACGGGGGCGGGCTGCGCTACGTGGTGAACCTCGCCGATCAGAACCGGGGCGAGCCGCCGTTCCTCGGCGCCGCCGAGCTGTGGTTCTCGGACCGGGACGCGGCTCGTCGCCACCTCGCCCAGGTTCCCCCCGACGAGTTCCTCACCGTCACCAAACCGCTGCTGCTCCCCGGCATCGAGGTGATCGGCATCGGGTGAGCGCAGCGAACCGGGCGGCGTGCCTGCGCGGGGGCGCAGCCCCCCGGCGCAGGCGCGCCGGCCGAGGCGGCGCCACGGCCTGCCCCGCTAGGGTCTCCCGGCGTGGATGTACGGGAGTTCCTGGGCCTGGAGGCGACCGACGACCCGAACCGGCAGCGGCTGCCGATCACGCACGGCATCACCGGCGGGCGAGGCGCGTTGTACGGCGGGTGCGGGCTGGCGGCGGTGATCGAGACGGCCGAGGCCGCGGTGCAGCGCCCGCTCACCTGGGCGGCGTGCCAATTCGTGCGCGGCGCGCAGGAGCCGGACGTGCTCGAGCTCGAGTTCGAGGCGCTGGCCGTCGGACGGCGCATCGTGCAGGGCCGCGTGACGGGCCGGGTGGGCAACGAGATCATGCTGGCCGCGTTGGTGGCGCTCGGCACCCGGGAGTTCCCCCGCGAGGGCCAGTGGGGCCCGACAATGCTCAGCGTCCCGCCGCCCGAGAAGTGCACCACCCGGAAGATGAACGAGGAGCGCCGCGGCGGCCTGCGTCCCCGCATCGACGAGCGCACCGCCACCGGCGACGCCGACGGCACGTTGCGCGCCGTCGACGGGCGCAGCGCGATCTGGGCGACGATGCCCGGCGGCGTGCCGGCCTGCGCCTCGGCCCTGGCGGTGGTGGGCGACGCCGTGTCGACCGGGGTGGCCGCCACCTTCGACGAGGACCTGCGGGCCCGCAGCATCGACAACAGCATCCGGGTGGTCAAGCCCCGGGCGTGCGACTGGGTCCTCGTCGACACCCAGGTCGACGGCGCCGCCGACGGCCTCGCCCACGGCGGCATCCGCCTGTGGACCCCGGACGGGCATCTCCTGGCCGTCACCGGCCAGTCCGGCCTCGTCGGCCCCCGGTAGCGGTTCGGCTCCGCGCTCGAGTCGGGGCAACGTCGATGACTCCGTGGCCGCCTGGGCCCGGCGTCGTCGAGCTCCCCGACGAGCGTCGCGTGCGTGGCAGGGGCCTTCGCACGGGGACAACCGCCGCCATGGCGCCAGACATGGGCTGCTATCTGCTGGGCAGAGCGCCGGCGCCGACGCCGTGGCCGGCGGTGTGGGTCCGCTGGTCGGACTTCGGTCTACCCGCTGAGGAAGCGTCGGCGTTGGCGGCGCTCGCGGCCGCGTTCGACCAGTGCGCGGAGCAGCGGGTGGAGGTTGCGTGCCGCGGCGGGCGGGGACGGACCGGCTGCGCGCTGGCCGTGCTCGCCGTGCTCAGCGGAGTGCCGGCGGCTGACGCCGTGTCCTGGGTCCGCGCCGTGTATCACCCCCGGGCGGTGGAGACGCCGTGGCAGCGCCGCTGGGTTCGTGGGCTCGATGCGGACCGCATCCGCGCCGCCCGATAGCCGGCCCCCGCCGTCAGGTCGTGGTCGCCTTGCGGTCCAGCTCGACGTAGATCGCGTCCCGATCGAGAAGGGTGTGCCCGCCGAGATCGATCACGCCGCCGTCGGGGACGACGTCCCTCGGCGTAGGCCTCGGCCGTCTCGCGACGGTCGACACCCTCGGTGCTGTCCGACAGGACCTCAACGATCACGTCCGCGTCGGTCTCGTACAGACGGTGCGCCGCCGGACCACAGACGAGCAGGACATCGGGGTAGTACCCGTTGCCCCGGGGCGTACGCAGCAGACGGTTCTACGTGAACGTGCGACATGGCCCCGACCGTGTGGCCACGCTCAACTCCAGGGCGATGATCCCGGCCAGCAGGTCGTGACGCTCACTGCCGCCCCGCCATCGCGAACGCCCGCGGCGCCCGACCGCCGAGGCCTCGCTCAGCTCGGATAGCGCGGATCGTTGTCCCAGATCGCCTCGCCCTGGGTGATGGCCACGTGCACTGCGTCGTGGCCGGGCATGGCGCCGTGGATGTGGCGGGTGCCGGGCGGTACGTGCATCACGTCGCCCGGCTGGCACTCGAACACCTCGCCGCCGAGGTCCTGCGCCATGCCTCGCCCTTCGACGAAGTAGAGCACCTGGTCGCCGGTGTGCAGGTGCCAGTTGGTGTGGGCGCCGTCATAGAAATGGACCCGCCCCTGGGCGAGCCCGATCTCTTTCGTCCCGTGAATCGCTTCGATCTCCACGCGGCCGGTGAACCACTCGGAGGGCGCGGGCTTGGCCTCGCGCACCAGGCGCCGGATCGGCTTCTCGTCGCTCATCTCGCCGCCCTCACAGACCCAGGTGGAACACGTCGTTGGCGTTGTCGTGCACGGCGCGGTTGCGCTCCTCTTCGGTGAGGTGCTTGGTCTGCTCGGCCAGGATCTGGCTGCTCAGCGGCCACGTCGAGTCGGTGTGGGGGAAGTCGCTCGCCCACATCAGGCACTTCGAGTCGACCATCTGCTGCATCTGGTACGCGGTGGCGTCGTCCTGGAACGTGAAGTGCGCGTTCGAGAGCACGTACTCGCTCGGCTTCTTGGAGATCGTGCGCTGCATCGAGGTGCCCCAGCGCATCGCCGCGTGGTCCGAGCGGTACATCCAGTGGGGCACCCAGCCGGCGTCGCCTTCGGCCACCACCATCTGCAGCTTCGGGTGCCGCTCGAACACGCCGCCGAACACGAACAGCCCGAGGATGTCCTGCACGCCGCGGATCAGGTTCATGAACGCGTTGGCCCCGTGGCCCCGGGGGGACTTGAGGGCGGTGGCGGCGTCGTAGTCCTTCGAGGTGAGGATGTGGAAGCAGATCGGCAGCTCGAGGTCGACCGCGCACTCCCACAGCGCGTCATAGTCCTTGTGGTCGTAGTCCTCGTGCTGCGGCGTGCCGGTGACCATCATGCCGACCAGACCCGCTTCCTTGGCCGCCACGAAGTCCTCGATCGTCTCGTCGACCGAGGCCACCGCGGTCTGCGCCAGCCCGAAGAGGCGCGTGGGTTGGGCGGCGCAGAACTCCGCCAGCCAACGGTTGTAGGCCTGCATGCAGGCCCGCTTGTAGGCGAAGTCGGGATGGCTGCACAGCACCATGCCGACCGAGGCGAAGATGATCTCGGCGCCCACCCCGTCGCGCTCCTGGGCGGCGATGCGCTCGTTCGGGTCCCACGCAGCCCGGGTGATCTCGGCGAAGCTCGACCGCCGCGCCGCCTTGACCTCCTCGAAGGTCATCCCCGCAGCCGCCAGCATCCCCACGGCGATCGGGTTGCTCAGTCCGTCGATCGTGTACGCCGCGGCGCCTTTGGCGTTCACGTCGCAACGCGGAGCGACGTCACGGTACTTCGGCTCGATGTAGTCGACGTAGCAGTTCGGCGGCTCGACGATGTGCGAATCGGCCGAGATCAACGACTTCAGCATGAGGACCCCCCTCGGAATGGATCGCGTAGCGGGATGATAGAGCCCGGCCTGGCGCGCCGCCCGTTGCGCCGGGGGCCGGCTCGGTGCGCTCGCCGGCCCTGGAGTTCGGCGTGTGCCTTGCTCGAAGATCGTCGACATCTTCGAAGGCACCGAGCAGATCAAGAGCCCGTGATCTCCCAGCGCCGCCTGTGGCCTGCTGATACAGCAGGCTTTGTCGGACGCTGCAACACGTGACGGACGTGCCGGAATCGCGTCATCCCTAGTCATATCCCTAGTATCGTCGCGTCAGTATGGCGACGGTGCGGCAGCGAGGACCGGGCGTTTGGGAGGTGCGGGTGTACACCGGGGTCGGCGCGTCCGGTCGGCCGACGCAGGTGTCGCGCACGGTGCGTGGGACCAAGCGCGACGCGTTGGCGGTGGCGGCGTCGATGGAGGTCGAGCCGCCGCGGTCGGCCGGTGGGCGGCTGGTACGTGACGCGCTCGATGCCTGGGTCGAGCGGAACCGGGCGACGTGGGCGCCGGCGTCGCTGCGTGACCAGACCAGCCGGGTGCGCTCGATCAAGGCCGACCCGGTGGCCTCGGTGGCGCTGGCCCGGCTGTCGGTCGGCGATGTCGAGCGTTGGCACACCAGGTTGCGTGAGCGAGGTCTGGCCGATGCTGGCGTGCGGAACCTGCACAACGTGTTGCGGGCCGCGCTGGCGCTGGCAGAGCGGTGGGACTGGGTGCCCCGCAACGTGGCCGGGTTGGCGAGGGTGGCGACGACCAAGCGCCCGCCCCGCAAAGCGATGACGCTCGCCGAGGTCCAAGCGGTCTTGGCGGCGGCCGCGCAGATCGGCCCCGAGGCGGCGTTGGCGTTGCGCCTGGCGGCTGTGACGGGGGCGAGGCGGGCCGAGCTGGCGGCGATGCGTTGGGCCGACGTCGTGGACGGCCGGCTACTGATCGACTCGGCCATCGAGGTCGTGTCATGGGGCGACGGCCGCCCGAAGGTGCGGGACGCGGCGAACAAGACCGGCATCGAGCGGACGCTGACATTGGATGCAGCGACGGTCGAGGTGGTCGAACAGCTGCGGGTCGAGCGCGAGCGGTACGGCCCGTGGATGTTCACGGTGGGGGTGGACCCGCCCAAGCCCGACGCGATCGGCTGGTGGTGGCGCCGAGCCAGGAAGCTGGCAGGAATCGACGAGGAGTGGCGGCTGCACGACCTGCGTCACTGGTCGGCCACGGTCGCCATCGGCTCCGGCCACGACGTCCGCACGGTGGCGAACCGCCTCGGCCACGCCACCCCCGACGTGACACTGCGCATCTACGCCCACGCCTTCGCCGCCGCCGACGAAGCGCTGGCGGCGTCCCTGGGCGGGATCCTCGATGGCTGAGCCAACGTTGAGGCGGCGCTGGCGCTTCTACCGTTCGAGCGCCAGTGGCGACCCGGTTCGCGACTCCTTCGCGATCTCGACGCGTATGACCTCCTCGCAATGCGCGTTGCCATGCGGGAGGTGGCCCTGGTCGGCCGCTCGGCGGCTCGCCATCTGCGAGGCGACGTGTACGAGGTGCGTGTGAGGCGGAGCGGGCGGGCATGGCGGCTGCTGTTCTCCGCCGAGGGCAATCGCCAGCACATCCTGCTGGCGCTCTCGGGCTTCGAGAAGAAGACGCAGAAGACGCCTGACCGCGAACTGGAGCTGGCGGAGGCGAGGCTGCGGGATTGGCGCCAGCGTGGCCAGAGCCGTCGCCGGTAGCATTGCCACCGCCGATGAACGAGCACGACCACGACGACGAGCACTGCGACCTCGAGGAAGGTATCGAGGCGGGCGAGGCGCGCTCGCCTGGCTATCGCCAGCGTCTCGACGAGCTGGGCGAGGTGTTCCGCATGACGACGGCGCTCTGGCAGGAGTGCGAACGCCAGGGCCTGTCCGTCGAGGAGGTCGCCCGGCGAAGCCGCCTGACCCTGGACCAGGTCGAGGCGATCGAGGACAACGACCTCGACGCTCCGCTCGACCACCTCGCTCGCTATGCCCGAGCCGTGGGCCTGTCGTTCGAGCTTCACCGCCTGTCGGCCTAGCCGTCGCTGGGCAGTTCCCTCGAGGGCGGCTCTTGAGCGACCTCCAGCCGATTGAGGACGTCGCGCGGCTGGAGGCCGCGCCCGATGAGGCGAGCCGATGGTGGCGATCAGCGTGTGCAGAACCTCCGTGCGAGGTTCGGGCCTACGTTGAGGGGACCGTACCGGCAACGGAGGAGGTGGGCGCGTGAGCGACACCAAAGTTCACATTGATATTTCCCTGCGACGTTCAGGACATTGACGAGTTAGGGATGCCGTACGCCCTCATGTCCGAGGCTCGCGATCCGACTCGCATCAAACCCGGCGCTATCGTCATCACTGCAGACGAGGGTGATTCCGTGTTCGCGAGGTTTCACTCACTCACTCACTCACTCACTCACCCAGCGGGGCCGCCACACGGTCGTCCATCTGGAGCTGCTGCCCGGAAACCCCTTGACTACGCCGATGCGTTGCAACGTTCGCATCTCTCTCGACATGACTGAGCATCCGCGCACCGAAATGACGCTCCCGGCGGACCTGAATCAGGTGGACGATACTGGCTATGTGTGGACGTTCCTCAGTGCCGCGGCGAATCCAGGGAGCATCACGCCCGGGGCACTGCTCGTGGCGGGGGATGACGTTGGGCCGTTTCTCGCCCGTGTCGTCGACATGATCGACGGTCCTGGGGGCGACTCGATTGTCCACCTCGATGTCGTCGGCGTGCCGACGATCTGACTGGATAGTTCGACGGCTGGCCTGACTCGCTGGGCGGTGGTCGCCCGGCCACGCACCGTTGGTGCAAGGGTGTGGCTCATCTCGGGGCCTCCGTCAGGACGCCCGATCTTCCCCAGGACCGAACGACCGAGTCGAGCCACCTCGGTCACTTCTCTGGAGCTCATGGGACTGGGTGGCGCGAGGTGGTGACGTGTACACGGGAGGCCGCTTCGCTGCACTCGCTGGGCAGCCGGAGCTCGCGATCGCTGAGTCAAAGTCGACCGAGGTCGACCTAGATCCCTGCCGCCTCCAGCTCGCGGGCGAGAGCCAACCTCCAGGCACCATGCTCGTCGAACGGTGTGTAAACCACGCCATCGAGGTCTGACGGTTGTTCGACTCCGTCCGCCTTGAGGAGCATTACCCGAGACCTGCCAATCAGTCCAATGAAATACCTGACTTCCGCACTATGTAGGCAGATTCTGCTGTCAGCGGGCGTGTCTGTGCTGGTCAGGGGGTTGCAGGAAGGCCGGAGCGCCCGAAACCTGTAGACACACGACGTGTGCTGGGGTGCTCGATGTGAGTTGGCGGATGTCGTAGTGTCGTAGACATGTACCTGCGGGAGACGCGCCGCCGGAACCGGGACGGCAGCGAGGTCGCCTACCTGGCGTTGGCCCACAACGAACGCGACCCCGACACGCAGATGCCGAAGGCTCGCATCATCCACAACTTCGGTCGCGCCGACCTGGTCGACCGTGACGGACTCGCCCGTCTGGTCAAGTCGATCAGCCGGTTCCTCGACCCCGCCGACGCGGTGGCGGCCACGGCCGGCGCCGGCGAGGTGCAGATCCTCGAC
>JBJXGF010000007.1:0-6007 GCA_046153015.1 Acidimicrobiales bacterium | reverse complement strand
CCCGCCGACGCCGCCCCCCGCCCTCGCCCGCCCGGAGAGCGCCGGGCGCAACCTGCCCCAGGCCGCCGCAGTCGGCGCCGCCCTCTTCCTCACCGCGGTGCTCGCCTTCCGGGCCGGCCCGGCGTGGTCGATGGTGCTGGTGGCGGTCGTGCTGGCGGTCGCCGCGGCGGAGTTCTTCAACAGCGCCCGCCGCAGCGGCCGCCGGCCCGCCACGCTTCTCGGCATCGCCAGCGCCGTGGCGCTGCCGCTGGCCGTCTACTGGAAGGGGACCGGCGCCTACCCGGTGGTGCTGTTCCTCACGGTCGTGGTGGGCCTGCTGTGGTACGTGCTGGGCGTCGAACCGGCGCACAACGCCGTCGAGGGTCTCGGCCTGACCCTGCTCGGGGTCGCCTACGTGGGCGGGCTCGGGTCGTTCGCGGCGTTGATCCTCTCGAGCGGCCACGGCGGCGACGTGCTGCTCGCCGCGGTGATCGCCACGGTGGCCTACGACATCGGCGGGTACGTGGTGGGGCGCAACGCGGGCCGGTCCAAGCTGAGCGACATCAGCCCGAACAAGACCGTCGAGGGTCTTTTCGGGGGCTGCATCCTGGCCGTGCTCACCTCGGTGCTGGTGTCGGGCGCGCTGCTCGGCCTCGAGCCGTTCGACCGCCTCCGCGACGCCGCGCTGCTCGGTCTCGTGGCCGCGGTCGCCGCGCCGCTCGGCGATCTCGCCGAATCGCTGCTCAAGCGGGACTTCGGGGTGAAGGACATGGGCAGTGTGCTGCCCGGCCACGGCGGCGTGCTCGACCGCTTCGACGCCCTCCTGTTCGTGCTCCCCGCCGTGTACTACCTCGGCCGGGTCCTCTCGCTGCTCCCGGCATAGCGGTGGCCCGACGCACCGCCCCGCCGGGCGAACCCTCCTCGCCGATCACGGTCGCCGTGGTCGGCTCGACCGGCTCGATCGGCGTGCAGACCCTCGAGGTCGCCGCCGCCGAGCCCGAACGGTTCCGCATCACCGCACTCGGCGCGGCGCGTTCGGTCGAGCGCCTCGCCGAGCAGGCCCACGCGCTGCGGCCCGACGTGGTGGCCGTGGCCGACCCGACGCTCGCCGCCGCCCTCGCCGCCGCCGTGCCCCGGGGCGTGGAAGTGCTCGCCGGGCCGGACGCGTTGGCGCAGCTCCCCGCCGCGGCCGACGTGACCGTGAACGGCGTGGTCGGCTTCGCCGGGCTCTCCGTGACCCTCGCCGCGCTCGGCGCCGGCCGCCGCCTGGCGCTGGCCAACAAGGAGTCGTTGATCGCCGGCGGCCCGGTCGTTCAGCGGGTCCGGTTCACGCCCGGCGCGGAGCTGGTCCCGGTCGACAGCGAGCACTGCGCGCTCCACCAGTGCCTGCGCGCCGGACGACCAGGGGAGGAGCTGTCCCGTCTGGTGCTGACCGCCAGCGGCGGGCCGTTCCGGGGCCGGTCGCGGGCCGAGCTGAACGGCGTGACGGTGGCCGACGCGCTGTCCCATCCCACCTGGCAGATGGGTCCGAAGATCACCGTCGACTCCTCCACGCTCATGAACAAGGGCCTCGAGGTGATCGAGGCGCACGAGCTCTTCGGCGTGGGCTACGACCGGATCGAGGTGGTCGTGCACCCCCAGTCGATCGTGCACTCGATGGTCGAATGGAGCGACGGCTCGACGATCGCCCAGCTGTCGCTGCCCGACATGCGCCTGCCGATCGGCTATGCGCTGGCGTACCCGGAGCGCATCGCCACGCCGTTCGGGCGCATCGACTGGTCAACGCTCGGCCGGCTCGACTTCGAGCCGCCCGACCTCGAGGCGTTTCCCTGCCTGCGCCTCGCCTACGAGGCCGGCCGGGCGGGCGAGACCGCGCCGGCCTGGCTGAACGCGGCCAACGAAGTGGCGGTCGAGGCCTTCCTCGCCGGCGAGATCCCCTGGATCGCCATCGCCGAGGTCCTCGACGACGCCCTTCTCCGGCATGATGGAATCCCGGCGGTGAGCGCCGAGGTTGTGATCGATGCGGATCGTCGCGCTCGTGAGCTCACCCGGCGCCTGCTGCGCCGTCGGGCGGCGTAACGTCGAGAGCGAACGGCGCGTCACCAGCCGAGGAGCAGCCGAGCCAACATGGACCACACCACCGCGGAGACCGGGCAGCGTCCGCCGGGCGAGACGGCGAGGCGAGCCCGCCTCGTCGTGCTGATCGGGCTGGTCGTCCTGCTCGGCGTCACGGGCGGCTGGTCGGTGCTCGCCATCGTCGGGGCGCTGGTCGTGATGATCTTCCTCCACGAGCTCGGCCATTACGTGACCGCCCGCCTGGCCGGCATGAAGGTGACGGAGTTCTTCCTCGGCTTCGGGCCGCGGATCTGGTCGTTCCGGCGGGGGGAGACCGAGTTCGGCCTCAAGGTGATCCCGGCCGGCGCCTACGTGCGGATCATCGGCATGAACAGCATGGATCCGGTCGACCCGGCCGACGAGCCGCGGACCTACCGCCAGCAGAGCTATCCCCGCCGGCTCGGCGTGGCGCTGGCCGGCTCCGCCATGCACTTCGCGCTGGCGATGGTGCTGATCTTCACGCTGCTGGTGGGCTTCGGCGCCTCGGGCGGCGCCCTGTTCCGCTCGGCGGAGACCGACCCCAGCGACTGGGTGGTGGGGATGGTGGCCGCCGACTCGCCGGCCGCCGCCGTCGGCCTGCGCCCCGGCGACCGGATCCTGGCGGTCGACGGGACGCCGATCAACGCCTTTGGCGACATCCGCGCCGCGGTCGGCTCCAAGGCGGGGGCGCCGGTCGAGGTGCAGGTCGAGCGGGACGGCGCCACGTTCACGGTGACGCCCACGATCGAGGAGCGGCGGCTGAGCGACGGCACGTCCGTCGGTCTGCTGGGCATCAGCGGCATGGCGCCGATCGAGCGGCTCAACCCGCTCGAGGCCGTGCCCCGCACGGTCCAGGAGTTCGCCGCCCTGAGCAGCGAGTCGTTGAAGGCGATGGGCCGGGCGTTCAACCCGGCCGGGCTCGGCCGCCTGTTCAGCACCGCGCTGACCACCCGGAGCGCGCCCGACACCGGCGACTCGGCGGGGCCCGTGGTCGACGAGGACCGTCCCCTGTCGCTGCTCGGGGCCACGAGGCTCGGCGCCCAGGTGCTCGACGAGGACCTGGCGAGCGGGATCCTGTTCTTCGTCGCCATCAACGTGTTCGTCGGGCTCGTCAACCTGGCGCCCCTGCCGCCCCTCGACGGCGGCCACGTCGCCGTCGCCACCTACGAACGGATCCGGGAGCTGCTGCGGCGCGACGGCAAGCGCTACGTGGTCGACTTCGCCCGCCTCGCGCCGGTCACCTACGCGGTCGTGGTGATCCTGGCCGGCATCGGCTTGTCGACGCTCTGGCTCGACCTCGTGGCGCCGGTCCGGCTCTAGCTCGATGGACGCCGGAGCGGTCACGTTCCCCCGCCGACCCACCCGACAGGTGATGGTCGGCGACGTCGCAGTGGGCGGCGGCGCGCCGATCAGCGTGCAGTCGATGACGATCACGAAGACGGCCGACGTGGAGGCGACCCTGTCGCAGATCTACGCGCTGGCCGCCGCTGGGGTCGACATCGTGCGCTGCACCTGCAACGAGCTGGCCGCCGCCGAAGGCCTGGCCCGGATCGTGCCCCGCTCGCCGGTGCCGATCGTGGCCGACATCCACCACCAGTACAAGATGGCCCTCGCCGCGCTCGAGGCCGGCGTGCACTGTCTGCGCCTCAACCCGGGCAACATCCGCAAGCCGGCCCACATCAAGCTGGTGGCGCAGGAGTGCCGAGACCGCGGCGTGCCGATCCGCATCGGCGTGAACGGCGGCTCGCTCGATCCCGACCTCTACGCCAAGCACGGGGGGCGGGTCACCCCCGAGGCGATGGTCGAGTCGGCCCAGCGCGAGCTGGCGTACTTCGACGAGGTGGGCTTCGCCGACGTGAAGATCTCGGTGAAGGCCTCGAACGTGCCGCTCATGATCGAGGCGTACCGGCAGCTGGCGGAGGTGACCGACCACCCGCTGCACCTCGGCGTGACCGAGGCCGGGCCGAGCCCCGCCGGCCTCATCAAGGGCACGCTCGGCATCGGGACGCTGCTCGTGGAGGGCATCGGCGACACGATCCGCTACTCCCTCACCGCCGACCCGGTCGAGGAGGCGCGCGCCGGGCGCCTGCTGCTCGAATCGCTCGGGCTGCGGGAGCGCAAGAACGTCGACCTGATCGCCTGCCCGAGCTGCGGGCGGGCCGAGATCGACGTGATCGAGGTGGCCGAGCGGGCCCTCGCCGCGTTCGGCGAGCGCGAGATCCCGCTGCAGGTCGCGGTGATGGGCTGCGTGGTGAACGGCCCGGGCGAGGCGCGCGACGCCGACCTCGGCATCGCCGCCGGCAACCACCGGGGGCACCTGTTCGTGAAGGGCAGCCCGGTGGCGGTGGTGCCCGAGGCAGACATGGTGCCGGCCCTCGTCGAGTGGGCCGAGTACATCATGGAGCACGGCGTGGAGGCGGCGAAGGCCCGCGCCGAGGGCAGCGCGTTCCAGAAGGCGCAGCGCGACCGGGAGCAGCTGTTGGCGGCCAAGGGCGACGACGCCAACCACGCCGAGCAGCGCGTGGCGCTCATCCGGCGACGCAACGCCCGCTGACCCCGCCGGCCCCGGCGCCTCCGGCTCCTCCCCCGGCGTCGTGCCTGCTTCCGAATCGCTCGCGCCGAATCGATATCGATTCGGTGCGAGCGATTCGGGCGCGGCGGACCCAAGCCGGGCCGGGGCGCTCACGGGCGTGGCGGGGGAGGGGCGCCCGCTAGGCTCGCCCCCCGTGGCGAAGGTGCTGACCCCCCAGGCCGAGGATTTCCCCAGGTGGTACCAGGACGTCCTGGCCAAGGCCGAGCTGGCCGAGAACGGCCCGGTCCGGGGAACGATGGTGGTGCGCCCGTACGGTTTCGGCATCTGGGAGCTCATCCAGGCCGAGATGGACCGCCGAATCAAGGCCGCCGGCGCCGACAACGCCTACTTCCCGCTCTTCATCCCCGAGAGCTACCTGCGCAAGGAGGCTGAGCACGTCGAGGGCTTCAGCCCCGAGCTGGCGGTGGTCACCCATGGCGGCGGCAAGGAGCTCGAGGAGCCCGTCGTCGTGCGCCCCACCAGCGAGACGATCATCAACGCCTACTTCTCCAAGTGGATCCAGAGCTACCGCGACCTGCCGATGCTGCTCAACCAGTGGTGCAACGTGGTCCGCTGGGAGCTGCGGCCCCGGGTGTTCCTGCGCACCACCGAGTTCCTCTGGCAGGAGGGCCACACCGCCCACGCCGACGCCGACGACGCGAAGGCCTACGCCCGGCGCATCCTGCACGACGTGTACCTCGACTGCATGCGCAACGCGTTGGCGGTGCCCGTCCACGTTGGCATCAAGACGCGCCGGGAGCGCTTCGCCGGCGCCATCAACACGATGACCTGCGAGGGGCTCATGCGGGACGGCAAGGCCCTGCAGATGGGCACCAGCCACGAGCTCGGCCAGAACTTCGCCAAGGCGTTCGACACCACGTTCCTCGACGCCGAGGGCCGCCAGCAGTACGTGTGGACCACCTCGTGGGGCAGCTCGACCCGCATGGTGGGCGGCCTCATCATGTGCCACGGCGACGACGACGGCCTGCGGGTGCCGCCCGTCGTGGCCCCGATCCAGGTCATGGTGCTGGTCGTGCGGGACGACGACGAGGGCGCCGTTGCCGCCGCGGCCCGAGCCCTCTGCGCCGAGCTGGTCGCCGCCGGCGTGCGGGCCCGGGTGGACGATCGAGTCGCGACTGCCTTCGGGCGTCGGGCCACCGATTGGGAGCTGAAGGGGGTGCCGGTGCGCCTCGAGATCGGGCCGCGGGACCTCGCCGCCGGCCAGGTCACCCTCGTTCGGCGCGACACCCGAGAGAAGTCGGCCGTCGCCTTCGCCGCCGCCGTCACCGCCGTGCAGGCCGCCTTGGCCGCCGCCCAGGTCGGGCTGCTCGCCGAGGCCGAGGAGCGGCGCGACTCGGCCAC
>JBJXGF010000363.1:0-3633 GCA_046153015.1 Acidimicrobiales bacterium | reverse complement strand
GACGCTCTTCCGATCTCGCGAGCGGGGCGCGGCGGGCGGCCGTGCCGGCCGAGGCGCGCCGCCTGGCCGGCGCGCTGACCGGGTCGATCGCCGCGCAGGCGGTGACCTTCGCCGCCTATGACGCGCTCACCTTCCGCCAGGCCTCGGTGGTGCTGTTCCTCACCCTCGGCGCCGCCGGCGCCCTGCGGCGCGTGGCCACCGCGCCGGCGCAGGCGCAGGTTCTGGCCGGATGAGCCTCGCGGCGTCGGTGCGCCGGCTCGTCGCCCGACCGCGCCGGGGAACGACCGCCTCCGGCGCCCGGCTCGGCCCGCCCCACGTGCTGATCGTGGTGCAGAACCTGCCCGTGCCCCTCGACCGTCGGGTGTGGCTCGAATGCAAAGCGCTCACCGCGGCCGGGCGCCGCGTGTCGGTCATCTGCCCGGCCGGCGACGGCGAGCCCGCCTTCGAACGCCTCGACGGCGTGGCCCTGCACCGGTACCGGCCGCCGCGGCCGGCCCGCGGGAGCCTCGGCTTCGCCCGGGAGTTCGCCTACTGCTGGCTGGCGAGCGCCCGCCTCGCTCTGCGCATCGCCGTTCGCGACCGAGTCCACGTGCTGCAGGCGTGCAACCCGCCCGACACCTACTTCCTCCTCGCGCTGGCGCTGCGCGGCCTCGGCGCTCGGTTCGTGTTCGACCAGCACGACCTGTGCCCCGAGCTCTACACCTCCCGCTTCGCCCGGCCCTCCCGGCCGGTGGCCGCCGCGCTCGGCCTGCTCGAGCTGGCGTCCTACCGCTGCGCCGACCACGTGATCGTGGTCAACGAGTCGTTCCGCCGGGTGGCCCTCGGCCGGGGCCGGCTGCCCGCCGACCGGGTCACGGTGGTGCGCAGCGGGCCGCCCGCCGCCATGGCACGCGGCGAGGCGACGCCGGCGCTGCGCAACGGGCGGCGCCACCTCTGTTGCTGGCTGGGGATCATGGGGCCCCAGGACGGCGTCGATCTCGCCCTGCGAGCGCTGGCTCTGCTCGTGCACGAACGGCGCCGCTACGACGTGCAGTTCGCGTTCCTCGGCTTCGGCGACTGCTTCGAGGAGCTGCGCGCCCTGGCCGACAAGCTTGGCGTGGCCGACCACGTGACCTTCACGGGGCGAGCCGACGACGAGACGATCACCCGCTGGCTCTCCACCGCCGACCTCGGCTTGTCCCCCGACCCCCGCAACGACATGAACGACCTGTGCACGATGAACAAGACGCTCGAGTACCTGGCGTTCTCGCTGCCGGTGGTGTGCTTCGACCTGGCGGAGACGAGGGTCTCGGCCGGCGAGGCGGCCTGGTACGCGCCGCCCAACGACGTGACCGCGTTCGCCGACGGCATCGCCACGCTGCTCGACGACCCGGCCCGGCGGGCCGCTATGGGCGCCGTGGGCCGGGCGCGGATCGACGACGCGCTGGCCTGGGAGCACTGGGCGCCGCGCTACGTAGCGGTCTACGACCGGCTGCTCGGCGCGGCCGCGCCCGCCGCCCGCACTCCCGAGACCGCCGCCCCCGAGGCGGCTTCCCCCGAGGCCGGCGGCCACTGGCCGAGCCGGCGGACCACTCGCAGCGGCGGGCCGTTGAGCTGACCGGCGGGCCAGCCGCGTCGCCACCGCCGCCGCGCCGCCCACGCCTGCCTCCACGGCGGCCGACCCGGGGGCGGCGGCCCGAGCCGCGCGGCCAGCACCTCGCCCATCGCCCGCAGCCCCACGCCCAGCGCCACCAGCGCCGCTCCCGGCGCGCCGAACCGGCGGCGGGCGAGCTCGGTGCGGGCCGTGAGCACCAGCGCCAGGCGCTCCGCCGGCGAGGCGCTCGAGGCCCCGAACGAGTGGACCGCCTCGGCGTCGGGCGTGATGCTCGGCCGCCAGCCCGCGGCCCGGGCCCGGCTCGACAGGTCGAAGTCCTCCCCGTAGAGGTGGAACGACTCGTCGAAGCCGCCCAGCTCCTCCCACACCGCGCGGCGCACGCACAGCAGGCAGCCGCTCACCACGCCGACCTCCCGGGGCGTGTCGCGGGGCCAGGCGCCGAGGGACTCCGGGTCGAACCAGCGCCGGCCGCGGCCCAGCCACGACAGCCCGGCGGCGAAGCACACGAGGCTCCACGCGCTCGGGACGGCGAAGCACGACCGGGGGTCGAGCCGGCCGTCGGGCGTCAGCGTCCGCCCGCCGACGAGCCCGGCCTCGGGCCGCGCCCGGTCGAAGGCCACCAGCGCGGCGACGAGCCCCGGCAGGGGGACCATGTCCGGGTTGAGCAGGATCAGCCGCTCCGCGCCGCTCAGGCCGGCGGCCAGGTTCACGGCCCGGGCGAAGCCCACGTTGTGGGCCAGCTCGACGCCTCGCACCTGCGGCCAGACCCGCACCGCCGCCTCGAGGGCGCCGTCGCCCGACGCGTTGTCGACCACGATCACCTCGGCGGGCGTAGGCCCCGCCGCCTCGCCGAGCAGCGCGTCGAGACAGGCCGGCAGCTGCTCGGCGCTGCGGTGAGCCACGATCAGCACCGCCGCCGACGCCGGCTCGGTCACGGGGCGGCGGCCGCGGCGAGGCGGGCCGTCTCGTCGCGCACCCAACGCTCGGCGCCGCCGCGCCGGGCCGCTGCCCGTGCGGCGCCGCCCACCGCGGCGTACACGGCCAGCGCCGGCCACCAGCGGGGGCGCGCCGCCAGCGCCAGCAGCGTCCGGGCATAGGCGACGCGCCCGTCCCGCGCCGGTGCGAGCCCCGCTCGGCGGCTCGAGCGGTTCGCCCCGCAGATACGGGCCCGGACCCGGACCAGGCTGGCCAGCGAGGCCGGCGGATGCTGGGTGAACCACACGCCCTCCACTGCACGCCGCTCGGCGGGGCCGGCGAGCCCTCGCACGAACAGGTCGTCGGCCATCGTGTCGGGAAACGCCTCGAAACGACCCCGGGCCTCGGCGGAGAGCCCGTACACCCCCACGCCGACCAGATCGCGCTGCGCGTACGGAAGCCGCGCCCACACCGAGTAGTAGGCGCGCACCGAGCGGGGCCGGTCCTCGAGCTCGAGGCGCAGGCGGGGTGCGGCCACCGCGGCGCCGGCCTGGAGGGCGGCGGCCACGGCCCGGACCGCGGCCACGCCGAGCTCCACGTCGGCGTCGACGTAGAGGCGGGGGAAGCCGTGCGCCGCGGCGTCGCCGGCGTTGAGCGCGGCGGCCTTCGAGGCGGCGGTCAGCTCGACCACCCGCACCGCCGGGCCGAACGAGGCGGCGATCGCGGCCGTGTCGTCGTCGCAGCCGTTCGCCGCCACGACCACGTCGAGCTCGCCCGGCTGGGCGCCGGCGAGGAGCCCGGTGAGCAGCCGCCCGATCACCGCTGCTTCGTTGTGGGCGGGCACCACCACGCTCACCGCCATCGGCTCTCAACCTACCGTCGTCCCGCCGCAGCGCAGCCGAGCGAGCACGATCCGAGGTCTCGGCGGTGCGGGGCGGGCGGGCTGGGCGTAGCCTTGGTCCGTGAACGTGGCGCGGCCGGCGGGCGCCCGGCACGAGGCGGGGCGCGCCGGGGCAGAACCGAGACCAGGCGCGGCGCAGCGCTCGCGCCTCGCCGTGCGGGCGAAGCCGCCCGCGCCGACCCGGACCGAGCCGGCCACGACGCCGGCGCCGCGGGGGCGGCCG
>JBJXGF010000409.1:0-16000 GCA_046153015.1 Acidimicrobiales bacterium | reverse complement strand
ACCAGCGGCACGGACCGGACAGGCAGCGAGCCGATTTCCGCTGCGACAACCCGCTGCCGGCGGAGCTCTACGCCCGCGGTCAGATAGACGGTTCGCGAGGTGCTCAGCTCCGCCCAGTCCTCGCCGCGGGCCGCCACGATGAGCTGTCGCCTGGCGCCCCGGGCGTCGCGTCGCGCCGCCGGCCGGGCGAGAGCTCCATCCAATCGAGGCGATCGTGCTCGGCCTCCATCTGCGCGCGCAGCTCGGCGAGACTGCGGGCCAGATCGGCGGCCTCCGCAGCGCGGCTCATCGCACGGCCCCGTCGGCCGCGGTGGTCCCGATCAGCCGAGCTGGCTGGCCGGTGCGCTGCAGGACCCGCTGCCACTCTCTGCTCGCGAGATCCAGCCGCAGCCGGCGAGCGGCCGCGAGCCGGATCGGCAGGTGGGTGAAGTGATGGTGCCAGTAACCCACCACCATGTCGGTGCGGCCGGCCAGCGCGGCGTGCACGGCGTGCTGGGCCAGGACGGCGCAGAACTCGGCGTCGAAGGCGTTGGCGGTGAGCGAGCGGATCGCGTAGCTGGGGTCGAGGTACTTCACGGTCGGCTCAAGGCCGCGCTCATCAAGGCCTCGCGCCAGCTCGTCGCGCAGGAACACGCCGATGTCCCCCAAGCGGCGGTTGCCGGACGCGTCACGGGCGTCGCCGCGGGCGCCGAGCAGCTCCTGGCCAGCGCCCTCGGCCACCACGACCACGGCGTGACCTCGATCCGAAAGGCGACGCTCGAGCGCGTCGAGCAGGCCGCCGGGGCCGCTGAGCGAGAACGGCTGCTCGGGCACCAGGCAGAAGTTCACGCAGCCCGACGCCAGGGCCGCATGAGCGGCGATGAACCCGGAGTGGCGGCCCATCAGCTTCACCACGCCGACGCCGTGCCAGGCGGAGCGCGCCTCGGCGTGGGCCGCCGCCACGGCCCTCACCGCCTCCTCCACTGCAGTGGCGAACCCGAAGCAGCGCTCCACCCAGTAGATGTCGTTGTCGATGGTCTTGGGCACGGCAACCACCGCGATCTCCGCGCCGCGCGCCGCGATCTCCGCGGCGAGCGCCGACGCTCCCCGCAGCGTCCCGTCGCCCCCCACGCAGAACAACATGTCCACCCCGAGCTCTTGCAGAGCGTCGACCATCCGCGCCGGGTCCTGAGGGCCGCGAGACGTGCCGAGGAGCGTGCCGCCGTGATGCGTGATGCCCTCGACCCCCTCAGGAGTGAGCGGCAGCGGCGGGTGCCGCGGGTCGCCGACGAGCCCGGCGAAGCCGTAGCGAAAGCCGAGCACCCGGCGACAGCCGTACAGGCCGTGCAGCGTATTGACCAGCGCGTGGATCACGTCGTTGAGTCCCGGACACAGCCCACCGCACGTGACGATCGCCGCAGTGGCGGACTGCGGATCCACGAACAGCTGCGCCCGCGGGCCTGCCTCTTCGAACGCCGCCTGGACGCCGCTCTGCGCGCCGGCGGCGACGGTCGGGTTCGACGACACGAGGACGCCCGGTCCGTCCGAGACGAAGCCGCCTCGCAGGGGGGACGGATACCGCCGGGGGCCGACCTGCGCCACGACCAGCTCGGCAGGCTCGGGGAGCTCGGAGGCGTTGAACGGCAACCGGTCCCTGTCGAGGGTGGAGCTCACGATGGCCATCGTGCCAGCGGAGGGTGACGCTCCCGCGTCCGCCGCGCGAACGGGCGATGACGCCTCGTGGAACACTTCGCGCCGTCCTCCTTCTCCGGTGCCGGGAGCGCCGCCGTTCACCACGACTTCGCCCAGAGTTTGCACCCCGGGCACTCTCTTGCCCCTACACTGCTTGGCTTTCGGAGGACGGTTGTTGATGGTGGATCGCCGGCGCGCCCGCCCGCCGGCGCCAGCCCCCGCGGTTTCGGCGCCATGGTGATCGTCGACGCCGCGATCTACTTACGAGGCATCCGCCAACCAGCGCAAGTCGACCTCGAGGGTCCCGCGCCGCTGGCGGCGGACGGTGACGCATTCGTCTGGATCGGCCTTCGAATGCCGAACACCGAGGAGTTCGAGGCGGTGCGCGGCCGGCTCGGGGTGCGCTGGAACGCTGCCGAGGCGCTCAACCCCCACCAGCGTCCATTGGCCGCAGTAGCCGGAGACCAGCTCAACCTGGTGCTGCGCACGGCCCGCTACAGCGACGCGCTCGAGCAGATCTCGTTCGGCGAGATCAGCCTGTTCGCCGGGCCAGGCTTTCTGGTGACCGCCCGATTCGGGCAGGCATCGGCGCTCGACGGGGTGCGCGCCGAGCTGGAAGCGTCGCCCGAGGAGCTGGCTGCCGGGCCGGCCGCAGCCGTCGTAGCCATCCTGAACCGGGTCGTGGCCGACTACCAGCCAGTGCTCGCCGGCCTTGAGCAGGACGTGCTCGAGATCGAACGCCAGGTCTTCTCCGAGTCGCGGCGCAGCCCGGCCCGGCGCATCTACTACCTCAAGCGCCAGGTGCTCGACCTCTTCGCCGTGATCGACGCCCTCGAAGACCCGCTGATGCTGCTCGTCCGGGGCCGCTGCCCGGTGTTCGACGCCGCGTCGCGCCGCGAGCTGGCCGAGCTCGCCGACTTCGCCGCCCGCCTGGCACAGCGGGTCCGGACGCTGTCCGACCTGCTGACCAGCGCGCTCGACGCCAACCTCACGCAGATCTCGATCCAACAGAACGAGGACATGCGCCGGATCAGCGCGTGGGTGGCCATCGCGGCCGTGCCCACCATGCTGGCCGGCGTGTACGGCATGAACTTCGAGGCGATGCCCGAGCTGTCCTGGCGATTCGGCTACCCCGCCGCGCTCGGACTCATGGCGGCGGCGTGCGGCCTGCTCTACCGGTCGTTCCGCCGCAGCGGCTGGCTCTGAAGGTTAGGAAGCTCAAGCCGCGCAGCCCATGGGCGGACGCGAGTGTTCGCGCAGGGGTCGATCGCGGCTCACCGAGCGTTCAGGTCGAGCTGCTGTACTGAAACCGACCGCGGCCGAAACAGAATGGGAGTCGGCTTCGATGACCGGGGAGGACCTCCGCCGCCGGCTGAGCGAGCTCAGCCATGATCTGCTGCGCATCTGGCGGCACACGCCCGAGGAGCTATGGGGGCGGGTGAGCCCCGAGCTCTGGGACCTCACCCACAACCGTTCGGCGGTGCTCCAGACAGTGTCGAATGCCCGTCTCGACGAGCTGGCGTCCGACCCGCAGTTCGGCGCAGTGCTCGAACGGATCACAGCCGAGCGCGATGCGTACCACCGGCGAGCCGCGTGGTTCGACCAGCGCCACGCCGCCGAGCCGCTACGAGTGGCCTACTTCTCGATGGAGTTCATGCTCTCGGAGGCCCTCCCCATCTACTCGGGGGGGCTCGGCAACGTGGCGGGCGACCAGCTGAAGGCGGCCAGCGATCTCGGGGTGCCGGTGGTCGGCGTGGGGCTCCTCTACCAGCAGGGCTACTTCCGTCAACTCATCGACGCCGACGGCAACCAGCGAGCCGTCCATCCGTACAACGACCCCCTGCAGCTGCCGGTCACTGCGGTGCGCGACCCGTCCGGGGAGTGGATCGAGGTGACCGTGCCCTTCGCCGGCTCCCCTGTGCGGGCCAGGGCGTGGCAAGCGCAGGTTGGTCGCACCACGCTGTACCTTCTCGACACCAACTTGGCCTCGAACCGGCCCGAGGTCCGCGGCATCACCTCCGAGCTCTACGGTGGAGGGCTCGAGGTTCGCCTCGCGCAAGAGATCGTGCTCGGCATCGGCGGGTGGCGCCTGCTGCGCCGGCTCGGCGAGGCGCCCGACGTGTGCCACCTCAATGAGGGCCACGCGGCGTTCGTGGTGCTCGAGCGGGCCCGCGACGCCGCAACGGGGTTCGCCGCCAGTTTTGCCGAAGGGCTCGCCGCGACACGAGCCGGGAACCTGTTCACCACGCACACGCCGGTCGACGCCGGCTTCGACTGCTACCCGGCCGATCTGATCCGCCGCTATCTAGGCCGCTACCTCTGCGATGAGGTCGGCATCGATCCCGAGCGCCTGCTCGAGCTGGGCCGGGCGCCCACCGCCTCCCGCGACGACGAGTTCAACATGGCGTACCTCGCCGTACATGGCGCCGGCGCCGTCAACGGCGTGAGCCGCCTGCACGGCTCGGTCAGCCGGCGCCTGTTCGCGCCGCTCTTCCCTCGGTGGCCGCTCGCCGAATCTCCCGTGATCTCGGTCACCAACGGGGTGCACGTGCCGACTTGGGACGACTCGAGCGCCGAGCGGCTGTGGCGCCGAACCGGCGGGCTCGACGCGCTCCGCGATGGGACCCCCAACCCAGCCGAGGGGGTACGCGAACTAGCCGACGAAGAGCTGTGGACCATGCGCGCCGCGGCTCGCGAGGGCCTCGTGCGCTTTGTGCGTGTGCGGGCGGCGCGCCAGCTCACCGACGGCGGCCAGGCCGAGCAGGAAGCCCGGGCGAACACGCGCGACCTGTTCGACCCGCACGCGTTGACGATCGGCACGGCGCGGCGCTTCACGGCCTACAAACGGCCGAACCTCCTGCTGGCCGACCCAGCGCGGCTGACCGCGATCCTCACCGACACGGCGAAGCCGGTGCAGCTCATCGTCGCCGGCAAGGCGCACCCCGGCGACGCAGTCGGACAGGCGCTGCTGCGGGACTGGGTCCAGTTCGCGCGGCGTCCCGAGGTGGCCGGCCGCGTCGTGTTCCTCGCCGACTACGACATGCTGCTCACCCGCCAGCTCGTGCAGGGCGTCGACCTGTGGGTGAACACGCCGCGCCGGCCATGGGAAGCGAGCGGCACGTCAGGGATGAAGGTGCTCGCCAACGGCGGCCTCAACCTCTCGGTGCTCGACGGTTGGTGGGCCGAGGCCTACGGCGACGGCCTCGGCTGGGCGATCGAGGGAGATCGCAGCGACGAAGCCGACGCCGCTCAGGTGTACGAGCTGCTCGAACACGAGATCATCCCGCTGTTCTACGAACGCGACGCCCGCGGGGTGCCGCGCCAGTGGACGGCGATGATGCGGCGCAGCATGGCGGAGTTGACGCCGGAGTACTCCGCCGACCGGACCGTCCGTGAGTACACCGAACGGTGCTATCTGCCTCAGGCCGCGGCCGTGCGACGCCGCCTCGCCGACGGCGCCCGGCTCGGGCGCGAGCTGGCGGCCTGGGGCACAGCGCTCGAGCGGGGCTGGTCCCGGCTGCACGCGTCTCGACCCGCGCTCGCCGAAGCCGCCGGCACGGATCGGCGGGTGCAGGTCCTGCTCTACCTCGATGGCGTGGACCCGGCAGCCGTGCGCGTGGAGCTCTACGCCGATCCCCTCCCCGGTGAGGATCACCCAACCAGGGTGGAAATGTCCCAGGTCGAGCGCCTCGTGGGCGCCGGCGACGCGTACCGCTACGAGGCGGTGCTGCCGGGCCACCGGCCCTTCGCCGACTTCACGGGCCGTCTCCTGCCCCATCACCCTGAGGCGCGCCTACCCTTGGAGGCGCCCTGGATCACCTGGCTCGAGTAGCAGAGCCGGACGGAGGACCAGCAGACCGTGCGAGTGGCCGTCTTCAGCGCCAAGCCCTATGACCAGGACTTCCTGGACGCCGCCAACGACGGCGGGCACCGCTTCACATACCTGGCCTCACGGCTCGATCCGGCGACGGTCCGCCTGGCCGCCGGCAATCGCGCTGTCTGCGCGTTCGTCAACGACGAGCTGAACCGCTCGACGATCGACGCCCTCGCCGAGCTGGGCGTGGAGCTCATCGCGCTGCGCTGCGCCGGCTACAACAACGTCGACCTCGCCGCCGCCGAGCAGCGGGGCCTGGCGGTGGTGCACGTCCCTGCGTACTCGCCCTACGCCGTCGCCGAGCACGCCGTCGGCCTGATCCTCGCCCTCAACCGGAAGATCCACCGGGCCTACGTCCGGGTGCGCGAGCACAACTTCTCGCTGGAAGGACTGCTCGGCTTCGATCTGCGGGGCCGCACGGTCGGTGTGATCGGCGCGGGGCGCATCGGAGAGGCGGCCGCCGGCATCCTGCTGCATGGCTTCGGCTGCCGCGTCCTGTTCAGTGACCCCAAGCCGAATCCTCAGCTGTGCGCCGCCGGCGCCGAGCCGGCGCCGATCGAGACGCTGCTGAGCGACTCGAGCATCGTCACCTTGCACTGTCCGCTCACGCCCGCCACTCACCACCTCGTCGACGCCGCGGCGCTCGAGCTGATGCAGCCCGGCGCCATGCTGATCAACACCAGCCGAGGCGCGCTGGTCGACACCCGTGCGGCGATCGCCTCGCTGAAGAGCCAACGTCTGGGCGCCCTGGGAATCGACGTGTACGAGGAGGAGGCCGGCATCTTCTACACCGACCGCTCCGATGACGTGCTGCGAGACGACGTGCTCGCCCGCCTCCTCACGTTTCCCAACGTGCTGATCACCGGGCATCAGGGATACTTCACCGACACGGCGCTGCGCCAGATCGCAGCGTGCACGCTGGCCAGCCTCACCGCCCACGAAGCGGGGCTGCAGCTCGACCACGAGATCCGCCGCGTCTGACTTGCCCGGGCTTGCGGTCAGCAGTCTCGGCGCAGGCGGAAACGGTCGACGAGCTCGAGCGGCGCGCCGAGCCGGCCCGAGGAACCGAAGACCAACACGTCCAGCGCAGACGGGCGGCGGGCCCCGGCCGGAGTGACGTCGAAACGGGCGAAGCCGAACGGCAGCAGCCCGTCGCTGCGCCGCGCCGACCAGGTGGCGGGCTCGTAGGCGCGTCGCGCAGGGCCGCCCCGACCGGGCTCGTCGACGCCGACCGTGACCACACCGCACGCCGGACCCGTCCGCTCCGAGCCGGGTGGGGCCGCGGCGCCGCCGCAGCCGAGCACCAAGTGCACCGCGCCCCGGGCAGTGTCGAGCGAACCATCGACGCGTTCGGCGCCACGGGCCACGCGGGGGCGCAGGAGGGCGCTGCCTGGTTCGACGCCGCGCAGCGGCCGCGAGCGCTCGTAGCAGTGTTCGTGGCCGGTGAGCACCAGGTCGACCCCGAACTCGTCGAGCACGGGCAGCAAGTCCCGGCGCAGCCCGAGGTCGCCGCCGTTCTGCTCGGCGGTGGAGACCGCCGTCTGGTGAACCGCGACGACGATCCACTCGACGCTCGGGTCACACCGAGCGTGGGCCAACGTCTCCCGCAGCCAGCGAACCTGCTCACCCTCGCTGAAGCCGCGCAGATAGCTGGCTCCGGCGTCCTGAACGCAGAGATCCTCGCCCGAGAGCGACACGAACCGCACCGAGCCGACGGTGAACGCATACCAGAGCCCAGACCATCGGCAGCTCCCGTTGGCGGGGGTGACGAAGTGGGCTCGGTAGGCCTCGAGGCCGATGAGGGGTTCGTTCTCGTGGTTCCCCGGGCACGGCATCCACGGCCGTCGTGCCGCAGAGCGGGCCGCATTCGCAAAAAAGCGCCGCCAGGTGGCCGGTGGATCGGCCGAGAGGTTGCTGTAGGCGAGGTCGCCCAGCGCAAGGTGAAACAGCGGCGCAGCCCGTTCGATGTGGTCCACCAGCTCGTGGGCGAAGACCGACGCCTGGGGGTCTGCAGCCTCGCCGGGCCGCTCGATCCGCCACGGGGCGCCCGGCGCCCAATCGGTGCCGATATCGCCGCAGGCCGTGAAGCTGAATGCGGCCGGACGGGCCGGCGCCGTTCGGAACGACCCGTCGAACACGCACCCGGCCCTGGTCAGGAGCGCATACGCGTGCTCGCTGCCCTCCATCAGCCCGTCGAGCACCGCATACGCGGCCACCACGAGCTCGCCCGAGACCCCGTCTCGGTAGACCCGGCGTTGGGTCGGACGGCGCTGCGTCCACCGTCCGCCGACCGGGCCGACCATCACGTCGTCGACCGCGGGCCGGCCGGGGCGCTCACCCCAGCAGACCACGACCGACGTGGCCGGGTCCGAACCGAACAGCAGGTGGACACCGAGCTCATCGCCGGGCGCGCCACGCCCGGCGCCGGGCGCGAGGCACGGCGCGTGCGGTCCGGAGCGCTCGGTCACCGGCTCAGCGCGCACCGGCGGGCGAGGCGTTCGAGGACCGCCCGCCAGAACTCGAGACCGGGCACGTCGCGCCCGGGCGTCTTGGCCGCGTCGTCGACGCGACGCAGCGCCACCGCCGCGACGCGGTGCTCGTGCTGCTCGAACTCGGCCAGCTCGGCAGTGCTCATCGCGCCGCCCTGACGCACCAGCGCCCGGTTGCTGGCCGCCGAGAGGCGTTCCACATAGTGCGGGTCCACCGTCACCAGGTACCGCTTGGCCGGCACGTGCAGTGCCACGAGGGCCGCCACCCGCTCTCCCAGCAGGCCCTCGACCGCCTGTGCGGCGTGAGCGCCGTGCCGGACCTCGTCGCCGGGCCGCAGGGCGTGGCCGCAGTCGTGCACGAGCCCAGCCAGCGCCAGCTCCTCGTCGACCGGGTGGCGCACGGCAAGCTCCCACGCGCACTGCAGCCCGTGGTCGAGCTCCGAAAGGCGTTCGCTCGACGAGGGCCTCTCGCCAAGGTCTACGAGAAAGCTGAGCAGCTGGTCGACGGTACGGAACTCGGTGGGCATCGCGCCCCTCTCATCTAGCAAGCGCGGCGGCCGCGCTGGCGTTGGCGTCGAGCACGGCCTGGACGACGGGCAAACCCCGCTCCAGCCCTACCAGGACAGCGTCGGCGCGGCATCCGGGCAGCAGGCGGCCGCGCTCTTTGAGGCCCACCGCCTGCGCCGGTCCGTCGGTCACGAGCTGGACCGCTCGCGGCAGAGACGCCGCGCGGCGGGCCGCAAGGACGAATACGGCGGCCAGCATCGTCGACGGCAGGTAGGCGCCGGCCAGTGCTGCGCACAGGCCCAGCGCCAGGAGCTCCTCGACGTCGACGACGCCCCCCTGGGCGGAACCGCGCAGCGTCCTCGGCGCGCTCATCACGTTCCCCATTCCCGCCTCCGCGGCCGCCCGGGCGGCCTGGAGTGTGCGGGGGAACTCAGCCACCGACGCGCCGCGGCGGGAGGCGTCGACGATGTCCGCCTCGCTGCTCGGGCGGTGGACCGCCAGGCGTACCCGTTTCGCGCTGGCCTCCCAGGACAGCCAGCCGAGGGTCCGCTCACGTTCCGCCAGCACATCGCCGCGGAGATGACCCCGGCCCGGCGGGCTGGCATCGAACGATACGAGCTTGGGGACCCCATGATGCTCACCGGTGGAGAGCTTGACGACGAGGGCGTCGAAGCCGTCGGAGGTCCGAGCGTCGAGACGGTGCAGCACCCGATGGTCGAGCCGGGCGCCGCCCCTGGCGCGGTGCTCGGCGATGGCGTCGACGAGCCGGCACGCTCGCGCCGCGCTGTGGCCCGCGGCGCGCTCGCCACCGAAAGCGACGCTGTGGAAGGCGGTGGTGATGCCCGCGGCCCGCAGCCGGTCTCCGCAATCCACCACGGAAGAGCCCACGTCGTGCGGCTCGCCGGGCCGGCGCACGAGCTCGCGCTCCAACGCGCCGCTGTGCAGATCCACCAGGCCGGGCAGGCAGTAGGCGCCGCGGCCATCTATAGCGTCGACAGGTCGGCGGCCGGCGGGCTCCACCGCGGCGATCAACCCGTCCTCGGCGACCACGGTCGCGTCGTCGATCACCCGGTCGGGCAGCACGGCGCGAACGTTGGTCACGCTCCAGCGGCGTTCGGTCAGCGAATCGTCCACGGAGACAGCACAGCAGACGCAGGTTGAGCCGAGGCGTCGGCGAGTCCTCGCGCGGTGGAACTCTTCCCGAACTCTTGTCGCCGGCGGCGCAGCCGCGGCCCGGGCGCGAGACGCTGGCGTCTTCCAGGCAAGACTTTCGCGAACACTCGCCCAACCCGGCGCCGCCGCACGGCCGGGAGGCGTACCGTGACCACATGCTGACTACAGCCGACGTTCGGCACAGCCTCATCGAGCGGATCGCCGAGCTGCTCGGCGACCATACGGGGCCGGTCGGGCCCCGCGAGGAGGCGCTCGTGCAGCTGGCCACCGCATACGCCCTGCTGGCCGGGCTGGACGAACCGGCCGACGCCTGACCGGCCCCCGCGCTGGCGCGGGCGCCGGTCGGTGCGTTCAGCGCAGCCCGTTGCGCTTGGCCACCGCGAGGAGCGTGACGATGTCGTCGGCGATTATCCCGTCCACGCCCAGATCGATCAGGCGCTGCATCACCTGCGCGTCGTTCACCGTGTAGGGCGTGACGCGCAGACCGGCGGCGTGCAAGCCGTGAACGCCCGGTTCGTGAAAGATGCTCGGGTCTTGCTTCTGGTAGAACGCGTCAGGGTGAGCTCGGTCGGCGGGGCCGGCCACGATCTGGTCCGGGTCGTGCACTTGCCAGTTGGCCGACACCACGTCGGCGCCCGCTTCGATCACCAGGCGGGCGAGGTCCTGGTGCTCCCACCAGTCGAGCCCGGCGGTCCACGTGCTCTTCAGCGTCGGGTCGCCGACCCGGGCCTGCAGCGAGCACTCGTCGGCAGCGCTCCCACAATCCTCGAGTCCGAACTGCCAGACCAGCGCCACCGTCTCGATGTCCGGGGCGAGCTCTTTGGCCATGCGGATCGTGCGCCAGTCGAAGGACTGGATCATCACCCGCCGTTCGAGCCCGTTCGCCCGCACGGCGCCGACCAGCAACGACGTGAACTCGTCGAACGGGGCGGCGTCGTCGACGTCCGGGCTGAGTTTGGTCTCGATGTTGAATCGCACCGTGTCGTCGCCGGCCGCGTCGACGAGATCGAACACCTCCTGCAGAGTCGGAATCCGTGCCAAGCTGCTGCCCGGCAGCTCGACCTGGTCGGGATATTCCTTCTGTCCGCCGAGCGGGTGGCCGGCCGGGTAGCGCGAGGCGTACCCGCAGTCGAGGGTGCGCACCTGAGCAAGCGTCAGCTCCCGCACCAAGCGCCCCACATACGGGTAGGCCGGATCACCGGGCTCGACGGGCAGGGTGTCTCGACAGTGCTCGGCGTTGACCCGCCGGTCATGCACCACGACGAGCTCGTCGTCCTTTGTGACGCCGACGTCGAGCTCGAGCGTCGTGACGCGATGCTCGAGGGCCCACGCGAACGCGGCGAGGGTGTTCTCGGGCCGGTGGGCGCGGCCGCCGCGGTGCGCCTGGATGTCGAACGGCGGAGGTTGGGCCGGAGGCAGCGCCAGCCCGTGCGCCGCCATCACCACACGAGCGCGGTCGGGGTAGTCCGTGATCAGGCCGTCGACGCCCCGCTCGATCAGGCGCGCCATGTCCGCCGGGTCGTTCACGGTCCACGCCACCACCGCCATGCCGTAGCGGCGGGCAGCCTCGATCAGGGAGTCGGTGAGGTCGGGGTAGCGGACCGAGATCGCCCAGGCGCCAACTTCCCGGGCCAGCGTTGCGACCTCCTCGTCGAACGGCGCCGGCGACCGGACCTCGAGACCAGCCGTCCACGGCGTGCCCGGGAAGATCGTAGGCGCCTGCGCGAGGGCCACGAGGCGCAGCCCGGGCGCCAGCCGTTGGGCGCTGCGCAGGGTCCGCCAATCGAAGCTCTGCAGCATCGACCGTTCGGTCATCCCGTAGCGTTCGATCACCTCGACGACCGTTGCCGCGAAGGTCTCGGGGTCCACGGTGTCGCCGGGCGCGGTCGGGTCGATCTTGGTCTCGATGTCGAACTGCACGGCGGCGCCGTACCGTTCGGCCAGCTCGAACACCTCCGCCAGCGTGGGCATCGACGCCCCTGGGACTGCCTCGATCGTGGGGAGGAACGGGTCGGCGGCGCGATCGGCGGGCAACGGATGCCGCGCGCCGCAGTCGAGCGTCTTGATCTGTGCCAGCGTCAGCTCCCGGATGAGCTTGCCGTCCGAGAGACGGTCGGTCCGCCCGACGTACGGGTAGAGCGGGTCGCCGGGAAAGAGCGGGCCGGTGTCGCGACACTCGAGCGAGCTCAGCCGACGCTCGTGGCTCACCACCACCACGCCGTCCTTGGTCACCCCGGTGTCGAGCTCGAGGGTGGTGACGCCCACCTGCAGCGCGGCGCCGAAAGCGGCCAACGTGTTCTCCGGGCGCAGTCCGCGGGCGCCGCGATGGCCCTCGAGGGTGAACGCGGTCTCGCCGGTCCGGCGGGGTGTCGAGCCCGCGGCCGCCGCGGTGAACAGGGCGCCGGCGGCGACGGCGCACACCCCCGCCAGGCAGACAACAGCAGACAAGCGCCTTGCACCACGCATCTCTCCTCCGAGCTCCACGACTCTCCACCAACGCAGACGGACCCTACGGGAGCGCTGAGAGCGGGGGGGCGAACACGAGTCGAACTACTCCCAAACCTTCAGCACCTGGTTCGCGCCCCAGCCACGGTTACGGACGGCGGTGCAGCACCAGCGGCAGCACGGCCGGGCAGCCGGCCTCGCGCAGCAGCGCGGCGGCGATCGTGATCGTCCAGCCGGTGCGCATCTCGCCGGCCACGAGGATCACCGGTTCGTCCGGAACCAGCTCGGGGCGGCTCAACTGCACCGCGTCCTCGAGGCGGCGCACCAACGGAGCAGACGCGGTGTCGGCCGGGAGCGCGGCGCCCGACCAGTCGAACACCTCGAGCAGCGGCCGTCGGCCGATCTCGGCGAGCCGGCGGGCGGTATCGAGGGCCCAGGTCGGGTCGGGCGCGGGGGCGGGGACGATCGCCACCGGCCGCTCCGGCCAGGTCCGGGACCAGCGGCGCAGCACCTCCACCGCGCCGTCGAGCAGCGCCTCGGGCACGGCGCCGTCGGCGTGGAGGCGGGCGATCTCCGCCGACCACGCGGGATCGTCGCCGTAGGCCACCGCGCGCCCCTCGGCCGCGCCGACGATCCGACCCCGGCGGGACACGCCTGCGGGCCACTGCTTGCGCGCCTCCACCACGAGGTCCCCGCCCCTGAGGTGGGCCAACGCGGCCGCGACGAGCTCGACGGGCGGGGCCGCGCCGGGCGCGGGCAGCTCGCCCGTGCAGACCGAACAGCGGCCGCACGGGGCCGGATCCGGGTCGTCGAGCGCGTGCTGGAGGAAGGCCATCAGGCAGCCCTCGCCGTGGGCGTACGCCCGCATGACCTCGGCCTCGCGGCGGCGGACCTCTCGCAGCGCGGCCCACTTCGCCCGATCGTGGACGTACCCGAGGCCGGTCGCCGCCCACGCCGACCTGTTCTTCGCGACCGCGCCCTCGACAGCCAGGATCTTGAGCAGCGCCTCAAGGCGGCCGCGGCGCACTCCGGTCAGCCCCTCGATCTCCACGAGCGTGCGCTGGCCGTGCGCGAGCTCGTCGAGCACGGCGGCCGCGTCTCGTTCGTCGGGGATCGACGACTCGGCGAACCAGGCCCAGATCCGTTCGTCGGCTTCGGAGGGCAGCAGCACGGCGTCGGCTTTGGACACGGCGCGACCGGCTCGGCCGATCTGCTGGTAGTAGGCCACGGGCGTGGCCGGCGAGCCGACGTGGATCACGAAGCCGAGGTCGGGCTTGTCGTAACCCATCCCGAGAGCGGACGTGGCCACGACCGCCTTCAGGTCGTTGCGCTTGAGGCGTTCCTCGATCTCGACGCGGCGCTCCGAGTCGAGCGCGCCCGTGTAGGCGGCCACCTCGTGACCGGCGCTGGCGAGGAAGCCCGCGAGACGGTCCGCCTCGGCGACGGTGAGCACGTAGACGATGCCCGAACCGGGGAGTCCGCCGAGGGCGGCGGCGGTCCACGCGTAGCGGTCGAGCGGCGCGAGGCCCGGCACGACCGAGAGACGCAGCGAGGTGCGGGCGAGCGTTCCCCGGAAGGCCACAACCCCGTCGCCGAGCTGGTGGGCGATGTCGTCGGTGACCCGTTCGTTCGCGGTGGCGGTGGTGGCGAGGACGGCGGCGTTCGGCGCCGCCAGCAACGCGCGGGCGAGGCGCTGGTAATCGGGCCGGAAGTCGAAGCCCCAGTCAGAGATGCAGTGCGCCTCGTCGATGACCACGAGGCCGCCGGCGGCGAGCAGGCCGTCGAGCTGCGCCGCGAAGCGGGGATTGCCGAGCCGCTCGGGCGAGACGAGCAGCACGTCGATGCGGTCGGCGGCGAGGCGGGCGAACACGTCGTCCCACTCGTCGATGTTGGCGGAGTTGACGGTGGCGGCGGCGAGCCCGGCCCGGTTGGCCGCGTCGACCTGGTCGCGCATCAGCGCCAGGAGCGGCGACACCACGAGGGCCGGGCCCTTCCCGCAGGTGCGCAGCGCCCGGGCCGCCGCCCAGTAGACGGCCGACTTGCCCCAGCCGGTGGCCTGCACCACCAACACGCGGGCCGCCGGCTCGAGCAGCGCCTCGACCGCGTCGATCTGATCCGGGCGGGGCGCGGCGCCCGGACCAGCGAGACGTTCGAGAACGGCGGCGAGGTGCGCGGACGCATCCGAACGGCTGGCCGGAGCAGGAGCGGGCGGAGTCACCTGCCCAGTGTGCCGCGAGCGGTCGGGCCGGGGGCGCCGGCGATGAACCCGCTGGGGGCGGCCCCGTCAGCTTGGCTCGCCAACAACATCGCTCTGCATCGCCGCCGGCGCCAACTCCAAGAAAAGAGTCGCAGCCCGAGCAGGTCACACGCCTCACCTGTGCTATCATAATGCAAGCATGGCGAACCTCTTGGTACGAGACGTCCCACCCGAGGTCCACGAGGCCCTCGCCCGCCGGGCGGCGGCTGCGGGCCAGTCGTTGCAGCAGTACGTGCTCGGCGAGCTTCGACGCCTCGCCCAGGTCCCCACCACCTCCGAAATGCTCGAACGGATCGGCAAGCGTCACGGGGGCCGGGTCGGGCTCGCGCAGGCCGTGGAGGATCTCGACAGCGAACGGCCCTGATGCTCGTCCTCGACGCATCGGTGCTCGCCAACGTCATCGGCGACGACGGTGCAGACGGCGCACGCGGCCGGGCCGCGATCGCCAGCCACGCCGATCTGGCCATCCCCGACCTCGCGAAGCTCGAAGTCGTGGCCGTGCTCCGCAAACGCTGGCTCGCAGGCGACCTCGACGACAAGCGGTTCCGGGACGCCGTCGACGACCTCGCCGCGTTCGGCCTACACCGCTACCCATCGGTGGACCTGCTCGGCCGGGTGTACGAGTTGCGGCGCAACCTCTCCGCCTACGACGCCGCCTATGTGGCGCTAGCCGAAACGCTCGGCTGGCCGCTGCTCACCGCCGACGCCCGCCTCGCACGCGCCAGCGGGCCGACGTGCGAGATCATCGTCGTCCGTCCGGTTCCAGCCGTGGCGGGTCGTGCCGAATAGTACCGGCTCGCTCTGTGCACCTGGTGCACCGGGAAGCGATGACCATCGCCCCACAGACATCGGGCGTAGCCTCGGAGCTGGGATTCTCTGGTGGGCGCTGGGGGACTCGAACCCTCGACATCTGCCTTGTAAGGTGCTCCGGGCCCGGTCGCTGCCGTCCCAGGGGTTCGCCGTCATGCCACGTTGTCCCAGGTCAGGAGGTTGGGCAGCGGTCATCATCACCTGGAGATCCGCAACCGTTCCAGGTGATTCGCCCGGGAAAGTGCTCCCAAAGTGCTCCCAGGCGCTGACCGGGACCGGCATTGGCGGCGGGTTATCTTCGGAAGTCGATGCCGGAACGCGAGGACCTCAGCGCGCACATCCGCGAGGCCGAGATGCCGCCCCAGGAGGACAGGCTCGTACTCCGAGGCGGCCCAGACACGCTTTCGTTGCTGCGCACCCACGCCAGGCGGCTCAACCGGCTGTACGCGCTCGACGGCGTCGATGTGTTCGGCATCTCCGTCCTGGCGGCCCTCGACGACGTCGGCCCCATGAGCTACGCCGAGCTGCTCAGCAACCGGCTCAAGGGCTACCCCTGGGTGTACACGCCAACGACCGGCGCCCTACGTAGCGCTGGCTTCCGGCTGCTGCCCACCTTCCGGCGACCGCACTACACGATCGTCCTGAAGTCGCTCGACGACTGCGAGCACCTCTATCGCACCCTGGGCGAACTGCTCCCCAACCCCTACGCTGTGAGCTGAAGGAGGAACCGATGATCCGCGTCGACATCCCGGCCGATCTCAACAGCGAGGACGA
>JBJXGF010000402.1:0-11000 GCA_046153015.1 Acidimicrobiales bacterium | reverse complement strand
GGCGCTGGCCGACCGGCTCGAGGGCGGCGGCTTCGGCCCGGGGCGGCGCGGCCAGGCCCGCCGCCGCCGCACGCTGCCCGACTACACGGCGGCGGACCTCGAGCTGCTCGTGTGCGGCCTGAACCCCAGCCTCTACGCAGCCGACGCCACCGTCGGCTTCGGCCGGCCGGGCAACCGCTTCTGGCCGGCGGCGCTGGCCGCGGGGCTGGTGAGCCGGGACCGGGACCCTCGGCACGCGCTGACCGTGCACCGGCTCGGGATGACCGACCTCGTGAAGCGGGCGACGGCCCGCGCCGATCTGCTGGCGCCGGAGGAGTACGAGCGGGGCATGGCCCGCGTGGAGCGCCTCGCCGCCGGGCTGGCGCCAGGCGCGGTGTGCTTCGTGGGCCTCGCCGGCTGGCGGGCGGCGGTGGAGCGGCGGGCGAGGCCGGGTGTGCAAACCCGCCGGATCGGCGGGGCGCCGGTCTACCTCATGCCCTCCACGAGCGGGCTCAACGCCCACGCCCGGCTCGACGCGCTGGCCGCGCATCTCGCGGCCGCGGCCGCGCTGGGAAGGCCCGCGACAGCGCTCAGCCCTGCTCGAGGAGGGAGAGGGCGATGACCGCCGCGGCGCCCAGGACCGCGACGACCAACGCCAGCTTCAGGAGCCGCTTGAGCAGGCTGACCACCGCCAACGCCGCCACCGCAACGGCAACGGCCAACGCAAGGGGCGTCACGGTGAGGCCGGGCGGCTGAGCCGGTTCAGGCCGGCGAGTCGCCTGCGCTGTCGGTCTTGCCGTCGATCTTGTCGGCCATCTCCTGCGCCTTGTCGATCTGGTCGCTGAACTTGCCCTTGGTCAGCTCGTCGGCCTTGTCGAGGCCGGCGTCGACGACGTCCTCGAGCTTCTCCCGGCCCTTCTCGAGCGCGTCCTTGGCCTTGTCCATGAAGCTCACGTGTGGCTCTCCGTTCGCAGTGGTCATGGTGGATTGGTCGTGGTGGCGGCCCGCCGCTGACGCTTGGTACGACGGTCTAGCGTTGCAGAAGTCGCGCGCCGTAGCCAGGGCCGGCGGCGTTCCCGAGCTCGGAGACCCTCGATGACCGACATCCGCGCCGACCAGCTCTACCTCGGCGGGCTGGTCGACCCGGCCACGCACCAACGCCTCGACGGCGAGCCGGCGCAGCTCGACCCGGCCGATCTCACCACCCACGGCGTGATCGTGGGCATGACCGGGTCGGGCAAGACCGGCCTCGGCGTGGTGCTGATCGAGGAGGCGCTGCTCCAGGGCATCCCCACGCTGGTGATCGACCCGAAGGGCGACATGGGCAACCTGCTGCTCACGTTCCCCGGCCTCGCGCCCGGCGACTTCGAGCCGTGGGTGGATCCGAGCGAGGCGCAGCGGGCGGGCACGAGCGTGGCCGAGCTCGCCGCCGAGACCGCCCGCTCCTGGCGGGAGGGCCTGGCCTCGTGGGGCGTCGAGCCCGCCCGCATCCAGACGCTGCGCGACACGGCCCGTCTCACGATCTACACGCCGGGCTCCCGAGCCGGCACGCCGCTCAACCTCGTCGGCTCGCTCGCCGCGCCGAAGAACCCCGACGACCTCGAGTCGACCCGCGACGAGATCGAGGGCTTCGTCACCAGCCTCTTGGCCATGGTCGGCGTCGACGCCGACCCGCTCGCCTCACCCGAGCACATCCTGCTCGCCAACCTGATCGAGGACGCCTGGTCGAAAGGCGTGAGCCTCGATCTCGCCGGGCTGCTCGGCCTGGTGCAGGACCCGCCGCTGCGCAAGATCGGCATCATCGACCTCGACACGTTCATGCCGGCCAAGGCCCGCACCGCGCTGCTGCTCAAGCTCAACGGCCTGCTCGCCTCGCCGTCGTTCGCGGCCTGGAGCGAGGGCCCGGCGCTCGACGTGGCGTCGCTGCTGTGGGATCCGGCCGGGCGGCCCAGCGCTGCGGTGGTCACGCTGGCGCACCTCTCCGACGAGGAGCGCCAGTTCGTGGTCACGCTGCTGCTCGCCAAGCTGGTCACGTGGATGCGGGCGCAGCCCGGCGCCGCCAACCTGCGGGCGCTCGTGTACATGGACGAGGTGTTCGGCTACGTGCCGCCGGTCGCCGCCCCGCCGGCCAAGAAGCCGATCCTCACCATCTTGAAGCAGGCTCGGGCCTTCGGGGTCGGCCTCGTGCTCGCCACGCAGAACCCGGTGGATCTCGACTACAAAGCCATCTCCAACGCCGGCACGTGGCTGATCGGGCGGCTGCAGACCGAGCGCGACAAGGCCCGCCTGCTGGAGGGGATGGCCTCCGCCGCCGGCGGCGTCGACACCGCCGCGGTCGACGCCACGATCTCGGGGTTGGCCAAGCGCGAGTTCGTGCTCCACTCGGCAAAGGCCTCGGCGCCGAGGGTGTTCACCACGCGCTGGGCGATGTCGTACCTGCGGGGGCCGCTCACCCGGGACCAGATCGGCCAGCTCACCGAGCCCCCGGCTGAGCCGACGCCGGCGGCGCCAGCCGGCGGGGCGGCGGAGGGCCGGTCCCCGCAGGCCCCCGCGGCGGCCGGCCCGCTCGGCGCCGACGAGACCACGCTGGCGCCCGAAGTCGCCGAAGGAGTGCCCGTCTACCACCTCGACCCGGCGGCGCCGTGGGCGGCGGAGGTGGGCGCCTCGTCGGGCGCGGCGCGCCTGCGGGCGGGGCTCGTCACCCGGGTGCAGCTGCTCTTCGACGACGAGAAGGCCGACGTGCGCGTGAGCGAGGAGTGGGAGGCGGTCGTGTTCCCCCTCGCGGCGCCGTTCGACCCGACGCAGGCCCGGCCCGTGGACTACGACCCCCGCGATTTCCGCTCCGAGGCGCCGCCCGGCGCCACGTACGTGCTGCCCGACGCGCCGATCAAGGACAAGGCGTTCTTCCGCCAGGTCGAAGCCGCGCTCAAGACCCACCTGCTCAGCGACCGCTTCTACTCGCTCCCCCAGAACAAGGCGCTCAAGCTGTACGGACGGCCCGGCGAGAGCGCGGAGCAGTTCGCCGAGCGCTGCCGACAGGCCGCTCAGGCCGCGGCCGACGCAGAGGCCGACAAGATCCGCACCCGTCTGCAGGGCCAGATGGACCGGGTTCGCAACGCGCTCACCGAGGCGCAGTACCGGGTGGACCAGGCCGAGGCCGAACGGTCCTCCCGCCGCACGAACGAGCTGCTGGCCGGGGCGGGGGCGCTGCTGTCGTCGTTCCTCGGGGGGCGCCGGTCGAGCCGCTCGATCGCCTCGGCCATTCGGGGCGCCGGCAGCCGCCGCGGTCAGAGCTCCCGCGCCGCAGCCTCGGCGCGCGCCGCCGCCGACCGGGTGGCGGACAAGGCCGACGAGCTGGCCGAGCTCGAGCGCGAGCTCGCCGACGCGTTGGGCGACATCGACGCGGAGTGGGACGAGAAGGCGGCGGCGATCGAGGTGCTCGAGGTCAACTTGGAGAAGGCCGACATCACGGTCCAGGACGTGGCGATCGTCTGGGCGCCGACCGCCTGAACGCGGGGGGCAGCGGCGGGGCCCGGCGCTCAGGCGGGGGCCAGGGCCCGCACCGCCTCGCGCAGGTCGAGCCCGCGCACCGGCTGCACGGCGAGCGCGGGGGTGGTGACCCCGTTGTCGACGTAGCGCTGGATGTGGGCCCGGCACTCGTCGGGCGTGCCGTTGACGATCAGCTCGTCGACGAGGGTCTCGGGGATCGCCGCCAGCGCCGCCTTGCGGTCGCCGGCCGCCCACGCCTCCCACATCGGCGCCAGCTCCTCGCCCCGGCCGAGCCAGCGGTGGAACTCGGCGTAGACCCCGACGTTCAGGTACGCGGCGATCTGGCGGCGGCCGAACTCGAGCACGGCCTCCCGGTCGGTCGTGGGCGCCACGAAGATGCGGCACACGATCTCCTTGCCGGGGCCGGCGGCGTGCACGAGCGGCGCGACCTTGGCCACGTCGGCCGCGGTGAGCCAGTTGATGATCGCGCCGTCCCCCTCACGCCCGGCGAGGGTGAGCATGCCCTGGCGCAACGCGGCCACCAGGATGGGCGGGGCGGGGTCGGGCCGGATGGCCAGCCGGAAGCCGTCGACGGTGAAGCTGGGGCAGGCCATCGACACCTTCTCGCCGGTGAACGCCGCCCGCAGGAAGCGCACCATGTCCCGCGTGCGCTGGTAGGGATGGGTGAACGGCACGCCGTTCCAGCGCTCCACGATCACGTTCGACGAGGCGCCGAGGCCCATGACGAAGCGCCCGGGCGCGGCGCGGGCCAGCGCCGCCGCGGACTGCGCCATGACCGCCGGCGCCCGGGTGAACGCCGGGATGATGGCCACCCCGAGGCGCAGCGACGGCGCCCAGGCGGCGGACAGCGCCAGCGGGGTGAACCCGTCGGCGCCGTCGGACTCGGAGGACCACACGTCGGTGTAGCCGAGCTCGGCCACCTCGCAGATCCACTCCCGGTGGGCGTGCAGAGGTACCCCTCCGAAGGGGATCGACATGCCGTAGCGCTGCATCGCCGTTGCCTAGCACGCCAGACTGGCCGGGATGCAGCTCGACGCGCCCGACTACGTGGTGCTGGTGGTGGAGGACCTCGACCGTGCGCTGGCGTTCTACACCGGCGTGCTCGGCCTGCCCCTCGGGCACCGCTCCGGCCCGTACGCGCAGCTGGCCACCGGCCGCACCCGCCTGGCGCTGTACCTGCGTTCGGCGATGGCCGACACGCTCGGGGCGCCGGCGGCGCCGCCCGACCCGGACCGGCCCGGCTTCGAGCTCGGCTTCAAGGTCGGCGACGTCGACGCCGCCTTCGCCGAGCTGACCGCCGCCGGCGCCGCGGCGGTGACCCCGCCCACCGACCGCGCGTGGGGGCAGCGCACGGCGTACGTGCGCGACCCGGACGGGCACCTGATCGAGCTGGCCGAGGACGCTCGCCGCCCCCGCGGGGCCGTTGGGCCCTCTTGAGTGTCACACCCCCGCTTCATGATGGGGGCATGACCTCACAACTGATCCTGATCGACAACCTGCGCACCGACGGCGCCCACCTCGACGGCGCCGGCGAGGGCCGCGTCGCCCGCCGCTCGGCGCCGGATTGGCGCCTGGACGACAAGACGCGGGAGGTCGGGCGGGCCGGCATCGCCCGGGCTCGGGCCGCGCTGGCTGCGGCACGGGCGCGGCCCCCGGCGCCTGGCGAGCTCACGCCGGAGGTGGCCGGCGGCGCCGCCGAGGAGCAGTCGGCGGCGTGAGCGCGTGCCCCGGCCGGGGTCCCCCGGCCCCGCTCGGCCGAGGTCGGAGCGGCTCGATTACGCTGGCGAGCATGAGCGAAGTCGTCATCGTCGAAGCTGCCCGTTCAGCCGTTGGCCGGCGTGGTGGGGAACTCTCCACCATGCACCCGGTCGACCTTCTCGCCGCCGTGCAGAAGGCCGTCATCGAACGTGCCGGCATCGATCCGGCGCTCATCGGTCAGGTCGTCGGCGGCTGCGTCGACGCGGTCGGCGAACAGGCCTACAACGTCACCCGCACGGCGTGGCTCACCGCCGGCCTGCCGCTCACGGTGGCCGCCACCACGGTCGACACCCAGTGCGGCTCCAGCCAGCAGGCCACCAACATGGCCGCCGCGCTGGTGCAGTCCGGCGTGGTCGACATCGCCCTCGGCTGCGGCGTGGAGAACATGAGCCGCATCCCGATCGGCGCCAACGCCAGCAAGGAGATCGCCGGCCTCGGCCTCGGCCGCGCCATCCCCAAGACCTACTTCGCCAACTACGAGTACACGAGCCAGTTCGAAGGCGCCGAGCGGGTGGCCGACAAGTACGGCATCACCCGCGAGCAGTGCGACCAGTTCGGCCTGCAGTCCCAGCAGCGGGCGCTGCGCGCCTGGGCCGAGGGCCGCTTCGACACCCAGGTCGTGCCGGTCGACGCGCCCGATCTCGGCGAGGACGGCAAGCCCAGCGGAACCACCCACCGGGTCGTGCGCGACGGCGGCATGCGCGAGACCACCCTCGAGGGCCTGGCGCAGCTCAAGCCGGTGGCCCGGCCCAACGGCGTGCACACCGCGGGCAGCTCGTCGCAGATCTCCGACGGCGCCGGCGCGGTGCTGATGATGAGCGCCGAGCGGGCCAAGGAGCTCGGCCTGCGGGCCCGGGCGCGGGTGGTCGACACCTGCCTCGTCGGCACCGACCCGGTGCTCATGCTCACCGGCCCGATCGACGCCACCAACCGGCTCTTCTCCCGCACCGGCCTGTCGATCGGCGACATCGACGTGACCGAGATCAACGAGGCGTTCGCGTCGGTGGTGCTGGCCTGGGCGCACGAGTTCCAGCCCGACATGGAGAAGGTCAACCCCAACGGCGGCGCCATCGCGCTCGGCCATCCGTTGGGCGGCACCGGCTCGATCCTCATGACCAAGGCGCTGCACGAGCTCGAGCGCACCGGCGGCCGGTACGGCCTGGTCACGATGTGCTGCGGCGGCGGCCTCGGCACCGGCACGATCATCGAGCGCCTCTAGGTTCAGCCCGATTCGTCGGGCGGCCGCCGCAGCCGCCGCCCACCCCCCCCTCATCCGCTCGCGGCCGCGCCGCTCCTTCGCTCCGACAACGAGGAGGTCGGCGTGGCCGCAGCGCGTTCGGTCGCCCTACTGGCGGCGTCGGCCGCGCTCGCCGTTGGCTGCACCGCGGCTCGCCCTGCGCCGCCCCCGGCGCCGGCCGGGGCGGCCACCGTGGTGCGCGTGGTCGACGGCGACACGCTGGTGGCCCGCGTCGGCGGCGCCGAACGCGCCGTCCGGCTCATCGGCATCGACACCCCCGAATCGAAGAAGCCCGGCGCCGCGGTCGAGTGCTACGCGCACGAAGCCGCCGCCCGCCTCGCCGAGCTGGCGCCGCCGGGCGCGGCGGTCACGCTCGTGCGAGACGCCGAAGCGCAGGACCGCTACGGCCGCCTGCTCGCCTACGTGATCCGCGCCGCGGGGCCAGAGGATCGGGGCGGGTTGTTCGTGAACCTCACCCTCGCGGCCGAGGGCTTCGCCGACGTCCTCGAGGTGGCGCCCAACACCACGTTCTCCGCGGCGTTCGCCTCCGCCGCCGGCGCCGCCCGCGCCGGGCGGCTGGGGTTGTGGGGCGCCTGCGGCGGCGGGCACGAACCGGCCCCGGCGCAGGCGTAGGCCTCGCCGCGGTGGCGCGTCCGCGCCGTCCGCTACCCTTCGATGACGTGACCGAGCTCGCCCGCCGCCTGGGCTATGCAGCCGACGCGAAGCTGCTGATCGTGGCGGCAAACACGCTCGGCGTGAGCCACGCGGCGAACAGCGGCGTGTACGACGCGCTGCGGACCGGCGCCGCCTCCACCGCCAGCCTGATGGTCCCCTGCCCCTGGGCCCGGGGGGCGGCCGCCGACTATCGGGGCGAGGACGTCGGCGTGCACCTCACCGTCAACGCCGAGTACGCCCGGTACCGGTGGGGGCCGATCACGCAAGCGCCGTCGCTGCTCGACGGCGACGGCGGCTTCCCCCGCACGATCGAAGACCTCTGGGAGCACGCGGATGTGGCCGAGGTGCGCCGCGAATGCCGGGCCCAGATCGAACGGGCGATGCAGTGGGGCGTGGACGTCACCCACGTGGGCAGCCACCAGAGCACGCTGCACCTGCGGCCGGAGTTCTTCGACGTGTGCCTCGAGCTGGCCGTGGAGTTCGCGCTGCCGCTGCGGCTGCCGCCCTCGGCCGTGGAGGAGCTGAGCCAGTTCCCGCTGCGCCGCCTCGCGCACGACGAGGGGGTGGTGGCGCCCGATCATGTGCTCTGGGTGGGCGGCCCCAACAGTCGCCAGCAGCTGCTCGCCGCGCTCGACGGGCTCCAGCCGGGCGTGACCGAGATCTCGCTCGACCCGGCGCGCCAGAGCGAGGAGCTCGCCGCCTACGCCGACGACGCCGCCGGCGCCGCCGAGGCCCACCGGCTGCTCACCGCCGATCCCGAGATCCGGGAGCGGCTAGCCGCCCTCACGCTCATCGGCTACCGGCCGCTGCGCGACCTGCAGCGCGCCGCCCTGGGCCTGCGCTCGGCGTCCTAGCCGCCCCCATCTGCTTCTGACTGGCGGCCCTCACTCCAGCTCGGCGTCGGCGGCGGCGGCCCGCAGCCGGGCGGCCACGGCGGGATCGGCGAGGCGGCGGAGCAGCTCGACCACGGGGGCGGTGGCGCCCTTGGTCTTGGTGCGGCCCTGCATGTACGCCACCGCCGGGTCGAGCTCGCCCCGGGCCTCGGCGACGGCGTCGGCCCAGGTGAGATCGAGGTGAGCCGGCGCCCCGGCATCGGGCCCCGGCGCCAGCTCCAGCGGCCCGCCCGGTTCGGCCAGGAGGTGGTAGGTGAGCTTGCCGGCCGGCGCGCCGGCGACGGTGACCTCCACCCGCAGCGCCCCCGCCCCGGGGGCGTCGGCCACGGCGGCGGTGGCCTCGGCCAGCCACTCGGGCGAGAGGTACCGGCTCACGCCAGCTCCACGCCGCTGAACAGGTCGTCCTCCGGGAGATCGACCGGCACGTGGGTGCGGGCCAGGATGTAGTCGTCGTAGGGGTGCACGGTGCGGGCCACGTCGCGGGGCAGGCCGAACCAGAACGGCGAGGTGGGATCCACCTGTGTGGCGTGAGCCAGCAGCGAGTCGGGCCGCGCGTCGAAGTGGTCGCCGATCCACACCCGGCTGGTGATCCGATGATCGTGAGACGGCCGGGACAGCCAGTCGTCGTCGTAGGGCGAGGCGATGCCCCGCGACACCATCGCCTGGTGGGTGGCCACGATCCGGGCCATCGACCACGTGGAGTAGTAGAGCTTCAGCGGCCGCCACGGCGCCCCGGCGTCGGGCAGGGCGTGCGGGTCGGCGGCCAGCGCGAACGCCGGGCCGGAGATGTCATGCACCCGCAGATGGTCGGGATGGCGGTAGCCCCGCTGGTCGTCGGGATAGGTGACGATCACGTGCGGGCGCTCAGCCCGGATGATGCGCACCAGGCGCTCGACCGCCTCGGCGAACTCGGCCTGCGCGAAGCAGTCGGGGTGGGCGTTGGCCTCGGTGTCGGGCATGCCCGAATCGCGATAGCCCAGCATCCACACCCGCTCGTAGCCGATGATGCCGGCCGACTTGGCCAACTCGGCCTGGCGGATGGCGGCCAGGTTGGCCCGCACGTCGGGCAGGTCCATGGCGGGGTTCAAGATGTCGCCCGCCTCGCCCCCGGTGCAGCACACGAGCACCGCGCCGACGCCCTGCTCGGCGTAGTAGGCGACGGTGGCCGAGCCCTTCGAGGCCTCGTCGTCGGGGTGGGCGTGGATAGACAGGAGGCGGCGCGGCCGGGAGGCGAGGTCCCGGTCGGCGCCGGTCAGGACGAGCATCGCAGTTCAAGGTAGCAGCGGCCCGCCCAACCGCCGTCGGCCCGGCGGCGCGTCACGCGGCGTGGCCGGGGGCGGGCGCCAGCTCGAGCTCGCCGGTCTCCTCGTCGAGGCGGAGCTCCCACCCGAGCCGCTCGGCCAGGAGCGGTCGGCCGTAGTACGGCCCGCGGGCGATGACCTCGTCGCCGGCCTCGAGGCGCACGTGGCCACGCGGCCGGTAGAAGTACTTGCCGCCGCGCTGCACCGCCATCACGCTGTAGCCCGGCTCCAGGTCGAGCTGCAACTCCCCGAGGGTCGCCCCGTCGGCCTCCGAGCCCGCCGCCACCGGCACCCGCACGGTCACCTCGTCGGTGTCGCCCAGCGCCAGCCCGAGCACGGGGTGCAGATCCTCGTCCTGCTCGATCAGCCAAACCATCTGCTGCGCCTGGTCGCCGAGGTCCTCCGCGGCCTGCGCCAGGCGCAGCAGGCCCCGCAGCGGCGCCGGGTCCGGGTTGCCGCCCGCGGCGCGCAGCACCCACAGCTCCAGCCGGTCCCGCATCTCGTCGAGGCGGTCCTCCAGGTGACCCACCTCGGCGGCGAGGCCCTGGTCGCGCAGCACCAGCGCGGAGTAGGCGAGACCCACCGCCACCTCCGACACGTTCTTCATCTCGACCAGCACGTCGACGGCCCGGCCGAGATCGGTGAGCCCGCCGTCGTCGGGCGGCAGCGGCGGAGTCCAGCGCGACGCGCCGGCCAGCTCACGCAGACGCACGATGCCGGCCGGGGGGCCGTGGAGGAACAGCACGTCGGCCGGCAGCAGGATGCTGTCCCCGTCGACGTCGGTGATCCACTCCCGGTCCCGGCGGATCGCCACCACCCGCATGCCGGTCACGATCGGCAGCTCGAGCGAGGCGAGCGGGCGGTGCGCCATGTGGGAGCCATCGCGCACCAGCACCCGGTGCGACACCTCGTCGGCGTTGGACAGATCGGCCACCAGCTCGCGGGGGATGCCCAGGCGGTGGGTCACGATCCGGGCGATGTCGACCGCGAGGTTGGCGATGTTCTCGATGGCGGAGATCACCTGCAGCACCGCCGCCATCTCGTCGGCGTCGCGGGGGCTGCGGGCGGCCAGGATGCACACGCCGCGCATGGCGTGCACCAGCTCGCTCATCGTCTCCTCGAGCTCCTGCACCTCCTCGGCCATGTCGGGATCGCCGAAGTACAGCGCCGCATAGGCGAGGTCGACCATCAGCTCCGACAGGTCCTTGGACTCGGAGAGCATCGAGCGAAGGTTGCGAGGTCGGTGGTCCATCGGCGCGGCGCGATAGTACCGACGCCGCAGAACCGACGCGCTCCCCGGCGCGTCGCGACCGGCCCCGAGGCCATGGGCGCCCTTGCCCGCCGAGCCCCGGCGGGTTTCAGCCCGGGGGCCGGGGCGCCGATCTCCATGACCATGAAGCGGCGAGGGGCAGCAGCGATCGTCGCCGGCGCGGGCGCCCTCGGTCTGGTCGCCGCGCTCGGGCCGCTGCCGTTCTGGGCCGGCTTCGGCGGCGGCGCCGCGGCCCTCGCCGCGCTCGGCCTCGTGGCGTCGCTCGTGCGCCAACGTCCCGCCGCGGCGTGGGCGTGGCTGCTCCTGGCCGGCGGCGCCGCAGCGTCGTGCGCCGGGGCCGCCGCCGCCGACCCCCTCAGCGAGCCGTACGCGCCGGC
>JBJXGF010000386.1:0-3507 GCA_046153015.1 Acidimicrobiales bacterium | reverse complement strand
ACGTCGCCAAGGGTTCGCACGCCAACTACTTCGCGTCGGGCGAGCAGCGCATCTCTGCCCTCGGCGAGGCCCTCGTCCGCCGGTGCTTCACGCCCGAGCTGGTCGCGATCTACAAGGCGTACGGCGTCCCGCTCGTCGACCACACCGGCGCCGGGCGAATTGTGCGCCCGCGGGTCGTGCGCGTCACGGCCTCCACGCCCGACTGGATGCGCTTCCCGGGAACGTGGGGTGAGGATCGGTACGCCGGATTCCCGAACGTCGACCCGTTCAGAGGTGGCACCGGCCCCGACGGGCCGGCGTTTCACACACTGTGGAAAGACCCCTCCAGGGTGCCGCTGTCCTGGTCTCCCGGCTGATGGACCACTGCATCCCGCGGGGTCCACTCATCTGAGCTGAGGGATGACCGCGCCGCGACGCGGGAGTACACTGCATCACCTCGCGACGGGAGGCCTGGATGGCAACGTACGTCGTCCGTGAGGACGGTGTCAGCTTCGAGGGCACGATCACGGCGGTATACCCTCCGCTCGTTTCTCCCGGAAGCAACGCCACGGTCGGCGACTGGATCTTCGCCGTCAAGCCGGATGCGGTGCATGCGCACCTGCTTACGACCCGTACCGGACTCACGAACGCCGACGGCCACATCCAGTGCAGCGTGCGTGTCGGCGGCGATGTCGTCGACTGGGGCGTGTTGCTCCAGCTGGCACTCGGGATCGCCGGCCAGCGCGCAAAGGTCGTGGGCACGTGGTGCGACGAGGACGATGCCGGCATCACCGTCATCCGCCCGCTCGGGGTGCTCGCCGCCCTGCGCCAGGTCGAGGTGTACGACATCGGCGGGTGGCCCACAGCAGTGCAGGACGTGGACCTGCTGGCGTTCGCCCACGCCGGCTCCGGAGTCTTCGACAGCGAGCCGCACGCCGGGGAAAGCCAGTCCCTGACAGCCCTGCTCCGGTTTCCGCTGCGGCCGTCGGATGCCGCCGAGCCGTTCTTCCGGGCCTACGCGTCGACGATCATCAACCACGTCGTCGCGTTCAGCATGACCCCCGTCGAGAACGGGCCCGTGGTCGAGCTCGAGATCGCCATCGAGACCGGCGAGCCGTCGAACGACCTTGGGTTCCTGTCGGCGCAGGTCGTTCTCACCTTCCGCGAACCCCAGCTCGACAACTACTGCCCGCCCGGCACGTGTGACCTCGACGGGCACCACTGCGCCCACGAGGGCGACTTTCGCTTCATGCGTGTGCCGACACACGTGCCGTTCGCCCGCACTGGCGACCTCGCGCTGTCACCCGGAGACGGCAGAGGGATGATCTCGGGGATCGTCGCCAGCCTCGAACCGAGCCAGGTGTACGACCACATGGGGATCTTTATCGACAACGGCTGGACAATCCGGCACTGCACCAGCTCCGAAGACCACATGCAGGACGAGAGCCTCTACACGGCAGAAATCTCGATCAAGTTGGTGGGCGTGATCGAGCTCGTCAACGAGAAGATTCCGCTCAACGGGCTCCGACCCGACCTTGTCCGGTTCGGCTGGCCCGGGTCGATCACGCAACGGGTCGAGGAGGTCTATCGCACGGGCCGCAACACCCTGAACCCACGCTGGATGTACGGGGCAACCCACCCAGGTGCCGACACCGAGGACCCGGAAAATCCTGGCGAGCCGTTCCGCATCTATCACCTCCCTCGAGCGGAACGGTTGCGCCGTCTCCAATTCAACGATCCGGAGATCGAGCGCGGCGAGTCGATCACGCGGCTGATGGACCGCTCGGTGAGAGTCGGCGACCCGTTGACCGAGTTCCTGCCGAGGCTCGTGCACCCACACCCGCTGTTCGACACGGCGGTCAGGCCCGCGCTCGCCCACATCGTCGAGATGGCGAAGAAGATAGACGCCCATTACCGGTTCTTCGCGTACTCGAAGGGTGACATCGGACTCGACTCCGGTTTCGTTGCTCCCCCGCTCGGCGACCCGGCCTGGGACGGGCTCTCTTCCGGTGCTGCGTGGCCGGCCGGAACGATCGGCGCCATGTGCTCAAGCTTCATCTGGACTGCGGTCCAGCAGGCCAACGCCGATCTGCCGGCCGGGATGCTGCCGATCACGTTGGAGACGCGGCTGGACCCGGAGGATCCGGCCAGCGGCCTCGAGTACGGCTCGCGTGACGGCACGTACGTGTACCAGAAGCAGGAGCGGCTCCGGGCCGCCAACACCTTGGCAGCCAAGCTGAAGCAGAGGGTGGTGGCGTCGTTCGACAAGAAGATCCCCGGGCCGGCCTATGCCATGCTGCCCGTGCTTGCGGGCTACCGCGACCTGACGGCATTCCGTGTGGCGAACCAGGTCGTCAACACCTTCGCCTTCGATGCGTCCGCCAGCGTGGACGAGCGGTGGAAGACAACCGACAGCGGCGAGTCGGCCAGCCCCGACGACACGATGAACCACTGGGAGCTGAGGCTGCACGATGGCGAGCTATTCCAGCCGGAAGGCAAGCAAGGAGTGTGGGGCGCCTCGACCCCGTTGCAGCTCGCCGAGCCCCAGTGGCGCAGAATCCCGCTCTTCCGCAAGCAGGAGTTCGATCTCGGCACGGGGCATGTCACCGGTGTCGCGCGCGTCGACGGCACACCGGTGCCCGGCGCCACGATCCGGTTCGATTTCGGGTGCGAGTCACTGACGACGACCAACGACCGAGAAGTTGCGTTCTCGGTCGAACTCGGCGTGGGCCGTCACTTCGCGGATGGTTTCATCGTGCTTCCGAACCCCGTGTCGGGCAACCTGGAAACGTTCCGCACAGCACGCCCGATCGAGTTCGACGTGCAGCTCGGGCAAACGACGCATCTCGTGCTCGACCTCGAGCCGCCGTCCGACCTCTGGCGAATCGTCGACGTCCAGCTCGAGGCGGACATCCACGATCGCTCGTTCTGGGGCGGAGATGCCGACGCCCGTACCTTCACCATCCCTCGCAGCTTCGAGCTGCGTCAGGATCTCGAGGACGATCCCGATGCGCCGGACAGTCAGCGCAACACCGTCTTGCATCACGCGGAAGCATGGCGGACTGAGCCGGCCGTCGGGAGTGGTGTCCATGTGGCTGTCGCCCTCATCGCCGACCTCGATCCGAGCGATCGGTCGGTGCGCTGCCACTGTGACGTGGCGCTGATCGATACCGACTCGGGTGGCTTCCTCGGAATCGGCACCAGCTCCGACGTCGATCAGTTGGAGTCGCGTGATGTCGTCGTGCCGGCCGATGGGACGGTGACGGTGCTGAGCAACGTCGCCTTCTCGAGCAACGAGACAGTGCCCGAGCGAGCCACCGTCACCCTCCGTCTCGGCAACCGCCGCCGACCGTCGTGAGCGACGTCGGCCCCGGACGCTGCTGTCGGCTCAACGGACTTCTACTCGTCCAGCACGGTCAAGTCGAAGTACAGATCGGCGAACACCGACCGGTCGGTGAACTTCTTCCACTCGCCTGCGGACACGCCCTCTGGTTTCTCCGGCGCGTTCTCGTCCGTCTGCAGGACCCG
>JBJXGF010000382.1:0-9662 GCA_046153015.1 Acidimicrobiales bacterium | reverse complement strand
GCCGTGCCCGTGCAGGCCTCGGTCGACTCGCTCGAGGCCCGCTTCTGCTCGTCGCTGAGCGAGCGGGAGTGCTCGTCGAGCAGCTCCTGGCTCCAGGGCCAGGTGGAGTCCGAATGGGGGAAGTCGTTGGCCCAGAGCAAACGCCTCCAGTTCATCTGGTCGGCCGACGCGAAGGCCACCCAGTCGTCCTGGAAGGTCATGTAGATGTGCTCACGGAAGTAGTCCGACGGGAGCCGGTCGATCTTGGCGGTGAGCCACTTGCGGTGCCGCTTCCAGGCGTGGTCCATGCGGTACATGAAGTGCGGCGCCCAGCCGGCGTCGGCCTCCACGCAGACGATGCGCAGGTTCGGGTTGCGCTCGAACACGCCCCCGAGCACGAACATGCCCATGATGTCCTGGTTGCCGCGGATGATCGACAGGAAGTTGTTCATCTTCGGCCCGCGCGACTTGTTGAGCTGATCGGTCGAGCTGGTGAGGATGTGGAACGACAGGGTGAGCCCGAGATCGATCGAGGCCTGCCAGAACTCGTCGTAGATCGGCGAGTCGTAGTCCTCCTCCTGGGGGTTGCCGGTGAGCATCACGCCCCGCATCCCCATGGCCTTCATCTTCTCGAGGTCCTTCACGCCCTCGGCCACCGAGCGCATCGGCGTCTGGCCGAGCGCCAGCAGCCGGTCCGGCGCCACCGAGCAGTACTCGGCGATCCACCGGTTGTAGGCGTCCATCGTCGCCTTCTGGTAGTCGTAATCAGGGTGGTTGCAGAGCACCATGCCCACCGAGGGGTAGATCACCTCGGCCGACACGCCGTCGCGCTCCATGTCGGCCAGGCGGTAGGTGGGGTCGTAGCCCGACTTGGGGAGATCGGCGTACTTCGCCTTGGTGTTGAGCTCCTCCGGCTTCTGGCCGGCGGCGGCGATGAGCCCCATGGGGATCGTCCGCTTCATGCCCTCGATCACGTAGAGGTCGCCCTTGTCCTCGGTCTCCACGACCCTCGGCGCGATCGACGCGTACTTGGGCTCGATGTAGTCGATGTAGGTGTTCGGCGCCTCGGTGATGTGCGAGTCGGCGGAGATGATCGGGAAGTCGACCTTCATCTAGCCCCCTTCGAGTCGAGCTGCAGATGGCGGCGAGGCTACCGGCCGCCGCCGCCGCCGGCCCAGCCCGCCGCCGCTAGAGGCGGGGGTCGAGGGGGGCGGCCTCGAGGGCGAGCACGCCGAGGACGCACTCGTGCACCCGGTCGAGGGAGTCGCCGGCCACGAACCGCTCGAGGCCTTCGAGGCCGAGGGCGTACTGCCGCAGGGCCACGGCGCGCGGCCCGCGGAGCGGACGGCGGCGGAGGCGTTCGAGCCGACCGGGGGCGGTGTACTCGGGGCCGTGGACCAGGCGCAGGAACTCGCGGCTGCGCACGGCGAGGGCGGGCGGCACGAGGCCGTTGTCGCCGAACGCGGCCGGTTCGAGGGGCCGCACGACGATCCCCGCGGCGCCGGCCGCGGTGAGCGACGCCCACCAGTCGAGCGCGGCGGCGCTGGCGGCCGGGTCGTCGAGGGCCACGAAACGGCGCCGGGTGGGCCGGAACGTGACCGGGTCGGCGGCGGCGAGGCAGTCGGCGGCGGCGAGATGCCACGCCCGGTCCCGCTGGCGGGCGTGCACCTCGCCGGCGGCGGCCAGCACCTGCACGAGAGCGAGCTGGCAGTCCTCCAGCGTGACCACCGGGCCGGCGAAGGGCCGGTACGCGCCGGTGAAGGCGACGGCCTCGGCGTGGCGCCGCGCGGTGCGGGCGGCGAGCGCCGCCACCGGCACGCCCCGGGCGGCGGTCAGCGCCAACGCGCTCTGCGCCTCGCCCAGCGCGGCGCGCGCCGCGGCGCCCACCGCTGCGTAGCGGCGCCGGAGCACCTCCTCGGCGGTGGCCGACCACGGCAGCAGCACGCACTCCAACGCCGCCCAGTCCGAGGCGAGCTCGTTCCAGAGCCCGGTGGCCTCGAACGCCGAACGCACCCGCTCGATCAGCTTCGCCTCCCACGCCTCGTCGGCGAGGAGGGGCCGGCCAGTGCGGGCGTACAGCACGCCGCCGGGCCCGCCGGGAACCCCGAAGCGGCGCTCGGCGGTGTCGGGGTCGCGCCCGAGCACCAGCACCGCCCGGGCCCCGTGGTGCAGCTCCTCGCACACGACCCGGTCGACGCCCTCGTCGTCGAAATACGAGAACGCGTCGAGCGGGTGCTCGAGCTCCCCCTCGGCGGCGGTGGGCGTCGGCGCGTACGAGGCGGGCGCGTGGATCAGCCAGCGTGGGTCGACGGCGAAGCGGCCGAGCGCCTCCATCGCCGCCGCCGCCAACGGCGCGGGCGCGACGACCGGACCGAGCAGCGCGGTGTCGATCGTGCGCCGCCCGCCGACGTCGCCCAGATCGATCAGCCCCACCGGCCGGGCGGCGGCCGGCGGTGCGAGGGGCCGAACCGGTTCGTAGTGGATGCGGGCGGCGGGGACCTCCACGAGCTCGCGCTCGGGCCAGCGCAGGGCGGTGAGCCGCCCGCCGAACACGCAGCCGGTGTCGATGCAGATGGTCCTGCCCGCCCAGTCGGCCTCGACCACCGCCGTGTGCCCGTAGACGACGGTCGCCGCGCCGCGATAGTCGGCCGCCCAGTCGTGGCGGACCACGCCGCCGAACTCGTCGCTCTCCCCGGTGGTCTCGCCGTAGAGCGCGAAGCTGCGCACCCGCTCGCTCGAGCGGCCCTGCATCGCCTCGGGCAGGCCGGCGTGAGCGACGACGAGCCGGCCGCCGTCGAGCACGTAGTGGCTCACCAGCGAGTCGAGGAACGCCCTGACCTCGGCGAGGAACGCCGGCGGCTCGGCGGCGAGCTGCTCGAGGGTGGCGGCCAGGCCGTGGCTCGTCGCGCCGCCCCCGGCGGGGGGGGCGGGCCCGGGACCCGTCGGCGGCGACCCGCCAGCCGAGCAGGCGGAGCAGGGCGGTCAGCTCGTCGTAGCAGCCGTGCACGTCGCCGATCACGTCGAAGGGGCCCCGGTGATCCCGCCGATCGGCCCGCAGCGGGACGCGGGTGAGCTCCAGCGCGTCGACCTCGTGGGGCGAGCGCAGCCGGACCACCTCCCGGCAGCCCTCCCGTCCGAGCGCCTCGAGCGCGGCCCGCAGGGCCCGGTGCTGGCGGGCCACGACTCCCGGCGGGGTCTGCCGGCCCGGGCGGGCGGCGTTGCGTTCCTGGCAGAGCGCCTCGGGCAGGTCGAGGACGATCGCCGCGACGGGCGCGTGCCGGGCGCGGGCCAGCTCGAGCAGCGGCCGGCGGGCCTCGGCAGTCAGGTTGGTGGCGTCGACCACCGTGAAGCGCCCCGCCTTCAGCCGCTTGTCCACCACGAGGTGCACGACCGCGAACGCGGCGTCGGTCGCCGCCTGGTCGGCCTCGCCGTCGCCCACCAGGGCCCGGGCGCGGTCGGAGGAGACCACCTCGGTCGGCCCGAAGAGCCGGGCGGCCAGCGTCGACTTGCCCGCTCCCGAAGGGCCCACCAGCAGCACGAGGCTGAGCTCGGGCAGCGTCAGGCTCATCGGCCGCTCCGGGCCGGGTCGAGGCGGGAGAACACGGCGAGCTGCGTGGGCGGGCCGAGCCGCTCGTCGCGCTCGCCGATCCCGTCGCCGCGCACCCGGTAGCCGTGCCGATCGCCGACCCCCTCGGCCCACGCGGCGAGCTCGGCCCGGCTCCATTCGAAGCGGTGCCCGCGGTGGCGGCGCGTCGCTCCGCCGGCGCCAAGCCCGAGGCGGGGGTTGTACTCGGCATTGGGCGTGGTGACGAGCACGAGGCCAGGTCGGGCGCACCCGAACACGGCCTGCTCCAGCGCAGCCAGCCGGCCGGGGGGTGTGTGCTCCACCGCTTCGCTCAGCACCGCCGCGTCGAAGCGCTCCAGGCGGCGGTCCCGGTAGCCGAGCGAGCCGTGCACCAGCTCCACCCGCGCCCGGTCCCGTTCGCGCCGGCGGTCGAGACGCAGGGCCCGCGCCGCGGCCTCGACGTTGCGCAGCGAGGCGTCGACCCCCACGACGCGTTCGAACTGGGGCCGCTCCAGCAGCGCCCGGACGAGGGCGCCTTCCCCGCAGCGCAGATCCACCACCCGGCGGGCGCCCGCGCCCTCGAGCTCGGCCACCAGCGCGTCGAGCCGGGCTTCGGCCAGGCCGAGGGGCGCTTCGAGCTCGGCCTCCTCCCGGTCGGCGGCGAGGGCGTCCCGGTCAGGGTCGCCCTCGACCAGGCGGGCGAGGCTCGCCCGGGTGGCGGGCGGGCGGCGGCCCAGCTGGCGACGGGCGATCAGGTCCCGTTCCGGGTGGGCCTCCAGCCACCGGCCGCCGTGGTGGAGCAGCTCGTCGAGCCGGTCCCGCCCGACCCCACGGTCGTCAGGACGGTCGTCAGGACGGTCGTCGGCGTCGTCGAGCACCGGGAGGAGCACCACGAGCTGGGCCAGCAGGTCCCGTACGGTGGCCTCGCCGCGCAGGGTGAGGTCGTGCACGGCGGCCTCACCCCAGTGGGGGAACATCGGATCGAGCGGGACCGGCGCAGCGTCGACCCGCCAGCCGAGCGGCTCGAACAGCCGGGCCAGGCCGGCCGCGCCGCACCGGGCGGGCACGGTGGGCACGTGCACCAACAGCGGCAGCGCGCGATCCGCCAGCCCGGGCCGTTCGGGGCAGCGCCCGGCGAGGGCGGCGGCGAAGACCGTCGTGATGGCCGAGGCGAGCAGGGCCGAGGCCGTATACGGCCGGTCGTCTACGGACGGCGCCGGCCCGCCCCCGAGGCGGACCGGGTCGATCTCCAACAGCAGGCACGCTGTGGCCCGCTCGTAGCCGGCCTCGGGCCAGAACACGTGCCCCGTGCCGGCGCCGAGCTCGATCGTGCGCACGTGGTCGGGGTGCTTGCGCAGCAGGTGACCGAGATCGGTGGCCGGGCGGTGCGTGGTGGTGATCGACAGCAGCACTGTCGGTAAATATCGGCGCCCGAGGCGTTCGCCTGTCGCCAAATTTCGCCAGACCAGCTCGCTCGGTCGGCAGGACTCGCTGCGCTCGCCGCACTTGTTCTGGGGGCTGCGCCCCCAGACCCCATCGCCGCCCGGCTCGCTCCGCTCGCTCGGTCGACAGGACTCGCTGCGCTCGCCCTAGCTACTCGGCTTCGAGGATGGTGACCACGCAGGCGGCGGGCCCGGCGCCGAGATCGCCCCCTGCGTTCTCGGCCAGGGCCCAGCGGGCGCCGGGAACCTGGCGGTCCCCGGCCCGGCCGCGCAGCTGATCGACCAGCTCCACGAGCTGCGCGCAGCCGGTGGCGCCCACGGGGTGCCCCTTGGCGATGAGGCCGCCGGAGGGGTTCACTGGGATCGAGCCGCCGAGGCGGGTGTCGCCGTCCATCACCAGCTTCACGGCCTCGCCGGGGCCGGCGACGCCGAGCTCCTCGAGGATCTGGAGCTGCGCCGGCGCGGCGGCGTCGTGCAGCTCGATCACGTCGATGTCGGCCGGGCCCACGCCCGCCATCTGGAACGCGGCCTCGGCGCAGCGCTCGACCACCGTGTTGTGCTCGCCGAAGGTGCCCGAGCGGATGGCGGTGCCGCGCACCTTCGGGCCGGAGAGGCCGTGCCGCGCCGCGTACTCGTCCGACGTCAGCACGAGGGCGGCCGAGCCGTCGCCGATCGGCGAGCACATCAGCAGCGTGAGCGGCCCGGCGATGGGGCGGCTGGCCAGCACCTCCTCCATCGTGCGCGGCGTGCGGTACTGCGCCTTCGGGTTGAGGCTGCCGTGGAAGTGGCTCACCGCCGCAGCCGCGGCGAAGGCCTCGGGCCCGCAGCCGGCCTTGGCCATGTAGCCCTCGGCGGCTTTGGCGTAGATCTCCATGAACAGCGCGCCGGCGCCCTGCTCGAGCACCTCCTCGCCCAGGTCGGCCACGAGCTGCTCCACGTCGACCGCCCGAGCCAGCGCCACGTTCGCCCGGTTCTTGTCGGTGTGGGTCATCTTCTCGGCCCCGATGGCCAGCGCCACCTCGGCCTGGCCCGACGCCACGGCCATCCACGCCAGGTTGAACGCCGAGGACGCCGACGCGCAGGCGTTCTCCACGTTGACCATGGGCAGGCCGGCGAGGCCGCTGTCGGCCAGCGCCACCTGCGCCCGGATCATCTCCTGACCGGTGAGCACCCCGGCGGCGGCGTTCCCGAAGACGACGAAGCCGACCTCGCTCGGGGCCAACCCGGCGTCGGCCAGCGCGCCGCCGGTCGCTTCGGTCACGAGCGAGCGGATGTTGCGCTCCAAGAACTTGCCGAACGGCGTCATCGCCGCCCCGGCCACCAGCACCTCACGCATCTCGGGCCTCCCCCTGTCGCAGACCGCCAGCCCGGCCAGGATAGGCGCGACGCAGGCGTCGGGCGCCGAGGCGCCCGACGCCCTGGCGCCTGACGCCGGTCAGGACACCCGCGTGATCTCGATGCGCAGCACCGGCCGGTCGGTCGCCCAGCCGTGGTGATCCCCGGTGAGGTCGGCCGAACCGTCGATCCCCTCGTGGTGGCGGACCACGCCGCCCTCGGCCAGGGCCGGGTTCGACATGCCGGTCCCCTGCCCGCCGCTGTCCACGCCGGTGAGCGGCCCGCACGGCGGGACGAGGTCGGCGAAGCGCTCGGTGTTGCGCTCCGAGCCGGCGTCGTAGGCGTCGGCGTAGGCGACCCGCGTCTGGCCCACCTGGCGGGGTGCGGCGATGCCGTCGAGGCCGGCGAAGCCGTCGTTGGTGCAGATGAGCATGGCCACGAGCGAGAGCCGACGCACCCAACGGTCGCCGGTCACCATCACGGTGGCCGACTCGCCGGGCTGGACCGGCGGCGGATCCCCGGCCGCCGCCACCGCCACGTCGGCCACCGCGGGATGGGCGTCGAGCGCGGCCAGCAGCGGATCGAGGTTGCCGTTCTCGGCGATCTCGCGCACCCCCACCGAGGCGGGCCGGCCCGCCTTGAACAGGCGCGCGCCGCGCTCGTGCAGCACGATCACCGGGGGCGTGAAGGGCTGGTGGGCGGTGATGCTCTTGACCGTCACCTGGTAGGTGCGAGGCTCGTCGTAGCGGCCGCCGGCGCCGGCCGGCGCGGCGGCGCCGACCATGGCCAGGGCTGCGGCTGCCGCGGCGGCCCATCGGGCGCGGCGGGTGATGAGGTTGGGCACGGTGCACTCTCCGTCTCTGTCCGAGACAGTCCGCGTCGTCGCGTCTGCTCTGGGGTTCCACCGCGCTCCGGAGCCGGCCTGCGCAGTGTCGCCCCGCCCCGGCGGGAATCCCATTACGAGGCCCTTACCGAGCGCGAAACACTGCCGCCTCGCCCCGCGAGCGCCGGCGGCGGCGCCGGGCTACCCTCGCCCGCTATGCACGCGCTGGTCATAGGGGGAACCGGTCCGACGGGGCCGTTCGTGATCAATGGTCTGGTCGAGCGGGGTTGGGACGTGACGGTGCTGCACAGCGGCCGCCACGAGGTCGACACGATCCCCGGACATCTCCCCCACATCCACACGAACGCGTTCGACATCGGGGCGGTGGCGAGCGCGCTGGGCGGCGCCACGTTCGACGCGGTGTTCGCCATGTACGGCCGGCTGCGGGATCTCGCCCCGTACTTCGCCGGCCGCTGCGGCCGGTTCCTGTCGGTCGGCGGCGTGCCCGTCTACGCGGGTTTCAGCCACGCCGCGGTCTGGAGCCCGCCCGGCCTGCCCGTGCCCACCCGGGAGGACGCGCCGCTGGCGGGGCCCGACGAGCAGGACAAGGTCGTCAAGATGGTGCAGACCGAAGAGCTGGTCTTCGAGCACCATCCCACCGCCTCGCACTACCGCTACCCCCGCATCTACGGCCCCGGCCAGGTGGTGCCCCGCGAGTGGTCAGTGGTCAAGCGGGTGCTCGACGGGCGGCGGCGGATGATCGTGGCCGACGGCGGCCTCACGCTGCTCACCGCGGCCTTCGCCGAGAACGCCGCGCACATCCTGCTGCTCGGCCTCGACCACGAGGCGGCCTCGGCCGGCCAGGCCTTCAACGTGACCGACGAGCACGTGCTCTCGGCCGGCCAGACCATCCAGGCCATCGCCGCCGGGCTCGACGCCGAGATGGAGCTGGTGTCGCTGCCGTACTCGCTGGCCACACCGGCCTACCCCTTCATCGAGAAGACGCCGCTCCACCGGGTCACCAGCGCCGAGAAGATCATCTCCAGCCTCGGCTACCGGGATCGGGTGGGGGCGGTCGAGGCGCTCGGCCAGACGGCCCGCTGGCTCGTCGACCACCCGGTCGAGGCCGGCTCGGTCACCGAGGCGGGGCTCGGCGACCCGTTCAACTACGCCGCCGAGGACGCGCTGATCGCGGCGTGGGAAGACGCGTGCGCCAAGGTCGAGCCGGCCGCCGCCGCCGCGGAGACCGGCTTCGTCGACCGCTACGCCCGCGACGCCGTGGGCGCGCACCTCTCGCTGGAGCGCTGAGTGGCCGCGCCGAGCGCCCTCGTCGTCGGCGGCACCGGCCCCACCGGCCCGCACGTGGTGAACGGGCTCTGCCGGCGCGGCTACGAGGTGGTGATCCTCCACACCGGCAACCACGAGGTCGACACGATCCCGGCCGGCCTCGAGCACATCCACACCGACCCGTTCGACGCGGGCGCGCTGGCCGACGCGCTCGGCGATCGCACCTTCGACGTGGCCGCGATCATGTACGGGCGCCTGCGCGAGCAGGCCAAGCTCTACGCCGGCCGGGTCGGCAAGCTCGTGTCGGTCGGCGGCGTGCCGGTATACCGCGGCTACGGCACGCCCCGCGACCTGTCGCCGCCGGGCCTGCGCGTGCCGACGAGGGAGGACGCCCCGAAGGCCGGCGCCGAGAACCTCAAGGTCGCCCGCATCGTGGAGACCGAGGCCGCGGTGTTCGAGCACCACCCGACCGCCTCGCATTTCCGGTACCCGCTCATCTACGGGCCGGGCCAGCTCATCCCCCGCGAGTGGATGGTGGTGCGCCGGGTGCTCGACGGGCGCCGCCACATGATCCTGCCCGACTCGGGGTTGATGCTGCGCACCGGCGCCTTCGCCGAGAACGCAGCGCACGCCCTGCTGCTCGCCATCGACCACCCCGACGCCTCGGCGGGGCAGGCCTACAACGTGAGCGACGAGTGGACGCCGACCCTGCGCCAGGTGGTCGAGATCATCTGCGAGGCGCTCGGCCACGAGATGGAGATCGTGGGCCTGCCTTTCGAGCTGGCCACGCCCGGCCATCCGATGATGATGCTGAACGACCCGTACCATCGCATGACCCCGGTGGACAAGGCGTTCCATCAGCTCGGCTACCGCGACGTGGCGCCCTGCCCGGAGGCGCTGGCGTACACCGCCCGCTGGCTGGTCCAGCACCCCGTCGAGCGGGGCGGGCGCACCGAACGCGGGCTGCTGCAGGACCCGTTCGACTACGAGGCCGAGGACCACCTGCTCGCGGCGTGGCGGCGGGCCGGCGCCGAGCTGGCGCCGTTCGCAGCGGCCGCCGACCCCGAGTTCGTCGACCGCTACGCGCCGGACTACGAGGAGCGCCGAGCCGCCCGCCGCGCCGCCCGGGCCGCCCGCTCGGCCGAGCCTCCGGCGTGAACCTCTCGCCCATCCTGTGACCGCGGCGGCGGCGCCGTCCGCCCGGCCGGCGCCCGACGCGCCGCCGGCCGGG
>JBJXGF010000379.1:0-22103 GCA_046153015.1 Acidimicrobiales bacterium | reverse complement strand
CGGTGCGGCGCAGCACGGCCGAACGGGCCGATGCGCTGCGGGCCGCCACCGCCGCCCTGATGGCGCGCTCCAAGCGGGAGATCCCGCACTCCTACCTGAGCCGCGACGTGGACCTGGGGGCGGCGCTGGGGTGGATGGCCGAGCAGAACGCCGGGCGGCCCGCCGCCCGGCGGCTGCTGCCCGCCGCCCTGCTGCTCAAGGCGGCGGCGCGGGCCGCCCGGCGCTGCCCGCGCCTGAACGGCTTCTGGCTCGACGACGCGTTCCAGCCCGCCGAGGAGGTGAACCTCGGCGTGGCGGTGGCGCTGCGGGGCGGCGGCTTGGTGGCCCCGGCCCTGCCGGGCGCCGACGGGTTGAGCCTCGACGAGCTGATGGCGGCCCTGCGCGACCTCGTGACGAGGGCCAGGGCGGGCCGGCTGCGGGCCAGCGAGGTGAGCTCGCCCACCATCACGGTGACCAACCTGGGCGACGCCGGCGCCGGCGCCGTGTTCGGGGTCATCAGCCCGCCGCAGGTGGCGCTGATCGGTTTCGGCGCCGTGCGGGAGCGCCCCTGGGCCGAGCGGGGCATGCTCACCGTCCGCCCGGTGGTCACCGCCACCCTCTCGGCCGACCACCGGGCCAGCGACGGCCGCCAGGGCGCCGCCCTCCTCGCCGCGCTCGACGACGCCCTCCAGCAACCGGAAGGCTTGCAGGCATGAGCGACACGCTCGCAGTGATCACCGACGCCCTCGCCGACATCGCCCCCGACGTGACCCTCGCCGAGCTCGACCCGGCGGGCGACCTGCTGCAGCAGGGCGACCTCGACTCGATGGATTTCCTGAACCTGCTCACCGCCCTGGAGGAGCGCCTCGGGGTCACCGTGCCCGAACGCGACTACCCGCTCGTGCGCACCCTCGACGGCCTGGTCCGCTACCTCGACGCCGCCCGGGCCGGCTGAGCAGCCTAAACAGCGCCGGCGCGGTCGAGACCTTCGTGGTGGCGCAGGCGCGGGCGGAGGTTGCGTTGCTGTCGCCGGCGCCGCGCCTGCATCATCTGCGCACCGCCGAGGGCCGCCGCGAGATCGACCTGGTGCTCGAGGTCGGCGCGCGGCGCCTCGCGGTGATCGAGATCACGGCCACCTCCTCCCCGGAGCCTCACGACGCCCGGCGCCTGCGGTGGCTGCGGCGGGAGATGGGCGACGCCGTGGTGGCGACCGTGCTCCTGCACACCGGCCCCTTCACGCTGACCTTCGACGACGGCACGATCGCCGCACCGATCAGCTCGTTGTGGAGCTGAGCCGGCCGGTCAGGCCGCGTCGGCGAGCGGGACCTTCGCCAGCAGCTCCTGGGGATCGTGGGCCACGCCGCCGCGGTACACGGTGCGCAGACGCGTGAGCAGCGTCGGATCGGCGAGCGGGTCGCCGTCCACCACGAGCAGGTCGGCGTAGCGCCCCGGCGCCACGCTGCCCACGTCGGCCTCCTTGCGCAGGCAGCGGGCGGCGGTGGAGGTCACCGCCTTGAACGCGGCCATCGACCCGATCGCCTCGGCGAGCAGCTGCACCTCCCGTTGCAGCGCGAAGCCGGGCGGCGGGTAGGCGAGGCCCCCGCAGTCGGTGCCGCCCACCACCAGCCCGCCCGCCTCGTGGAGCAGGCGGGTGACCTCCTGGTGGCGCTCCAACGCCCGGGCGCCGAGCTCGAGGTCGAAGCCGGGGTGCACGTCCCATCCGGGCCGTTCGCCGGTGCGGGCGGCCACCCGGCGCTGGCGGGCCATCGCCATGGGCGGGATGTAGCGGCGGTGCGGGTCGGCCATCGCCTGGTCCAGACCGCATTTGGCCACCCACAGCAGGTCGAGCGTGGTGCCGAGGTGCACCTGGCGCTCGACCATCGCCCCGAACCACGCCTTGGCCGACTCCGAGTGGAGGTCCGCCTGCACCCAGCCCTGCATGGTGAGCGACCAGAACGCCCGGTCCATCATCGAGGACACGGCCAGGCCGGGCCCGAAACGCATCTCCAGTGGGCAGAAGTCGTTGTACGGCGAGATCCACACGTGCTCCAGGCCGTCGAGGCCGGCCTCGATCAGCTCGCGGGAGACGCTGTAGCCGAGGTGCCCGGTGATCGGCGCCCGGCCGTCGACGTAGCGGATCACCGCCTTCGCCGTGTCCGGCGGCAGCGTGAAGTACAGCTTGACCGCGTCGACGCCGGCCTCGAGCAGCGGGCCGATCTTGGCCGGCACGTGCTCGGGCGAGGGGATCGAGTCGAGGATCTCGCCGAGGGGCGAGTGGGCGGGGAAGCTGGCGTCGGGCCCGTCGTGCAGCGGGCCGCAGACGTAGAGACGGGGTCCGAGCAGCGACCCCTCGGCCAGCTCGGCGCGCAGCGTGAGCACCTTGTCGAGCCGCCCGCCCACGTCGCGCGCCGAGGTGACCCCGGCGGCGAGGAACAGCGGCAGGCTCTCGCGATCCATCATCGTGGCGTGCACGTGTGTGTCGATCAGCCCCGGGAGCACGGTGGCGCCGCCGAGATCGACGACCTCCGCGCCCGCCGGCGCGCCCGCCCCGTCGGCCTCCACGGCTCGGATCCGCTCGCCCTCGATCAGGATCGAGGTCCGTTCCCTCGGCTGATCGGCGATCCCGTCGACCAGCCGAGCGTTGGTGAGCAGCAGCCTGCCCTCCTGCGTTCCCACCATGGCGCCCCCCCTCGTCGTCTGCCCCGGACGCTACCCCCGCTCCGCGCGAGGCGCCCGGGCGGCTGTGTCGTCGAGCGCGCCTTCTGCGGCTGTGTTGTCGAGCGCGCCTTCGGCGGCGGCCGTGCTGTTCAGGGCGGCTTCTGCAGCGGTCTCCCCTTCGCCGACGATCTCGAGTTGGCGGCGCCAGGCTTCTTCCTCCCGCCACGGCGTGCGGGGCTCGTCGTCGGCGAAGGGGCCGGCGGGCTCCGCCTCGCCGTAGCCGGGGGCGCGCTGATGTCCGTAGCCGTCCGGCAGCTCCTCGCCGCCGTCCCGCCCGGGCGCCGTGTGGTCCGCTCGCTCGTCCTGAGGCGTCATCGCAGACCGCTCCTCTCCCGTTGGTGGACCTCCAGCGATACCCGCCAGCCGGGGGCCGCAACCCCCCCTGTCGGGCATACGGGGGGCGGTATGATCGGGCGCATGGAGCTGCCGCCGGAGGTGCTGGACGACCTGCAGAAGCGGCTGCGCCGCGCCGAGGGCCAGGTGCGAGGGGTTCAGGCGATGCTGGCCGAGGGCCGCGACTGCCGGGCCGTGATCACCCAGCTCTCGGCCGCGATCAGCGCGCTCGAGCAGGCCGGCTTCAAGCTGGTGGCGAGCGGGCTCACCTGGTGTCTGGCGCACCCGGAGGAGGCGCTCGAGTCGGGCCTCGCCGTGGAAGACGTGCAGCGCATGTTCATGAAGCTCACGTGAGCGGCTCGCCCAGCCCCGCCTGGGCCGCGTCGCGTCCGCTCTGGCGCTCGTGGAGCGCGGCGAGCACCGCCGCGCCGTCGAGGGTCTCGTGCTCGATCAGCTCGGCCACGAGGCGGTCGAGGCCGGCGCGGTGCACTTTCAGCAGGTCGGCCGCCCGCTGCTCCGCGGTGCGGAGCTTCAGGCCCACCTGGTCGTCGATCAGCTCCTGGGTGGCCGGCCCGAACGCGGCGGCGCCGAGGCCGGGCGCCTCCGCATCGCGGACGGCCCCGTAGCCAACCGGTCCCAGCCCGTCCGACAGGCCCATCTCGCGCACCATCCGCAGCGCCAGCGCCGTGGCCGCGGCCAGGTCGTCCGCTGCGCCGCTCGAGGCCTCGCCCAGCACCAGCTGCTCCGCGGCCCGGCCGGCGAGTCGCACGGCGAGCACGTCGTTCAGGTAGCTCTCGGTGTACAGGTGGCGTTCGTCGAGCGGGAGCTGGTGGGTGACCCCGAGGGCGGCGCCGGCCGGCAGGATCGACACCCGCGACACCGGGTCGGCGTGGGCGCTCAGCGCCGCCACCAACGCGTGGCCGGCCTCGTGCACGGCCACCCGTTGCTTCTCCTCGGCGAGCAGCACGTTGCCGCCGTCGCGCCGGCCGAGCACCACCCGATCGAAGGCGGCGTCGAAGTCGGCCGCCGAGATCACCACGCGGGCGTCGCGCACGGCGCTGATCGCTGCCTCGTTGGCCAAGTTGGCGAGATCGGCGCCGCTGAAGCCCGGGGTGGCCCTCGCCACCGCGTTGAGCGCGACGTCGGAACCGAGCTGCTTGCCGGCGCAGTGCAGGCGCAGGATGGCCAGCCGCTCGGCCTGGTTCGGCAGCGGCACGGTGATCTGGCGGTCGAAGCGGCCGGGGCGCAGCAACGCCGGGTCGAGCACGTCGGGGCGGTTGGTGGCGGCCAGCACCACCACGCCCTGGTCCGGCTCGAAGCCGTCCATCTCGGCGAGGAGCTGGTTCAGGGTCTGCTCGCGCTCGTCGTTGGTGAACGCGGCGCGTGGACCCCGGCGGGCGCCGATCGCGTCGATCTCGTCGATGAACACGATCGCCGGGGCAGCCTTGCGCGCCTCGGCGAACAGGTCCCGCACCCGCGCCGCGCCCACGCCCACGAACAGCTCCACGAAGGCCGAGCCGGTCACGCTGAAGAACGGCACGCCCGCCTCGCCGGCGATGGCCCGGGCCAGGAGCGTCTTGCCGGTGCCGGGCGGGCCCACCATCAGCACGCCGCCAGGACCCACCGCGCCGGCCGCGTGGTACACCTCTGGGCGGCGGAGGTAGTCGACCACCTCGAACACCTCCCGCTTCACGCCCTCGTAGCCGGCCACGTCGACCAGCTTGGCCGAGGGGTGCTGCTGCTCGGCCAGCTTCGCCTTGGCCCGGGAGAACGAGCCGATCGCGCCGCCCGTGCCTCGCCGGCCGAGCCACACGAACACGGCCAGCAGGGCGAGGATCGGGCCGAAGCTCCACAGCGCGGTCGCCCAGGCGGAGCTCGTCGGGCCCTTGGCCGTGACCTCCACCCGGGCGGCCACGAGCCGGTCGAGGAGCTGCTCGGGCGGGGCCGCGGTGGGGATCTGGCTCTTCAGCTCGGCGCCGTCGGTGCGCACCGCCCGCACCCGGCCCTCGGCGTCGAGCTCGACCTCGGCGAGCCGGCCGGCGTCGAGATCGGACAGCAGCTGCGAGTAGCTGACCGTAATGGGCGTGGCGGACTCGTTCGGTTGCAGGGCGTCGCGGGTGATGAAGCCGACGGCGGCCACGCCGAGGACGATCCACACGACGAGCAGCACGATCCCGCCGAGGCGCTCACCTCTGGGCGGCTCCGGCGGCGAGGACATCGCCTCCAGCCAAGCACGCGCGCCGCCGGTGAGGCCAGGGCCCAAAGGAAGCTGACGGCGCCCCCCGCCTCAGCGCAGCTTGCGCACCGCCACCTGGGTGCGATCGCCCACGCGCCGCACGTGCAGCTCGTCGGTCAGGGCTCGGACGATCAAGAAGCCCCGACCGCGGAGCGCGTTGATGCCGGGCGCGGCGGCGGTGTCCATCAGCGAGAAGCCGCCGCCTTCGTCCTCCACGAGCAGGTCGAGCCCCTTCGGATCCAGGCTGAGCACCACACAGACCTCGCAGCTCTCGGCCGGTGAGGCCTCGACCGCGTTGGCCACGAGCTCGGTGGCGATGAGCTGCACGTCGTCCACAAGCTGACCGGCGCACCCGTTGCCCTCGAGCCAGACGCTGAGCAGGGCCCTCACCAGGGCGAGCTGCGGGCGCGCCGCCGGGAGCCGCAGGGTGAGCGAGGGCGATGACGGCATCGGTGTGGTGATGAAGGGCGAACCGCTAGGCGGCGAACGCAGACCCGGAGATAGTAGTTCCCGTTCAGTAGGAGCGGACAGATGCACGTCTGGGACCATCGGCTTCCGTTCCCTTCGCGGCGTCCGCTCAAACGGCGGGCTCGACCCGGGCCCGGTTCGCGGCGCGGACCCGGCCGGGCGAGGCGTGGCGCCCGCACCCGTGGGGTAGGTTCGCCTCAGGCCCCGCAGAGAGGTGTGTGCATGGCGTTCGAGGTGGCAGTCGGTGAGCTGACCGAGCAGCGCGCGTTGGTGCAGCTGAGCGGCGAGATGGATTCACACACCGCGGGCGCCTTCGCCGAGGCCATGTCCGAGCTGACCGCACGGCCCGGGGTCGACGTGACGATCGACGCCTCGAAGCTCAGCTTCGTCGACTCGTCGGCCATCACCGAGCTGCTCAAGGCCCAGCGCGCGGTGAGCGCCGGCGGCGGCATGTTCCGGATGATCGGTGTGGGCTCGGCGGTGCGGAGGGTGATCGAGATCACGGGCCTGCTGGACGAGCTGAACGTCGGCAGCTGATGAGCGCGGCGGAGATGAGCGCGGCGGAGATGAGCGCGGCTGAGAGGAGCGCCGGGGGGTCGGGCACGTCGGCGGGCGGGGCCGAGGTCACCACCGTCGTGCTGCAGGTGGAGGGCCCGGGCAACAGCGTGCGGCTGGCCCGTCTCACCGCCGCCGCGTTGTGCGCCGAGCTCGACTTCGACATCGAAGCGGTGGAGGACGTTCGCATCGCGGTCGACGAGCTGGTGAGCTTCCTCAACGGCGGTGGGGGTGCGCTGACCGTCACGTATCGGTGCGACGGCGACGGCCTCGAGATCAGCGGCGCTCAGCTCACCGGCCCGACGGGGCCGGTCGGGCCCGAGCGGCTCTCCGAGATGGCGGAGGCGATCGTGGCGGCCACCACCGACTCGTTCGAGGTGGGCGGCGACGCCGCCCGACGCTGGTTCGTGCTGCGAAAGCGTGGTGGCTGAGCCCATGGACAGCGCGGAGGTGCTGGACCGGTTCCGGCAGCTGCGCACCACCGGCGATCCGAAGCTGCGCGACGAGCTGATCACCGCGCACCTCCCGCTGGCCCGGTACTTCGCGGCTCGCTACGCCAGCCGGGCCGCGGCTCGGGAGGATCTCGACCAGGTGGCGGTGCTCGGCCTCATCGAGGCGTTGGACCGCTTCGACCCGGAGCGGGATGTGCAGTTCTCGACCTTCGCCGGGCGCACGATCGACGGCCGCCTGAAGCGCCATTTCCGCGACCACACCTGGGCGATGCGCACCCCCCGCCGCTTGAAGGAGCTGCACGGGCAGCTCCGCCGCGCCACCGAGGAGCTCACCCACCAGAACGGCCGGCCGCCGACCACCGCCGAGCTGGCGGCGCGGCTCGGGGCGGAGGTGGAGGAGATCATCGAGGCGCTCGACGCCGGCCAGGGCTACCGGGCCGACAGCCTGGACCGGCCCTTCGGCGCCGACGACGGCGTCACGCTCGGCGAGGCCACGGGCCAGGCCGACGCCTCGTACGAGGGCGTCGAACGGGAGCTGCTCGTGCGCGACATCCTGGCCGGGCTCCCCCCACGCGAGCGGGCCATCCTCGAGCTGCGCTTCTTCGGCGAGCTGACCCAGAGCGAGATCGCCGAACGGCTGGGCATCAGCCAGATGCACGTGTCCCGGCTGCTGCGCCGCACCGTGGAGCAGCTCCGCATCCGCATCCACACCGGCTGAGGCCGGCCGGCCGGGGAGCGCCAGCGAGCCGGTCGGTGATGGGGTCTGGGGGCGCAGCCCTCAGGACGAGCCCGGCTGAGGCCGGCGGTGATGGGGTCTGGGGGCGCAGCCCCCAGGACGAGCCCGGCTGAGGCCGGGCGGGGTGCGAGTAGGGTCCGGCCAGCGAATCGGACGGGGCGAGGAGGCCAGCGTGATCGGGCTCGAGGGCAAGGTGGCGATCATCACGGGGGGCGCGCGGGGCCAGGGCGCCGCCGAGGCGGAGCTGTTTGCCAGCCACGGCGCCAAGGTGGTGGTGACCGACGTGCGCGACGAGCTGGGCGAGGAGACCGCCGGCCGGATCGGCGGCGAGTACCTCCATCACGACGTGTCGAGCGAGGACGAGTGGGCCGCCGTGGTGGCCGACGTGGTGGCCCGGCACGGCCGCCTCGACGTGTTGGTGAACAACGCCGGCATCTTCGAGCCGGCCCGTTTGGTCAACACCAGCACCGAGCTGTGGAACCGCACGATCGCCATCAACCAGACGGGCGTGTTCTTCGGCCTGCGGGCGGTGGCGCAGCCGATGATCGATGCAGGCAACGGCGGGTCGATCGTGAACATCTCGTCGGTGGCCGGCCTCGAAGGGGGCTTCGGCTCGATGGCGTACGGCGCCACGAAGTGGGCCGTTCGGGGGATGACCAAGATCGCCGCCAAGGAGCTCGGCCGGTACGGGATCCGGGTGAACTCGATCCATCCCGGCATGATCCTCACCGACATGATCGCCCACATGCCGATGATGGCCGACCCCGAACGGGCGGTTCGCAACCTGCCGATCAAACGGCCCGGGGAGGCGATCGACATCGCCAACATGGCGCTGTTCCTCGTCAGCGACGAGTCGAGCTACTGCACCGGCCAGGAGTTCACCGTGGACGGCGGCATGCACGGCTGAGCGCAGCCCCCGGGGTAAGCACGGCTGAGCGCAGCCCCCGGGATAAGCACGGCTGAGCGCAGCCTGGGGGGCTCGAACCGGGGGGCGGGGTGGGCCGTACCACTGGCGCCGCCGCGCTCGTGGCGGCGCTTCCCCCGCAAGGAGCCCCCCATGACCCCCGCTTTCCGCTCGACCCGCACGCTCTGCACCGCCGACCTGGAGCGGCTGTGCGACTTCTACGTCTACGTGTTCGACGGACGCTGCTGCGTGCGCCGCTTCCCGCCCACGGGCCGGCGCGCCGCCCTCGTGGACTTGCCTCACGGGCAGGGGACGTTGCTGCTGGTGGAGATGCCGGGCCCCCGCGCGGCGCCGCCGGTCGTGGCGCTCGACTGCGCGGCGGGCCTCGCGTGGGCGCGCCGGCGGCTCATCTGTCTCGTCGCCACGGACGGGATGGTGCGCGAGGTCGGCGGCTGCAACGTGCTCGACTACCGGGACCCGGACGGGCCGGCCCGTCTGCTGAGCCCCGTCCGCCAGGTCGGGCGCCCTTACCGGTGCGCGGGTACGAGGGCGGCCGCGAGGTAGTCGGTGGCGGCCTGAGGGTCCATCGGCTTGGCGAACAGGTAGCCCTGGCCGAAGTCGCAGCCGAGCTCCCGGGCGAGGCGCTGCTGCTCGGGCTCCTCGATGCCCTCCACGATCGTCTCGAGCCCGAGGGCCCGGGCGAGGTCGGTGATCGAGCGCACGAGCGCCGCGGTGTCCGGCCGTCCTCGGTCCAGGTCGGCGGTGAACGAACGGTCGATCTTGATCACGTCCAGCGGGAAGCGCCGGAGGTAGTTCACCGAGGTGTGGCCGGCGCCGTAGTCGTCGAGGGCGAGCTGCACGCCGAGGTCGCGGAGCTGCTGCAGCACCGCGGCGGCGTCGTCGGGGCTTTCGATCAGCATCGTCTCGGTCAGCTCGAGCACGAGGCGGTCGGGTGGGATCTCGTGGCGCAGGATCGTGGCCGCCACGTCGTCCACGAAGCCCGGCTCGAGCAGCTGCCGGGGCGACACGTTCACCGCCATCGTCAGCGCCGGCTGGAGCTCGGACCAGCGCCGGAGCTGGGCCGCGGCGCGGTCGAGCATCCAACGGCCGAGCTGCACCACCTGACCCGACTCCTCGGCGATCGGGATGAAGTCGCCCGGCGACATCGCGCCGCGCACCGGGTCGTACCACCGCACCAGGGCCTCGAAGCCGTCGACCCGATGGTCGGTCAGGCGGTGGATCGGCTGGTACGCGGCCTCGAGCCCGCCGTTCTCCAGCGCCCGGGCGAGCGCCTGGCGGATCGCGGCGCGGTCCTCCACCCGGGCGTGGAGCTGCGCGTCGAAGCGCACCCAGCTCCCCTTCTTCAGCCGTTTGGCCTCGTAGAGCGCCACGTCGGCCTGGTGCAGCAGCGTCAGCGGGTCGCCGCCGGCCTCGGACATCGCCGCGCCGATGCTGGCCCCGACGATCGCCCGGGCGCCGTCGCTCGTGACGATCGGCGTCTGGATCTTGGCGATGATCCGCTCGGCGACGGCGGCCAGCTCCTCCGCGGAGGGTTCGGCCAGCAGCACGGCGAACTCGTCGCTGCCGAGGCGGGCGACGAGGTCGCCCTTGCGCACGATCGACGCGAGGCGGGCGGCGACGTGGGTCAGCACCCGGTCGCCGGCCTCGTGGCCGAGCGAGTCGTTCACGTCCTTGAAGCCGTCGAGGTCCACCAGGAGCACGGCGGGGGCCCGGCCGTTCCGGCCGTCCCGGCTGTCTCGGCTGGCCCTGCTGTTCCGGCTGTCTCTGTCGCGGTGCTCGGCCAACGCCTCGGTGAAGCGCGCCCGGTTGGCGAGCCCGGTGAGCGCGTCGTGGCTCGCCTGGTGTGAGAGGTTGCGCTGGAGCCGCAGCCGCTCGGTCACGTCCCGGGCGTTGACCAGCACCCCGCCGATCTCTGGCGCCGCGCTGAGGTTGGCGAGGTGGCAGGTGAGGTCGCGCCAGTCGCCGTCGCTACGGCGGACGCGGCAGTCGAGCGTGGCGGTGCGTCCGGGCGCCTCCTGCACCCGCGCCAGCACGGCGCGCACCTGCGCCCGGTGGTCGGGATGCACGATCTCGTTCAGCCAGCCGGGCGGGGCCTCGGCCTGCCAGGGGTAGCCGAGGATGCGCTCTACGGAGCGCGACTTGTACGTCACGCGCTGTTCGGCGTCGATCACCAGCACCAGCTCCTCCGAGTACGACAGCAGGAGCCGCTGCCTCGCGTCGGCGCTCACCTGCGCCTGGCTGGCCGAGAGGCGCCGGCCGACCCGGATGACCTGCAGCGCCACCAACGCCAGCGTGGCCACCGCCAGCGAGACCGAGCCGAACGCCCCCCGGCGGGTGCGGGCGGCGGCGGCGGCCGCCCGGGCATCGAGGCGGGCGCTGGTGCGCTCGAGCAGCTCGGTGAGCTCGTCGAAGGTGGGGTCGACCACCTCCGCGTCGAGCGCCGCGGCCTCGGCTCGTTCGCCCTGCTGGAGGAGGACCAGCAGCTTGGTAACCGCAGCGCGGTAGCTGCCGAAGCGCTCCGCCACCGCAGCCAGCTCGGCCCGGTCGGCGGCGGCGGCGGTGTCGGCCAGCTCTGCGAGGCGAACCTCCGCCTCGTCGGCGGCGACGCTGGTCGACTCCAGGTCGCCGAGCACGCCGGCCATCCCCGCCCATTCCTGGGCGGAGAGGGTGCTCACCGTGCAGCGCACGGCGGCGAGGTCGAGCTGGGCCTGGTGGTGGCGGCCGGTCTCGGCCAGCAGGTCGTTCACCACGAACGAGCAGCACAGGCACACCACGGTCACGAACGCCGCCGCGACGGCGACGCGCCAGGTGCGGACGCCGCTCGTCGCCGCCTTCTGCGCCATCGTTCCGTCCAGCTCCCCTGAGTCGCCGCTCGCGCCGGCAACGCAGCATCGACACGGCAACGGCGCGACTCCATCCGCCAGACAAGGGACGCGGCCCCGGCACGGGGCGAATCACCCAGCCGGGCGCCCCGGACGGCGGCGTCCGGAGCCCCGCGGCGGCGGATCTACCCCAGAACGGGCGTCAAGGCCCACCGCCGGGCGGCCGACACGAACGTCACGACCTGACGGCGCCCGCTGTCGGGATGGCTCATCCGGGGAGGATCCGTGTACGGCATGGTCAACAAGGCCATCGAGGACCTGGCGACCAGCGCAGGCGGCGCGGAGCTGTGGGAGGCCATCAAGGAGCGGGCCGGCATCGACGTCGTCGAGTTCGTCAGCATGGACAGCTACGACGACGAGCTCACCTTCCGTCTTGTGGCCGCAGCGAGCGACGTGCTCGCCCGACCCGCCGCCGAGATCCTCGAGATGTTCGGCAAGCACTGGATCCTCTACACCGGCCGGGAGGGCTACGGTCCGCTGCTCAGCTCAGGCGGTTCGACGGTGCCCGAGTTCGTCCGCAACCTCGACGCCCTCCACGCCCGCGTCCGGCTCATGATGCCCGAGCTGCGTCCGCCGTCTTTCGCGGTGGAGGAGCTGAGCGGCGGCCGCCAGATCGTGCACTACTACTCCACTCGCGCCGGGTTCGGCCCCATGGTGGTGGGCCTGCTCAAGGGCCTCGGCGACCTGCTGGGTCAGCAGATCGAGGTCGAGCGCAGCGCATGCAGCGAGGACGGCGCCGACCACGACGAGTTCATCATCACCTGCGCTCCGGTCGCCGTCGCGACCGCCGCCCTCGCCGGCGAGGCGCAGGACTGATGGTGCTCACCATCCGGGACGCCATCGATCGGGCCGTCGAGCGCCTCCGGGACGCTGGCGTTGACTCGCCTCAGCGCGACGCCGAGGAGATGGCGGCTTTCGCCCTCGGCGTCGGCCGCCACCAGCTCGACGACCTCGTGGAGCTGGCCGGCGCATCGGCGCGCTTCGAGGCGCTGGTCGAGCAGCGGGCGCAGCGGGTGCCGTTGCAGCACCTGGTGGGCCGGGTCCGCTTCCGCAGCATCGAGCTGCTCGTGGGCCCCGGCGTGTTCGTGCCCCAGCCCGAGACCGAATCGGTGGTGGCGTGGGCGGTCGACGCGCTGGCCCGATCCCGGGTGTCGTCGCCGCTGGTGGTGGACCTGTGCACCGGCTCGGGCACCATCGCGCTCGCCGTGGCCAACGAGACCCCCGGCGCACGGGTGCACGCCGTGGAGAAGGACCCGAGCGCAGTGGAGTGGACGCGGCGCAACGCCGCCGCCCGCGCCGCCGCCGGCGACGCGACCGTGACCGTGCACCTGGGCGACGCGGCGGACGCGCTGCCCGAGCTCGACGGCTCGGTCGACATGGTGCTGAGCAACCCGCCGTACGTGGCTGCCCACGAGCTCGACGGCGTGGCCCCCGAGGTGCGCGACCACGACCCGCTGGTGGCGCTCATGGCCGGCCACGACGGCCTCGACCTCGTGCGCATCGTCGAACGCAGCGCGCGGCGCCTGCTTCGGCCGGGCGGGCTGCTCGTGATCGAGCACTCCGACCGTCAGGGCGCAACCGCACCCGCTCTGCTCGAGGCGGTCGGCGGTTGGCGAGAGATCGCCGACCACACGGACGCCGACGGCCTCGACCGCTTCGTCACCGCCCGGTGGTCGCCCTCCACCGGAGGCCGCCGGCCGTGACCCCCAGCCACGCCCAACCGCCCGCGGGCGGGGTCTCCCGGCTGTGCCGCCAGCTCCTCGAGGACGCGTTCCCGTTCCACGTCGTCCTCGATCGGCAGCTGCGCGTGCTCGGGGTGGGCCGCTCGCTGCCCGGGTTGTGCCCCGGGCTCGAGCTGGGCGTGGCGCTCGGCGAGTTCCTGTCGCTCACCTCGCCCCCCGTCCCGCTCGAGTACGAGCGGCTGCGCAAGGTGCCCAGCAGCAGCGCGCTGCTGTTCCAGATCCGGCCCACCGGGGCCACGCTGCGCTGCCAGCTCGTCTTCAACGACACCCCCGGCGCGCAGGAGGCGGTGATCCTGCTGGGCTCGCCGTGGGTGACCGACCCGACGGCGCTCGAACGCATCGGCCTCACGCTCGGCGACTTCGCGCCCCACGACCCCACGCCGGACTACATGTTCCTGGCGCAGGCGCAGTCGACCGCGCTGGCCGACGCCCGCCGTCTCGCCGCTCGGCTGCAGCAGATGGACGCCGAACGCGACCGCCTCGCGGCCGCGGAGCAGGCGCTGGCCCGCGAGCTCAACGCGCTGCCCGACCTCGTGCTGCGCCTCGACCGCGCCGGCGCCATCCTCGACTTCCGCGGCGCCGGCGGCGCCGACCGGGCCGGGGGCGGCGTGGTCGGCGCCATCGCCCACAAGGTGTTCCCTGAGATGAGCGCGCAGCTGCCGGCGGCGCTCCAGCGCGCGTTCCTGTCGCTCAGCACCCAGTCCTTCGAGTACACCGTGCCCGGCGACGCCGGCGAGCAGTTCTACGAGGCGCGGGTGGTGCGCTGCTCGGACGCCGACGCGCTGCTGCTCGTGCGCGACGTGACCGAGCGGCGCTCGCTCGAGCTCCAGCTCGCCCACCAGGCCTTCCACGACGCGCTGACCGGTCTGGCCAACCGCGCTCTGTTCCGTGACCGGGTCGAGCAGGCGCTCGTGCGCCGCCAGACCCAGCCCGGCCACGCGGTCTGCATCCTGTTCGTGGACCTCGACAACTTCAAGACGGTGAACGACACGATGGGCCACGGCTGCGGGGACGAGCTGCTCATCGAGCTGGCCGACCGTCTGCGTTCCTGCGTCCGCACCGGCGACACGGTGGCTCGCTTCGGAGGCGACGAGTTCGCCGTGCTGATCGAGGACGCCGCGCCGGCGCTGACCGAGGATCTCGGCAACCGGATCATCCACGCGCTCTGCGAGCCGGTGCGCCTGCAGGGCCGCGACGTGAAGGTGGGCGCCAGCGTCGGTCTCGTCACCGCGCCCCAGGCGCCCGGGCAGCTCGGCGGCGAAGCCGGCGCCAGCGCCGAGGAGCTGCTGCGCAGCGCCGACGTGGCCATGTACTGGGCGAAGACGGCGGGCAAGGGGCGCCTGGCGGTGTACGACGCCTCGATGGACGACGAGCTGCTCGGACGCGTCTTCCTCGAGTCCGAGCTCAAGACGGCGGTGGAGTCCGGACAGTTCGTGGTGCACTACCAGCCGATCGTGGAGCTGAGCGACGGGGCCGTGACCGGCATCGAGGCCCTCGTACGCTGGGAGCGGCCGGGCCACGGCCTGGTGCCGCCGCTGGAGTTCATCCCGGTGGCCGAGGAGACCGGCCTGATCGTGGCCATCGGCGAGCACGTGCTGCGCGAGGCGTGCCGCCAGCTCCGCACGTGGGACCTCGAGCGGCCCGGCGCCCGGCCGCTGACTTTGAGCGTGAACCTGTCGATGCGCCAGCTGCTCGAGCCGAGCCTGCCCCACCTGGTGGAGAGCGTGCTCGCCGAGCACGAGCTGGGCCCTGAGCGCCTGGTGCTCGAGATCACCGAGACCTGTCTGCTGCTCGACGCGCAGCGCATCGCCCCGGTGGTGAACGCGCTGGCCAAGCTGGGCGTCCGACTGGCGCTCGACGACTTCGGCACCGGCTACTCCTCGCTCAACCACCTGCGGACCTTCCCGATCTCGGCCATCAAGATCGACAAGAGCTTCGTGGACGGGTTGATCGGCGAGGACGGCGACCGGGCGGTGGCCCGCGCAGTGATGGAGATGAGCCGGGTGCTCCAGGTGAACGTGGTGGCCGAGGGGGTGGAGCAGCCCGAGCAGGTGAGTCTGCTGCAGGCGCTCGACTGCGGTTCGGCCCAGGGGTATCTGTTCGGCCGCCCCATGGCGGCGGACGCGCTCAGCGGTCTGCTCGACGGCTCGGCGTCTCCGGCGTCGCCGGCGGCCGCCGCGGCCTGCCCGCCGGCCAGCGGCGCAGTCGCAGCCTGCCGCTGACGCGGCGGCGCCGCGGAGTTCAGCGGACATTGGTGTCGAGGAGGACAACGTGATGCAGCAGGTCGAGCAGGCCGACGCGGCCCGGGCCGGGGTCCGACCCCCGGCGCCGCTCACCGACGCGTTGGTGCGCGGGCTGCACCGCGGCGGGGCCGAGCTCACCCGCCTCGGCGGCCTGGAGCCGGCCGACGAACGCGACCAGCTCCTGACGCTGCTGGCCCTCTACGACCTCAACACCGCGCCGCTGCCGGTGGTGGGCGACGCCGCCCGCCACCAGTGGCACCCGGCGCTGGCCGAGCTCAAGGCCCGTCTGGAGACGCGTTGGATCGCGGCGCTGGAGGCCACGCCGGTGCCGGACTCGATCGCCGCACGCGAGGCCCCCGCCGCCATCCGCGCCGTGGCCGGCCGGGACCGAGTGCCGCTCGTGTACCACTGGCTGGCGTCGGAAGCCACCTGGGAGGAGGTCGTCTGGTTCCTCGCCGTCGAGGGCGGGCCCGACGCCGGCTTCGACGACCTCGTGGCCGCATGCCAGCTGGGGCTGCGGGGCCGACCGAAGCTCGAGCTGGCCTCGAACTACTGGGACGAGCTCGGCAACGGTCGGATGGAGGACATCCACACCGCGCTGCACGACCGGCTGGTGGAGGCGGTGGCCATGCCTCGCCTCGACCGGCGAGACCTGCCGGTCGCGGCGCTCGAGCGCGGCGCGCTCGGGGGGCTCCTCGCCACCAACCGGTGGCTGCAGCCCGAGATGCTCGGCGCGCTGGGCCTGCTCGAATCCCAGGCCGGGCCGCGCTGCCGGATGGTGGTGCGGGCCTTCGAGCGCCTGCACGCCCCCGCCGACGCCTACCCCTTCTACGTGGTGCACGCCGAGGTGGACCCGATCCACGGCAAGAACTGGCTCGACAACGCGATCGCGCCGCTGGCGGTGGAGCAGCCCGAGTGGGCCCCGCGCATGGTGCGGGGGGCGTGGTGGCGCTCGCAGGTCAGCGCCGGGTTCTTCCAGGAGCTCTGGGCGCAGGTGAGCGCCCGACGCGCCGCCGCCGTCGACCGGTAGGGGGCCCAACCGGAGGCCCAACGCCCCGTTCGCCTTGCTGAGGCGCGGGCAGTGCGCAGTATGCTCGTGCGGCCCGTTCCAGTGGTCGTTCGCCCGCGGACCGCTGAACGGTGTCCGAACCCCGGGGAGCGAGGGCCGCAGTGGGCGCTCTCGACCTCCGGGGTTCAGGCCTGCCTCGCTTCGCTCAGCTGTGCCCATCCCGGGGGCTGCGCCCCCGGACCCCATCCACGGCCGGCTCGCTGGCGCTCGCTCGGTCGTGTCGGCTTCGCTTCGCTCAGCCGATCTTGTTGCTGGGGGCTGCGCCCCCAGACCCCATCCACGCCCGGCTCGCTGGCGCTCCCCGACCGTGCAGCTGAGCTTCGCTCAGCTGTGCCCATTCCGGGGGCTGCGCCCCCGGACCCCATCCACGCCCGGCTCGCTGGCGCTCCCCGACCGTGCAGCTGAGCTTCGCTCAGCTGTGCCCATTCCCGGGGCTGCGCCCCCGGACCCCATCCCCGCCCGGCTCGCTGGCGCTCGCTCGGTCGTGTCGGCTTCGCTTCGCTCAGCCGAGCGGGCTGGTCAGCTGGGTGATCTCGATCGGCGGCTGCGTGCGCAGGGTCTGGTACACCACGCAGTAGCGCTCGGTCAGCTCGAACAGCTTCTCGAGCTGCTCCGGCGGGGCGTCGGTCGTCAGCTCGAACTGCAGGCGGATGGCGCTGAAGCCCACCGGCGCCTCCTTGTCGACCCCCAGCGTGCCCCGGAAGTCGAGGTCCCCCTCGGCCCGCACCAGGCCGTCGGTGAAGGCGACGCCGAGCGACGTGGCGACCGCCCGCAGGGTCACCCCGGCGCAGGCCACGAGCGCTTGGAGCAGCATGTCGCCCGAGCAGGCGGCCAGCCCGTCGCCGCCGGTGGCGGGGTGCAGCCCCGCCTGCACGAGGGCCTGTCCGGTCTGCACCGAGCAGACGACGCCGTCGCCGTCGAGCCCGCCCACGGCGGACAGCGTCACGAGCGCCGCCGCCGGGTCTCCCCGGTACTGGCTCTTGAGCGGCGCCTGCGCGGCGCGCAGCTGCTCGCGGGCGGTGCTGTTCACTGCGGTGCTGTCCACTGCGGTCCTCTCTCTGCCCCGTCGATCTGGGCGTGAACGCTACCGTCCGCAAGGTCGGCCGGGCCGCCGGCGCAGGCGGGAGCTAGCGTGGCGCGAGCTGCAACAGGGGGGCTGTCGATGGCGTATGACCTGGTGGTTCGCAACGGCACGGTGGTGGACGGCTCGGGAGGCGCCCGGTACCGGGCCGACGTGGGGGTGGACGCGGGGCGCATCACCCGGATCGGGCGGATACGCGAGCGCGGGGCGCAGGAGATCGACGCCGAAGGGGCGGTCGTGGCGCCCGGCTTCGTCGACGGGCACACCCACATGGACGCCCAGGTGGCGTGGGATCCGCTCGGCACCTGCTCCTGCTGGCACGGCGTGACCACGGTCGTGATGGGCAACTGCGGGTTCAGCGTGGCGCCGGCCCGGCCCGACGCCCGGGATCTGGTGGTGCGCAACCTGGAGCGGGCGGAGGACATCTCCGCCGAGGCGATGGCAGCCGGCATCGAGTGGACCTGGGAGAGCTTCCCGGAGTACCTCGACACGCTGGACCGCCTGCCCAAGGGCATCAACTACGCCGCGTACCTCGGCCACTCGGCGCTGCGCACCTACGTGATGGGGGAGCGGGCCTTCGAGGCCGAGGCGAGCGACGACGAGGTGGCCGTGATGGCGGCCCACGTGCGGGACGCGTTGCAGGCCGGCGCGATCGGCTTTTCCACCAGCCGCACCCGCAACCACCAGACCTCCGACGACCGCCCGGTGGCCAGCCGGCTGGCCACTTGGTCCGAGGTCGAGGCGCTGGTGGGCGTGATGGGGGAGCTGGGCGTCGGGATCTTCGAGATCGCCGGGGAGGACTTCGGGCGCAATCGGGAGCGCCGTCACGACTACTTCGGGAGGCTGCAGCGCCTGGCCCTCGACACCGGCGTGCCGATCACCTTCGGCATCGCCGGCGGCCGCCAGAAGGGCACGGGGCACCGCGCCTGGCTGGCCCTGCTCGACGACACCGCCGCCAAGGGCGGCCGCATGTTCGGCCAGGTGCACAGCCGCGAGTTCAACGTGGTGCTGTCGTTCAAGACCCAGACCCCGTTCGACCGGCTGCCGGAATGGTCCGAGATCCGCTCGTGGCCCCTCGCCGAGCAGCGGCGCGCCTTCGCCGATCCCGACGTGCGGGCCCGCCTGATCGAGGCGGCCAACTCGGGGAGCTGGGCCAAGGGCCTCGGCGCCGAGGCGCGCCGGCCCGACTACGACTGGATGAGGGTGATGGACCGCCCCGAGCCCCCCTATCGCACGGTGGCCGAGCTGGCCGCCGAGCGGGGATGCGACCCCGTCGAGGTTGTGCTCGACCTGGCGGTGGAGCGCGATCTCGAGCAGTACTTCCTCCAGCCGATCGGCAACGGCGACCAGGACACCGTGCTCGAGCTGATGCGCCATCCCCGCTGCGTGGTCACCTTCTCGGATTCGGGCGCCCACGTGAGCCAGCTCATGGACTCCTCGATCCCCACCCACCTGCTCGGCCACTGGGTGCGCTCCCGGGAGGCGTTGACCCTGGAGGAGGCGGTGCGGATGGTCACCTTCGAAACCGCGCAGGCGTGGGGGTTCCACGACCGGGGGCTGCTCCGGGAAGGCCTCGCGGCCGACCTGTGCGTGTTCGACCCGGCGACGATCGGCCCGGGCATGCCCACTGCCGCGGTCGACCTGCCGGGCGGGGCGAAGCGGCTCACCCAGAAGGCGACCGGCATCACCGCCACCGTGGTCAACGGCGAAGTGCTCTTCGAGGGCGGCGAGCACACCGGCGCCCTGCCCGGGCGCCTGCTGCGAGGCCCGCTCGCCCGCCAGCCGGGCTAGCTCGCGCGAGATCGCAGCTCAGATCCGGCGCGCCGCCAGCACCGGCACGGGGGCGTGGCGGGCGATCGACGCGCCGACGCTGCCGAGCAGGGCCCGGGCCAGCCCGGTCCGGGCCCGGGTGTTGACCACGAGCAGCTGCGCCGGGTTGTCCGAGACCCAGCGCAGCAGCCCCTCCACCGGGGAGATCGGGTCGTACACCGCCGCGCCGCCGACCCGCAGGGACGGATGGACGCGGCGCACCTCGGCGGCCAGGCCGTCGACGTAGTCCTGCGCGTCGATCTGGGGGCCGTGGGCTCGGTCGTAGTGGCCGGGGCGGCGGACCGACTCGGGGGTCGGCTCGGCCACCGTCAGCACCGTGAGCGGCGCGCCGAGCCCCGCCGCCCACGCCCCCCCCGTCTCCACCACTGCGGCCGACTCGGGGCTGCCGTCGACGCAGGCGACCACCGCGGCGTCGGGCGCGCCCGGACCGGCCGCCGGGCCGACCAGCACCAGCGGGGCCGCGGTGGCCGTGAGCATCTCGGTGGCGGTGGAGCCGAGCAGCGCCGCGCTCCGACCCCGGCCGTGGGTGGCCATGCACACCGCGGCGGGCGCGAGATCGGCCTCCATCTGGGCCACCGGTGCGCTCGCCCCGCCAGCGCGGAGGACCGACACCGAGGCTGCGGGAGGCTCGAGCACGTCGGTGAGCTGCGCGAACGCGCTGTGCAGCTCATCCTCCTCGAGGTCGGAGGCCGCCACCCCCAGCAGGTGCACCGAGGCGCCGAACCGGGCGGCCAGCGCGCCGGCCACCGGCAGGGCCCGCAACGCCAGCTCCGAGCCGTCGAGCGGCACGATCAGGTTGGACACGGGGGCGGGCGCGGCGGGTTCGGGCATGGGGCACTCCTCGCCGGGTGACGGCGCCGGCAAACGCAGAGCCTGGCCGCGGCGGCCGGGGCCGCCCAGGGCCGGAGGACCCGGGGTCAGGGGAGCGGCCAGCCCGTGCCGGTACACTGCGCGCTCGGCCTGCCGGACGCGGCGCCGGTGAGCGAGGGCGTGTGCACCGGATGAAGATGTACCAGATCGGCGAGGTGGCGGAGCGGGTCGGCCTCTCGCTGAAGACCATCCGCCACTACGACGAGATGGGCATCGTGCCGCCCTCGGGCCGCACCGCCGGCGGGTTCCGCCTGTACACCGAGCGGGACATCCGGCGCTTCCTGTTCCTCAAGCCGTTCAAGCCGCTGGGCGTCGGCCTCGACGACGTGCGGGCGATCCTGGAGGCGCTCGACGAGCTGGAGGCGCTCGAGTCGGGCGCCGTCGTCGCCGCTCCCGAGGCGGTCGACGCGCTGGCCGACCGATTGGCCGGCTACGCCCGTATGCTCGAAGCGCGCAGCGTCGAGCTGCGCGCCGAGCTGGTCGACGCCGAACGGATGGCCGAGCTGCTGGCCACGCGGGCGCAGGTGGCGCGCCGGGCCGGCGGCGTCGAGCTGCGCCGCTGAGCGACGCTCACGGCGCGCGGCGCAACGACATCGCCGGGGCACTTTCCCCTTAGGGGAGGATAGAGTGCAGCGCGGGCGCACCTCAGCGGGACGGGTCGGGCGGCAGGACAGTCGGGCGGGCAGGACGGTGCAGCGCGGTGGGGCAGGCAGGCCAGGTGGAGGAGTCGACGGTGCTCGAAGCGGCCGTGCCCGAACCGGGCGACGGTGAGGCGTTCACGCAGGTGCCGGTGGTGTTCGTGGGCCAGCTCCCGCCGCCGGTGCACGGCCAGGCCGTCGCCAACCTCAACCTGGTGAGCGGCCGCTACCGTCGGCTCGAGCTCGACGTGGTGGAGCTGGACTTCTCCCGGTCGGTCGACGATGTGGGCGCCCTGCGGGTCGGCAAGCTCGTCCACCTGCTGCGCAGCGCCGCCGCGCTGCGGCGCGCCGCCAAAGCGCACGGCCGTCACGTGCTCTACTACTCCGTCGGCCTCACCGGCCTGGCCCCCGCCGTGCGCGACACGGTCCTGCTGCTGCTCGGCCGGCGGGGCGCCGCAGCCACGATCCTGCATCTGCACACCGGCGGCGCCGGCCGGGCGCTCGCCGCGTTGCCCCAGCCGCTGCGCGCCGCCGCCCGCCGGGCCTATCGCGGGGCCGACGCCGTGGTGTATCTCGACGAGCGCGTCGCTGGGCCCGACGACCGGCTGCCCGAGGCCCGCCGGGTCTACTTCCTGGCCAACGCGGTGGCCGACCCGCTCGACGGGCGCCGGCCGCCGCCTCGGCCTCCCCGGGCCGGCCGCCCGGGGCGGATCCTGTTCCTCGCCAACCTCCACGAGTCCAAAGGCGCCGGCACGCTGGTGGAGGCGGTGGGCCTGCTCGCCGCTCGGGGCGTCGAGGTCGAGGCCGTCCTTGCCGGCGGCGCGCCCGACGCCAACGCCGCCGCCACGCTCGCGGCGCAGGCGGAGCGCGCCGGCGTCGCCGAACGGGTTCGCCTGGCCGGCGCTGTGCATGGCGAGGAGAAGCGGGTGCAGTTCGCCGAGGCCGACGTGTTCTGCTTCCCCAGCCGCTACGAGGCCGAGGGCATGCCGCTTTCGGTGCTCGAGGCCATGGCGTTCGGGCTCCCCGTCGTCGCGTGCGACTGGCGGGCTGTGCCCGCTGTGGTCGAGCACGGCCGCCCCGGGCTGCTCACCCCGCCCGGCGACGCGGCCGCGTTGGCCGACGCCCTCGAGCGCGTGCTCGGCGACGAGGGCCTGGCCGCCTCGCTCGGCGACGCGGCGCGGCGGCGGTGGGAGGAGCGCTACACGCTCGAGCACCAGCAGGCCGAGTTCGAACGGATCGTGTGCGAAGTGTCGGCCGTGGCGCTGCGGCCTGGCCAGGGAGCGGCGGCGTGAGCGCCCCAGCCGCCCTGCCGGCCCGGATGCGGCGCGTCGCGGTGGCCGGCGCAC
>JBJXGF010000355.1:0-21834 GCA_046153015.1 Acidimicrobiales bacterium | reverse complement strand
CGGTCAGCTCCTCGAGGACCACTCGCGCCTCGAGCCGGGCCAGCGGGGCGCCGAGGCAGAGATGGGCGCCTCCGCCGAAGCTGAGGTGTTCGCGGGCGTTGGGGCGGCGAATGTCGAACACGTCGGGGCGGTCGAACACCGCTGGGTCCCGGTTGGCGGCGCCGATGGATACGAGGAGGTCCGCGTCGGCTGGGATGTCGACGCCGCTCAACGTCACGGGCGTAGTCGTCCGGCGTCGCCAATGGATCACAGACGAGTCAAAGCGCAGGATCTCCTCCACCGCGCCAGGGATCAGCGACGGGTCTGAGCAGATAGCGTCCCACGCGTCCCGGTTCTCCAGCAGGCGACGCACGCCGTTGCCGAGAATGTTGGTGGTCGTCTCGTGCCCGGCCAGCAGGAGCCCGAACAGAATGGTCGACACCTCCTGCTGGGTCAGGGGTGCGCCGGACTCCGTGGTTCGGTGGACGAGATCGGAGGTGAAGTCGTCGCACGGGTGGGCGCGCCGGTCCTCGGCCAGGGCTTCGCAGTACCGCCAGAACCGGGCCATGCCCTTGGCCGCCGCGACCTGCTGCTCGTCGTCGGCCCGACCGAACATGAAGCGCAGGCGGTCGGCCGATGCCTCCTTTACCTCGTCGAGGTCCGTCGCCGGCACCCCCAGGATGGCGAAGACGACCAGAGCGGGAAGCTCCCATGTCAGCGAGGCGACCAGGTCGGTGCGGCCGTCGGCAAGCCGCTCGCGAAGGCAGCCCCGCACGGCGCCACGCACGAACTCCTCCATCTGAGCCACTCGGCGGGGGGTGAAGGCGAGGTGAGCGATGCGACGCGTTCGGGTGTGGGCGGGCGGGTCGACGTTGGTCATGGTCGGAACCGAGCGGAACTGGCCGTCGACCAGCGCCTTCACTGCAGCGGGGCACGGCGGACGAACCGGGGCCAACGTGTTCGACGCCGAGAACCGCTCGTGATCCCGCAGCACCTCTCGGCAATCGGCATGACGCGAGATCACCCAATAGCCGAGGTTCTCGGCCAGGAACACCGGGCGTTCGGCCACGAGGCGCGCGAACTGGGGGTACGGGTCGGCCAGGAGCGAGCCCTGGAAAGGGTCGAAGTCACTCAGGTCGAAGCCGTCTGCTGCGTCGGTCATGAGAGTCACCCTCCGTGATCGTGCCGCCCGTCAGGTCAGGTTGTCGGCAGCTGCAGGTCGATCATCGTGTCGGCGTGGCGGTGGACGATCTTCCACTCCCCTCGCTCGTGCCGGAAGATCATCGTAACGCGCAGGACCTGATGGTGAAGCTCCGTCCGACCGGTGAAGAGCACGTTGGATCGCTCGATCGCGACCGTGTAGGCGAGCCGACCTCGCACGTCTTTGACGAGATATTCGGCGTCCAGCTTGGCGCCGCTCGGCTGGAAGGCCCTGGCGGCGAGAAGGTAGCGCTGGTGCACGTCCTCAGCACCCTGCTCTCCGAGACCGCCGAAACCTCCGAAGATCGATTGCGGCTCCAGCTCGGCAGTCATGGCGAGCCATGGGTTGGGGTCGCCATTTTGAAAGGCCGTGTTGGCTGCTTCGTAGCGTTCGAGGAACGTGTCGAAGTCGAGCTTGCGCTCCGTCGAGCGGCACTGGGCCGGGCTTGCTGTGCAGCGCGAGGTGTGCGCCGAGCCGGCGGCCGCGGGCGTTGCTTGTGTTGCGGCGGCGCTGGCGGTGAGGGCGAGGATCAGGGTGCGGAATCGTTTCATGGGAGGAGTTCCTTTCCGGAGTGGGTCGCGGTGGCGGCTCGGTGGACGCCGTTGACCCCAGCTGCCTGCTGCCCAGAGGATCCGCCTTCTCGACTCCGCCGGCATCTCCCGAAGGTCACGACCTCCGCGGCTCGGCGCGCGACGTGCGGACCGTGACCTGGTGATGGTCACAGTTCGCGCGCGCCGTCTCGACGGCGATAGTCCCCGCCCAACTTGCAGCGCGTCTCGCCCGAGGCGTCGACGAGCGTCGGAATGACGCCGGTCCTGGTGGCGCTCACCGCAGGCGGAGGCGCGGGCGACGCTGTGGACAGTTGGACCGCCGCCTGAGTGGACCCCCAACGCCCACGCGCACTGGCTGCCCCGAATTCCCATACCAAGGGCGCTCAGCCGCGGAGGAAGCCTCGGGCTTTCGCGGCGCAGATCTCGATCTGGTCGATCCACGGTGCGTGCCCCGCGTGGTCGACGATCTCGAGGATGACCTTGGGCAGCCGGGCAGCGAACGCCTCCGCCTCCCGCGTGGCGCCGTTGCTGTCCTCGTCGCCCCATACCAGGAGCACGGGCATCTGCAAACGCTGCAACTCCTGGTCGGTGAACAGGAACTCGGGGCTCTCGCCCCTGAGTGAGATGAACGTGTTGTTGTCCGTCTCCGATCGCAGCGTGTCCGTGTGCTTCATGAGCGCGACGGTCCAGTCGAGCATGTTCTCATCGAACTTCCCGGACTCGACTGCCCGCCTCATACCGGCCTGCTTGAGCATCAGCTTTACAGCCGGTGCGTTGATCGGCAGACGAACCAACATCGTCTTGAGCAGCGCGAGCGACCCCAGCCGCATGATCATCGGCGCTTTCGCCATCGGCGTACCCATAGCCCAGGAGTACTCGACCAGCTTCGTGACCCGATGCGGATGGGCGATAGCCGCACGGAAACCGAAGAAGCCCCCCATCGACGTGCACGCGAGCGGAGCCGAGTCAAGCTCGAGCCCATCGAGAACGCCCGGTATGAGGTCCTCGGCGAAGCGCTTGAACTCCGCGGGCGATCTCAGCGGGCCGTTCGGGACCGAATCGCTGAGGCCGCAACCCGGGCGGTCCCACGAGGATGCAGCGGAACTCGTCCCGGAGGGCGTCAGCCAGGAGAACCCAGCTCGAACCGGCGACGGTCACACCGTGGATGAACACGATCGGCGGGCCCTCACCGATCTCCTGCACGCGCACCTCGTTTCCGGCTGGGAGCTTCACGCGCCGCTCCAAGGGCGCGATGCCGAACTTCGACCACAACGCCTGCTCAGCGGCGACGAACCTCGAGAGATCCCTTGGCATGGTCACGGTGTAGTCGCAGTACGCTCCCGGGCCGCCCCGGCGGGGGAGCGGTGACCACGACACCGGGCCGATCCCCGGGGACCCGAGCGTGGTGTGCGGCGGGCGCTCCGCCCCGCTCTGCCACAATCGCACCTGTGACCATCGACAACGCGGCAGCCAACGAAGCGGTCCAGGAGCTGGTCGAGCGCCAGATCGCCGAGGGCCGCCAGATCGGCGTGCAGGTGTGCGCCTACGTGCACGGCGAGAAGCTGGTCGACGTGGCCGCCGGCCGGCGGGGCCCCGACGACGCACGGCCCGTCGAGGCCGACTCGCTCTTCCTGTCCTTCTCGACGACCAAGGGCGTGACGGCGCTGGCGTTGCACCAGCTCGCCGACCGCGGCGTGATCGACTACGAGCAGCCGGTGGCGGCGTACTGGCCGGCGTTCGGCGCTCACGGCAAGGACCGCCTGACCGTGGCTCAGGCGATGAGCCACCAGGCCGGCCTGCACGCGCTGCCCAGCCCGGTGCTGCCCGAGCACCTGACCGACTGGGACGCGGCGATCGCCCGGCTGGAGAACGCCGTGCCGGCCTGGGCGCCGGGCACGGCGACTGGCTATCACGCCGTGACCTACGGGTGGATCGCCGGTGGGATCATCGCCGGCGCCACCGGCCGGACGGTGCAGGAGGTCATCCGCGCCGAGATCGCCGAGCCGCTCGGCGTCGCCGACGAGCTCCTCGTCGGGCTGCCCGACGACCCCGCCGTGGACGCCCGGCTGACCACGCTGGAGATCGTGGTCGCGGGGGAGGGGCTGCCGATCCCCGACGACGCGCCGTTCTACGAGGCCATGCCCAAGGCCATCTGGCCGCATTTCAACGGCATGGCCTTCCGGAGGGCGGTGATGCCCGGCGCCAACGGCCACTTCAGCGCCCGGGCGCTGGCCAAGATGTACGGCGCCCTGGCCAACGGCGGCGAGATCGACGGTGTCCGCCTGGTCAGCCCGGCGCGCATCGCCGCGATGCAGCAGCTCCGCACCGACGCCATGGATCTCGTGCTGATGACCCCGCTGCGCAAGAACTGCGGGTTCTTCCTCGGTGGGCTGCTCCCGGACCTGCAGGGCAACCTGGTGCACGGCCCGCTGGGACCACGCGAACGCGCCTTCGGGCACCCCGGCGCCGGCGGCTCGGTGGGCTTCGCCGATCCCGAGATCGGCCTCGGCGCCGCGATCACCGTCAACAAGATGAGCTATCCGCTGCCCGGCGAGGGCGTCACGCTGGAGATCTGCGACCTGCTCCGCTCGCTCGTGGGCGACCAGTAGGAGCGCGCAGGCGCCGCCAGTTTGCGAAGTTGTCAGTCGAGCGGGCGCTGGCCCCAGGCAATCACGATAGGCCAGCCGTAGTCGAGCTCACCCGCCCGGTGTCGATCGGTCAGCTCGTCCAGCTCCGCGCCCGTGAGAGGAGGATCAGCGGCAGGAAGAATGCGCCGCATCACGTCGATGACCGTGAAGAGATAGGTCCGTCATGACAGAGATGTACCACGACCGTATGGGCGCTCTGTGCGGCAATTGGCGGCGGCGGTCGAGGCGGCGTCGAGAGAGCGGCCGAGGGTGGACTCTGCATAATCAGGCTTATGTCGAACAAAGACGGGCGCTCCTGGACCTGCCGGGGTGATCCGCTGCGCCGGCGGCGCCGAACGGGGGCCATGACCAACAGTGCGACCGTCCAGGCCATGTACGACGCGTTCGGCCGTGGCGACATCCCGTTCATCCTCGACCAGCTCACCGACGACGTGAGCTGGGAGGACGGTGCGCTCGACCACGGCGTGCCGTGGCTGCGCCCGGGTGTGGGCAAAGACCACGTGATGGCGTTCTTCGGGGTCTTGGCCGACTTCGAGTTCAGGCGATTCGAGATCGAGTCGGTGTCCGGCGCCGGCGACATCGTCGTCGGCGTGCTCCAGGTTGGGGCGCTGGTGCGCAGCACCGGGCGCAGCTTCGAGAGCCTGGAGGTGCACGTGTGGCGCTTCGACGCCGCCGGCAAGGTGCGCGCCTTCAATCATGTGCTGGACACCGTTCAGCACGTCGCCGCCGCGCAGGCGGCCTGAACGCGGCAGTTCAGCCCTGGGCGCGCTCGCCGCGCTCGGCTCGGGAGACGATCGTCTCGACCCGCCGGGCGCGGGTGTCGGGCCTCGCTGCGCTGATCACCCACCAGAGCATCGCCTTGCGGGCGGTGACGGGGAACCCGTCCCACGCCGTGCGGGCGGCAGGGCGGCCGTCGAGCGCGGCGGCGAGGTCGTCGGGCTCGAGGAGGTCCTCGACCGGGTCGAGGATCGTCCACCACCCGTTGCTCTTGGCCACCTCCACCGCACGACGCCCGGCGTCGGTCATGAGCCCCGCCGCCTCGAGCTCGGCCACCCGCCGCCGGTTCAGCCGGGTCCACGTGCTCTTCGCCTTGCGCGGCGTGATGAGCTGCAGACCGCGCTCGTCGTCGAGCATGGTCACCGTCGAGTCGATCCAGCCGAAGCAGAGCGCCTCCTCGACCGCCTCGTCGTACGGGCACGACGCCTTGCCGGTGGCTCGCTTCCAGGAGCACAGCCACACGCCTCGGGCGGAGGCATGGTTCGCCGCGAGCCAGGCCCGCCACTGCGCCCGGGTCTCGGCGTGGTAGATCCGGTACCCGAACTTCCACACGTCGGGGTGGCTCGACGACGAAGGCGGCGAGGAGGCCATCGACAGAAGATGGTAGGCCGGCCGGCCCGGCCCGATCGCGCACAGCAGCAGGTGGTCGGTGCGGGTTCCTGCGGGAGGATGCGCCGGCCGCGGCGCCGGGTAGCACCGAGCCAGGATGATCGTCCGCCGGACAGCCGGGGGCCCCGAGGCGAGGGCTCGCGGCGACCGGCGGCGCGGCCCGGCCGGGAGCTACCGTTGCCCGGGTGGCCACCTTCGATGACGTCGCCCGGATCGTGGCCGAGCTGCCCGAGGTCACCGAATCGGCGCGGTACGGCCGGCGAGGCTGGTCCGTCGGCCGCAAGACCTTCGCCTGGGAGCGACCGCTCACCAAGGCCGACCTCAAGCGCCTGGCCGGTGCTCCCCCACCCGAAGGGCCGATCCTGGCGGTGATGGTCGACGACATGAGCGACCGGGAGGCCGCCCTCGCCGCCGCGCCCGCGGCGTTCTTCACGATCGCCCACTTCGATGGCTATCCCGCGGTGCTCGTCAAGCTGCGCAAGGTGAGCGAGCGGGCGCTGCGCGATGCGTTGGTCGACGCCTGGCTCGCCTGCGCCCCGCCGAAGCTCGCCGAGGAGCATCTCCGCCGCCTCCTCCCCAAAGGGCGGCCCCACCTCCCCGCCGCTCACTGCGCACCTGAGCCCCCCGGGATTCCCGACTAGGTTGTCGGGGATTCGGCCGCGGGGCCGACGGGAGGGGCCATGACCGTTCGCGAGGAAGTGCTTGCCGCCAACGCCGCGTACGCCGCAGCCTTCGGCGAGAAGGGCGCGCTGGCGCTGCCGCCGGCCCGCCGCTTTGCCGTCCTCACCTGCATGGACGCCCGGCTGGATCCGGCCAAGTACGCCGGCCTGGCCGAGGGCGACGCCCACGTGATCCGCAACGCCGGGGGCCGGGCCAGCGACGACGCCATCCGTTCGCTCGTGATCTCCTACAAGCTGCTCGGCACCGCGGAGTGGTTCGTGATCCACCACACCGACTGCGGCATGGAGTTCTTCACCAACGACGTGATGGCGGCCCTGCTGGCGTCGAGCCTCGAGACCGCGGCGCTCGGCCCCGACGGGTTCAGCGACGTGGGCGCCGGCCCGGGGTCACCGGAGGGCCGCTATCTCAACTGGCTGACGATCGCCGACCGGGAAGGCAGCGTGGTCGACGACGTGGCCCGGATCCGCAGCCATCCTCTGGTGCCCGGGCGCATCCCGATCTACGGCTACCTCTACGACGTGGCCACCGGCCGCCTCATCGAGGTCGAGGCCGCCACCCAGGCCGGCGCAGCCCGCTGACGGCCGGCGGGCAACCGCCCGCCCTGCGGCCGAGCCGGGTCCCCTCACGCTGGTCAGACCAGCGCGCAGGGCGCGAGACTCGACGAGTGCAGCGGCCAAGCGGCACGGTGGCCTTCTTGTTCACCGATGTGGAGGGCTCGACTCGTCTCTGGGAGGAGCGCCCGGTCGAGATGGACGCCGCGCTGGCCGCTCACGACCGCATCATGCGAGCGGCGGTCAGCGATGAGGACGGCCTGGTGTTCTCCACCGCCGGCGACGCGTTCGCCGCGGCCTTCCACACCGCAGCCCAGGCCGTGCGGGCCGCACTGGCCGCGCAGCAGGCGCTGGCGCCGGCCGCGTCCGCAGGACTCGTGCTGGCTGTTCGCATGGCCGTGCACGTGGGCGCCGCCAGCGAACGCGACGGCGACTACTTCGGCCCCGCCCTCAACCGCGCGGCGCGCCTGATGGCGCTGGCCCGGGGCGGTCAGGTGCTGGTCTCCCATGCGGTCGAGCGCCTGACCCGGGGCGAGCTGCCCGCTGGGGTGAGCCTGGTCGACCTCGGCGAGCGGCGCCTGAGGGGGCTCTCGGAGCCCGAGCGCGTCTTCCAGGTCGCCGCCCCCGGTCTGCTCAGCGAGCCGCCCGAGCCGACGATCGGAGGGAACCTGCCCCGACCGGCCACCACCTTCGTCGGGCGATCCGCAGACGTGGAGGCGCTCCAGGCCGAGCTCGGCCGCCGGCGGCTGGTCACGCTGGTGGGCCCCGGCGGCATGGGCAAGACGAGGCTGGCGATCGAGACCGCGCACACGATGGCCGGCCAGCTCATCGACGGCGTTCGGTTCTGTGAGCTGGCGCCGGTCGACGCCTCGGGCGTGGCGCCCGCCGTCGCGGCGGCGGTGGGGGCGGTTCTCCGGCCCGGGCAGGACGACATCGCCCAGATCGTCGTGGCGCTCGGCGAGCGCTGCCTGCTGCTCGTGCTCGACAACTGCGAGCAGGTGCTCGAACAGGCGGCCGAGGTGGCGCGCCGGATCCTGGCCGCAGCGCCCACCGTGGTCCTGCTCTGCACGAGCCGAGCGCCGCTGGAGGTGGCGGGCGAGCAGCTCTGGCCAGTGGACGGGTTGGCGGACGCGGCGGTCGAGCTGTTCCGGCAGCGGGCGGCGGAGCAGCTGCCGGGCTTCGCCCCCGACGCGGAGGAGTCCGCCGCGATCGCGGAGATCTGCACTCGCCTCGACGGAATGCCCCTGGCGGTGGAGCTGGCGGCCGCCCGGGTCCGCTCGCTCAGCCCGCTCGACATCGCCGCCCGTCTCGACGAGCGGTTCCGATTGCTGCGCAGCAGCGGTCGAGGAGCGCCCGAACGTCAGCAGACCTTGCGCGGCGCCGTTCAGTGGTCCTACGACCTGCTCGAGGACGCCGAACGGGCGCTCTTCGATCGTCTGTCGGTGTTCGCCGGGAGCTTCGGGCTCGCCGCAGTGGAAGCCGTCTGCGCCGACGACCCAGCCAACGCCGAGGCAACCCTCGACAGAGACGACGTGATCGACCTCCTCGACGCGTTGGTGACCCGCTCGATGGTGGTGCGGCGGCCCTCGTCGCTCGGCACCCGCTACGTGATGCTGGAAACGCTGAGGAGCTTCGCCGCCGAAAGGCTCGAGGCCGCCGGCGCCGCGCTGCACTGGCGCGCCTCACACGCTCGCTGGTACCGGGACCTCGCCGTGGCGGAGGAGCAGCGGCTCAGCACCGCCGAGGAGGCGGCCGCCTGGCGGACGCTGGAAGCGGAATGGGAGAACCTGCGGAGCGCGTTCGCCTACGCGTTGGCGGCGCGCGATACCGACGTCGCCGGCGACATCCCGGCCGCGCTCGGTTTCTTCGCCCTGACCGCCCTGCGTTCCGAGGTGGGCGGCTGGGCCCGGAGCGCGATCGCCGGCGGGCTGCTCGTCGGCCATCGGGCGGAGCTCGACGTGCGCGGCGCGTGGGCCATGGCCGACTACTGGCTGGGCGGCGACTTCGAGGCGACCGGTGAGGCCCTCGGACCCGACCCGGGAGCAGACGCGTTCACGGGCAGGTTCACCTACGCGCTCGCGGCGTTCATGCATGCTCAGGCGTCTGGCGACTGGAGACGGGCCGACGAGCTGACCCGCGCCGCGCTGGCCGAGGCCGAGGGGCGGGCGCCGGGCCCGGGACTGGTCTTCGCCGCCGGCAATCGAGCGCTCTACGGCGCCTGGTCGGGCGACGAGGCCGTCGACCGGCTGGCCCTCGCCTCCCGGGCGGCGGAGGCGGGCCGCTCCACCGGCTCCCCCACCCTCGAGGCCTGGGGCGCGTGGTTCCGCGGGCTGGCGCTGATCGGCGGCGACCCGATGAGCGCCGTCGCCGCGTTCGACCAGGCGAGGGGCCATGCCGCTCCGCTCGGTGAGGGGCACTTCGTGAACCTCGGGTGCCGAATGTGGCTCAGCGTCGCCGCCGCGCTGGGCGATGACGTCTCCCGCGCCGTGTCCAGCACTCGCGAGGTGCTGGAGCTGTCCGCCGCGTACCGCACCGGCAACGTCACCATCCAGGCGCTGCGCACGGCGGCGCTCACGCTGGCCCGCGCCGGGCGCGCCTCGGCGGCGGCGAGACTGCTGGGGGCGGCCGACGCGACGGGCCACACGGGCGGCGGCCACCGCGCGGTCATCCGGCAGGCCGAGACGCTGCTGCGCGAGCAACTCGGGGCACGAGCCGACGAGGAGACGCAGGCCGGGCGCACGCTCGGCGTCGCTGCGGCGCGCGCTCTCGCTCTCGACGCACTCGCTCAGGCCGAGTCACCACACCCAGCGGGTGGCGCGTGAGGCGAACTCGTCCTCTCGCTCGATGATCCCGAACGCCCGCTCGGGGAGCAGCTCGAACGCGGCGTGCGAGGCCATGAACGCAGCCAGCTCGGCGCGCTTGGCCTCGGCGGGTTCGTACTTGTGGGCGTACGCCTGCGCCTCGGGCCCATCCGGGCGCAGGCTCACCTCACGCGCCCTGCCCTCGACCGACACGCATTCGACCGTGTCGTCGGCGGCGACCACCGCCCTCGGGTTGGCCCGCAGGTTCGCCGCTTTGCGCGAGCTCGGGGCGCAGGAGAACACGAACCGGTCGGGATCGGTCAGCCACACGCCCCACACCGGCATGGCATGCGGACGGCCGGCCGCGGACGCGGTGGCCAACCAGAAGTTGCGGCTGGCCGTGAGCCGGACCTCGGCCCAGCTCCAGGCGAGCGCCCCCTCGGCGTCGGCGGGCACCCCGTACTCGGCCATGGCGGGGCGTTCGGCGCGGGGCACGCCGCCGAGCCTACCGCTGGCTGGCGGACCGGCGCCGACGGCTCAGCGGGACCTCCGCCGCCAGCGCGGCAGGGCCTGCGGGATGGGCTGGGGGGGCGGCGGCTGCGGCGGGCCGGGCTGAGGCGGGAGGGGCTGGGGCGGATCCGGCTGCGGCGGGATGGGCGCAGGGGGATCCGGGCTGGGCTCGGGCGTCCGGATGATCGTCACCCGGCCGGTCTTCCCACCGGCCGGGCCGGCGCACACCTGAAACCGCCCGTTCAGGCCGTGCGGGCGACCAGACAGAACTCCCCGCCCTCGGGGTCGACCATGACCGTCGCCTGGAACCCGAAGTGCCCGGGCTCGTCCGTCGCCGGCTCGCGGGCGACGGCGGCGCCCAGCTCGACGAGGCGGGCCTTGGCCCGCTCGAGGTCGGCCGGGAACAGGTCGAGATGCACGCGGTGCTTGGCGCTCTTGGGCTCGGGGACCTTCTGCAGGGTCAGATGGTTGATGCTGCGGCCGTGGCGCGGCTCGCTCAGCGTGACCGCCTGGCGCTCGTCGCCCGCGCGGGTGGCGAAGCCCAGGGCCGCCTGCCAGAAGTCGGCCATGCGGCCCACGTCGGCGCAGTCCATCGTGATGCCCGTTGCCCGCAGGGCCAGCGGATCGTCGCTCATCCGGACAGTCTCGCCTCGCTGGCGCCCGCCGACCGCATCGGCCCGCAGCGTGGCTCGTCCGGAAACGCTCAGGCGCCCGTCCGGGCGGCCGCCAGGCCGGCGTCCCAGCCCGGCGCCCGTCCCTCGTCGGGCGGACGGCCTGCGGCGCTCACCAGGCCCACCGTTGCCAGAGCCCACGAGGTCACCGAGTTCGAGTTCCACATCTCCCCCGCGCCGATCTCGTCTCGCCCCCAGACCGGCGTGGGCACGAGCGGCAGCACGTCGAGCAGCGCCTCCACCTCGCCGGGATCGGTCGTGATCGTCACCGGGCTCGCCACCGCGAACGCCAGGTCGGGGATCAGCCCACCCGGCCACCGGCGCACCTCGTAGCGGAAGATCCGAGCACGGCCCAACAGGCGAGCGCCGACGGGGCCTTCGGCGACCACGCCGCGCTCGACGGCGCCCCGAGCGTTGGGCACGGGCGCCATCTCGACCACCGTGGCCCCGGCGGCCGTCGCCGCGAGCAACGCCGAATGGTAGAGCCGCCGGCGAGGGCGCTGCTGCACCCGCGCCGCAGCCGCTTCGTAGAGCCGGCCGCTGAGGCGAACCACCTGCGCCCCGGCGCCCAGCGGGATCCAGTACAGCTCCAACCGCGCCGCTTCGCCGACGTCCGACTCGCTGCTGTCCTCCACCCACTCATCATGGGCGACCGGCGAGGTTCAGCACCGCCCAACTAATTGACAAGATAGTTTGTCGAATGTCAGCATGGGCCGGTGCTTGAGATCGAGGTGCTCGACGCCCCCAGCGCCGTCCAGGCGGCGCTCGATCCGGTTCGCTCGCGGATCTTGGCGCTGTTGGCGGAGCCCGGCTCGGCCACCTCGCTCGCCAAGGCGTTGGGTCTGCCCAGGCAGCAGGTGAACTACCATCTGCGGACGCTCGAACAGCACGGCCTCGTCCGTCTCGTCGAGGAACGTCGACGTCGCGGGCTCACCGAGCGTGTCATGGCCGCCACCGCTCGGCGCTACGTGGTCTCGCCCGCCGTGCTCGGAGGGGCCGACGCCGAGACGCCGCCGCCCGACCGCCTCTCGGCGGGCTACCTGCTGGCGGTGGCGGCGCGCCTGTTGCGCGAAGTCGCCGAGCTGGCCCGCGGCGCCGAGCGCGCCGGACGGCCGTTGGCCACGCTGACGATCGACACCGAGATCCGTTTCGCGTCCTCCGCCGCCCGAGCCGCATTCGCCCGCGAGCTGGCCGAGGCCATCACCACGCTGGCGGCGCGCCACCACGACGAGACCGCCGCCGGGGGGCGTTGGCATCGGCTCGTCGTGGCCGCCCACCCCCGTCCCCCACGACACCCTCAGGAGGTCCGGAGATGACCGAGGAACCACGGGCCATCAGGCACGAGATCGAGGTGCCCGGCACCCCGGAGCAGGTGTGGCAGGCCATCGCCACCGGTCCGGGCATCTCCTCGTGGTACGTGCCGCACACCCTCGAGGAGCGCTTGGGCGGCTCGGCGTCCGCGTCCTTCGGCGAGGCGCCCGAGATGCAGGTTCCGGGGCGGGTGGCGGCGTGGGAGCCGCCCCACCGTCTGGTGCTGGAGAGCGTCGAGGGCGAAGGCGGCCTGGCCTTCGAGTGGCTAGTCGAGGCGCGCGGCGGCGCCTGCGTCGTCCGCCTCGTCAACACCGGCTTCCAGGCCGGCGACGAGTGGGACGAGCAGTTCGACGGCATGAACGAGGGCTGGCGGCTGTTCCTGCTCAACCTGCGCCTGCACCTCGAGCACTTCCCCGGCCAGCACGCCTCGTCGGCGCTGCCGATGGCCATGTGGGCCGAACCCCGGCCGAGCGCCTGGTCTCGCCTCACGCAGGCCCTCGGTCTGCCGGCGCAGCTGCGCGTCGGTGATCGGGTGGAGTGCGCGGCGCCGGACGCGCCGAACCTGGGAGGCGTCGTCGCCCACATCGACGCGTGGTGGCTGGCCCTCGTGCTCGATCAGCCCGCGCCCGGCACCGCGCTGGTGGCGGTGGAGGGCGCGCACGCCCCGGTCTGCGTGTCGGTGTGGTCCTACCTGTACGGGCCGGACGCGGCGCAGCTCGCGGCCCGCGACCGGGCCCGCTGGCAGGACTGGCTCGACCGTCACGCCCCGGGCGCCTGATCGCGCCGCCCGGTCGGCCCGGGCTTCCGGATTCGTTCTCCCCTACTTTGGGCCGCCCCGATCTGGAAGCGTCAGGGCCGGAGGTGGGCTGTGCTCGAGTTCGACGCGGTGAGCAAGCGGTTCGGCGCCGTCGTCGCGCTCGATGGCTGCTCGTTCGTGGCCCGGCCGGCTCGCCTGACCGGGTTCCTCGGCCCGAACGGGGCGGGTAAGACCACGGCCATGCGGGCCGTGTTCGGCCTGGTCGAGCTCGACGCCGGGTCGGTCCGTTGGCGCGGCGCGCCCGTGGGCCCCGCGGAGCGGTCCCGCTTCGGCTACATGCCCGAGGAGCGCGGGCTGTACGCCCGCATGCGGGTGCGGGAGCAACTCGTGTACCTCGCCCGGCTGTGCGGACGCACGACCAGGGACGCCTCCCGCACCGTGGACACGTGGCTCGGCCGTCTCGGCCTCGCTTCACGGCGCGACGACCGGCTCGACGCGTTGTCCCACGGCAACCAGCAACGAGTCCAGCTCATCGCCGCGCTGGTGAACGAGCCGGACCTGCTGGTGCTCGACGAGCCCTTCTCCGGGCTCGACCCCCTGGCGGTGCACGACATGTCGGCGCTGCTGAGCGAGGTGGCGGCGGCGGGCGCCACCGTGCTGTTCTCCAGCCACCAGCTCGACCTGGTCGAGGCCTTGTGCGAGGACGTGGTGATCATCGACCGCGGCCGCATCGTGGTGGCCGGCGAGCTCGACGCTCTGCGCGCGGCGGCCGCCCACCGCATCGTCGAGCTGTCCTGGCGGGGCTCCTCGCCCGACTGGCCGAAGCTGGACGCGGTCGAGGTGATCGAGACGGGCGAAGGCCGGCGCCGGCTGCGGGTCGGGTGCGACGCCGACATCGCCGCCATCGCCGACCTGGCCCAACAGCGCGGCGAGATGACCTCGTTCGTGTTCGGTCCTCCCAGGCTGTCGGAGCTGTTCCGCGCCGCCGTCGCGGCGGGAGATCACCAGCGGTGAGCGGAGCGGGCGCCGTGTGGCTCGTGGCCGTCCGTGAGCTGCGCGAGCGGAGCCGGTCCCGCGCGTTTCGGGCGTCGCTGGTCGTGATGGCGCTCGTGGTGGCGGCGGTCGTCGCCCTGCCCTCGCTGCTCAGCGGCGGGGGCGGCCGAGCGGACGTCGGGCTCGTGGGCGCGACGCCCGACGGGCTGGGTGAGGCCATCCAGACTCAGGGCGAGGCGCTCGGCCTGGTCGTGCGCATCGAGCGCCTCGACTCGACCGCAGCCGGCGAAGAGGCGGTGCGCGCCGGCCGGCTCGACGTGCTGGTGGTCGACGCCGGCCTGCTCGAATGGCGTCGCCAACCCGACGAGCAGCTGCGCGCCGTGGTCGTCGGCGCGATCCAGCTCACCGCCACCCTCGAGCGGGCCGCCGCGGCGGGGATCGGCGCCGCGACGCTGGCCGAGCTCGTCGCACCGGTCCCGGTGGAGAACGTCCAGCTCGGCGGCGTGGCCGGCCGGAGCGCTGACGACGAGACGGCGGCGCTGTTCATGAACGTGGTGCTGCTCATGGTCATCGCCACGTTCGGCAACCTGGTGCTGATCGGGGTGGTGGAGGAGAAGGCGAGCCGGGTGGTGGAGGTGCTCCTCGCCCGCATCCGCCCCCGAACGCTGCTCGCCGGGAAGGTGCTCGGCATCGGCCTGCTCGGCCTGGGGCAGGTGGCGATCACGGCGCTGGCTGCGCTGGTGGCCACCAGCACGGTCGATGACCTCGATCTGCCTGCTGCCCGCGGCGCGGTGCTGGCGTGGGCCGTGGTGTGGTTCGTGCTCGGCTACGCACTCTTTGCCATGGTCTACGGCGCGCTCGGCTCGCTCGCCTCGCGCAGCGAGGACGCCCAGAGCGCAGCCGGCCCCGTCACGGTGGTGCTCATCGCCGGCTATTGGGCCTCGTTCCTCGCGGTGGGCCGCCCCGACAGCGTGTGGGCGGTGGCGGCGTCGTTCGTGCCGCCGACCGCGCCGTTCGCCATGCCGAGCCGCGTGGCGATGGGTGCTGTGGCCTGGTGGGAGCCCGTCGCGGCGGCGGGGCTCACGCTGGCGGCGATCGCCGCGCTGGTCGGCATCGGCGGCCGGGTGTACGCCAACGCCATCCTCCACACCGGGCCCGCCCTCAAGCTGCGCCAGGTCTGGCGCCGGCCGCCGGTCGGTTCAGCGGATCCGGTTATCTGACACAGATCGACTCAGGTTTTCTTGGCGTGGTGCTACTACAGTCGAGGGGTATGAAGCGCGTCGACTTGGCCGGGCTGGCGATGGAAGGCGCCTCGGGCGCGCCGATCGTGCTGCTGCGCGAGCGAGACGCGCCGCATCGGCTGCTGCCGATCTTCATCGGCGGCGTCGAGGCGGCGGCGATCGCAGTTGCCGTTGGGGGCGTGACGCCGCCCCGGCCGCTCACCCATGACCTGATGGCGGAGATGATCCGCAGCCTCCACGTGGAGCTCGACGCCGTCGAGATCACCGACCTGGCCGAGGGCGCGTTCCTGGCCCGCATCGCCATGCACGGCCCACTCGGCGAGCATCGTCTCGACACCCGCCCCTCCGACGCGATCGCGCTCGCCGTGCGGCTCGGCGCCCCGCTGTTCGTGAGCGAGGCCGTGCTCGACGAGGCCGGCGCGTCCGTGCTGGGAGACCTCGAGGGGCCCGACGAGGCGTCGATCGACGCCGCGGTCGACGAGTTCCGGGCGTTCCTCGACGACCTCGATCCCGCCGAGTTCCTGACCGACACCGGCGGCAGCGTTCACCCGCCGACCGCAGCGCAGCCCGGCGACGACGACGGCGGCACGGGCGATGGAGACGAACCCGGAGACGCACCCGGCCCGGCGGTCTGAGCCGGCCCGTTCAGCGTTGTGTGGGCGGGGTCCGCGGATCGGGATACTCGCCTCCGCCCGCCTGGTTGCCCGGCCCCACGTTCTGCTGCTGGGGGATGACCACGCCCTGGTCGGTCTCCACCGGCTCCCCGGTGTACTCGCGGATGTCGTCCCCCTCGGCGTCGAGGAGCGGGCCGCGTTCGCGCAGCGATCGGGTGTCGTCCCCTTCCACCGGCACGAAGGCGTCGCTGCCCGTCTCGCGCTCGGTCGGCGGCGGCGGCGGTTCGTCTCGTGAGGCCGGCGGGCTGGCGGGCGCCGCGGACGGCTGCTGCTCGGTCACCGTCCACCCGTACCCCTCGCGGCCGGCGCCGCAACCGTGGGCCACAGATCCCCTCGATTGGGCGCCCGGCCGACGTGAAGGTTGGTCGGATCGACGCGCCCGACCCGCGCCCGGCATGCGCCGCGGGGCGGGTGGAGCGTAGGCGTCGAGCCTGGCGGGGCCCGACGGCGCCGAGCAACCCACGGAGGCGGACGGAAATGTCGGTAAAGCACTTGGCGGCGGCCGGCCTGGCGCTGTTGGCCATGATCGGCGCACAGCTCCCCCGGAGCGCTCCCGCGGCGGCGGCGACGATCACGTTGGGCAGCACCGCCGCGGGTCCGCTCACCGACAGCTACGACGCCCACCACATGAACGGCTCGCGTTTCACCACCGGGGCCGCCGGCGGCACGGTGACTAGCATGACCGTGTTCGTCGGTCCGGTCGGCACGGCGCCGAACAACAGCTACCAGACGGCGATCTACCGCGACTCGGCTGGGGCGCCCGGCGCCCTGGTGGCCCGCAGCGCCACCGGCGCGTTGGTGGGCGACAGCGCCAACACCATTCCGATCACGGCCACGCTGGCGCCGAACACCGCCTACTGGCTGATGTACAACACCAACGGGCCCGACCCGCAGCTGAACAACCTCCGCTACGCCGCCGGGGGCACGGGCGGTTGGAGCTCGGGCACCGTCCCGTTCGGGACCTGGCCGGCCGAGTTTGGCGCGTCCGCCCGGGCGGCGTTCACCTTCTCGATCTTCGCCACCTACGAGACGGGCGGCGCGCCGGCGCCGACGGTTTCGCTCACGGCGCCGCTGAGCGGCGCGACCGTGAGCGGCGTCGCCACCCTCACTGCGGCGGCGACCAACGCCGTTGCGGTGCAGTTCAAGCTGGGTGCGGACAACCTCGGAGCGGAGGACGCCGCCCCGCCCTTCTCGTCGAGCTGGGACACGACAGGGCTGGCCAACGGCCAGTACACGCTGAGCGCAGTGGCCCGCAACAGCGCAGGCGACACCACCGCCAGCGCACCGGTGACCGTGACCTTGCAGAACGACGCCGCGGCGCCCACCGTCACCCTCACCGCCCCCGCCGACGGCGCCGTCCTGTCCGGCGGCCAGACGGTGACCGCCGCGGCGGCCAACGCCGCGGCCGTGCAGTTCAAGCTCGACGGGGCCGACCTGGGCGCGGAGGACGCCTCGCCGCCGTTCTCGGTGAGCTGGGACACCACCGCCGCGGCGAACGGGCCCCACACGCTCAGCGCGGTGGCCCGCAACGCCGCCGGCGTCACCGCCACCGCCACCGCAGGCGTCACGGTGAACAACGCCCCCCCGCCTCCTCCCCCGCCTCCTCCCCCGCCTCCTCCGCCGTCGACGACCACGCCGATCCTCGTCGTCACCCACCCGGGCAACCCGTTCACCCGGTACCTCACCGAGATCCTCACCGCCGAGGGTCTCAACGCGTACTCCGCCCGGAACCTCGACGAGCTCGACGCGGCCGTCTTGAACAGCTTCGACGTGGTGATCCTCGGCGAGATGCCGCTCAGCGCCGCACAGGCGACGCTGCTGACGAGCTGGGTGAACGGCGGCGGACGGCTGATCGCCATGCGGCCCGACAAGCGCCTGGCCGGGCTGTTCGGCCTGGCCGACGCCGGCGGCACGCAGAGCGACACGTATCTGCGGATCGACACCGCCAGCGCGCCCGGGGCCGGCCTCGTCGGCGAGACCATCCAGTACCACGGGCCCGCAGACCGGTACACGCTCAACGGCGCCGCCGCGCTCGCCACCCTCTACGCCAACGCGACGACGGCCACCGCGCACCCCGCGGTCACCACTCGAGAGGTCGGCCCCAACGGCGGCCGGGCCGTTGCCTTCACCTACGACCTGGCCCGCTCGGTCGTGCTGACCAGGCAGGGGAACCCGGCCTGGGCCGGGCGCAACGTGGACGGCGTCGACGGCTACGAAGCCAGCGAGATGTTCTTCGGCGCCAACGGCGACCCCGACTGGAACGACCTCTCGAAGGCGCTGATCCCGATCGCCGACGAGCAGCAGCGTCTGCTCGCCAACGTGGTCACCCTCGCCGCAGGGGCCCGCAAGCCGCTCCCCCGCTTCTGGTACTTCCCACGTGACCACAAGGCGGTGATCGTGATGACCGGGGACGATCACGCCACCGGCGGCACCGCCCCCCGCTTCAACGACTACCTGGCGAAGAGCCCGCTGGGGTGCAACGTGGCGAACTGGGAGTGCATCCGCAGCAGCTCCTATCTGTTCCCGTTCGCGAACACCGAGTACCCGACGCTGACCACCGCGCAGGCCCTCGCCTACGAGGCCCAGGGCTTCGAGGTGGGCGTGCACATCACCACCAACTGCGCGCCGTGGGGCTCGCCGCAGAACCTGGCCGACATCTACGCGAGCCAGACGGCGCAGTTCCGCGCCTTCTGGCCCGGTCTGCGCAACCCGGACAGCACCCGCACGCACTGCGTGGAATGGGACGACTGGTCCACGCACGCGAAGGTCAAGCTGGCCAACGGCATCCGGTTCGACACCGACTACTACTTCTACCCGGCCTCCTGGACGCGCAACCGGCCCGGCTACTTCACCGGCTCCGCGATGGTGATGCGCTACGCCGACCTCGACGGCAGCCTCATCGACGTGTACCAGGCGGCCACGCAGGTGTCCGACGAGTCCGGCCACGACGTCGCCGCCGCGGTGAACGTGATGCTCGACAAGGCGTTCGGCGCCGAGGGCTACTACACGGTGATCACCGCCAACGAGCACACCGACAGCACCTCGGACACCGCCCGGGTGCAGTCGGACCAGATCATCGAGATCGCCAAGACGCGAGGCGTGCCGGTCGTGTCCGGACGCCAGATGCTCGAATGGCTCGACGCCCGCAACAGCTCGACGTTCTCGTCGATCGCTTGGGACGCCAACGCGCTGAGCTTCACGGTCAACGGCGGCGCGAACGGGCTCACCGGGATGCTCCCGCTGGCCGGGCCCGCCGGCGCGCTCAGCTCGATCAGCCGCGGCGGATCGAGCGTGCCGTTCACGGTGAAGGCGGTGAAGGGCGTCCAGTACGCGTTCTTCGCCGCCGCCCCCGGCGCGTACCGCGCCGCTTACGGGTCCGCGGCGCCGGACACGACGGCGCCAACCGTCGCGTCGGTCACCCCGGCCGCGGGCGCCGTCGGCGTCCCCACCGACGCCGTCGTGCGCTTCGAGATGAGCGAAGTCCTCGACCCCGCCAGCGTGAGCGCGGCGTCGGCCGAGCTGCGCACCGCCGGCGCGGCGGCGCCGGCCGCCGTCGCCTACGACGCGGCGCGGCGAACGGTCACGGTGACCCCCGCGGCGGCGCTGTCGGCCGAGACGACCTACACCGCCACGCTGAGGGCGGGCGGTGTGCGGGACCTCGCTGGCAACGCGCTGGCCGCGGCGTCGACGGTGACCTTCACGACCGCCAGCGTCTCGCCGCCGCCGGCCGCGCCGCTCGGCCACGCCTCGATCGGCGCCGGGACCGACACCCACCTGAACAACTGGCTGCACGGCACTCGGGTGGTGAACGGACCGGCGCCCCGCACGATCACCTCCCTGTCCGTGTATGCCCGAGGAGCGGTGTCGCCGGCGCCGAACAACCGGTTCCGGGTGGCGATCTACACCGACGCCGGCGGCGCCCCGGGCACGCTCGTGGCCTCGAGCGGCGAGGGCGTCCTCACCGCCAACAGCTGGAACAGCCTGCCCGTCTCCGCGGCGCTGGCCGCCGACACCGCCTACTGGCTCGTGTACAACACGAACGGCGTCTCGCCCACAGCCAACGGCCTGGCGTACGACCCCGGCCCGGCGGGCGCCGGCATGTGGAGCACCGGCGCCGTCGCCTACGGCACGTGGCCGAGCACCTTCGCCGCCGCCCGAGTGGGGGTGCGCTACTCGATCTACGCGCAGTAGCCGGGGTTCAGGGCCCGTCGAGCAGGCGGGCCACCACCTCGACCCAGCGTTCGAGGTGGGTGTCGCCGATGTGGAGCTCGACGGCTCGGCGGCGAGCGTTGCGGCCGAGCCTGGCCCGCAGCTCCTCGTCGTCGAGCAGTCCGCGCACCGCCGCGCCGAACGTGGCGAGATCATGGGGATCGTCCACGAGCAGCCCGGTCTCGCCGTGCACCACCTGGTCGGCGAGGCCCCCCACGGCGGTGGCGACGACCGGTCGGCCCTTGAGCATGGCCTCGGCGACCGTGAGGCCGAAGCCTTCCGCGAGGCTCTTCTGGGTGACCACCGCGGCGTGGCGCTGCAGGGCGTTGGTGATGGCGGCGTTCTCCTCCAGGTCGTGCATCGGCAGGCACACGAGCTGCACCCGGCGGCGGACCGCGTGGGGCAGCTGGCGCCACGCCGCCCAGCACTGCTGGAGGACCTCGCCGCCCTCGGGGTCGTCGGCGACCGCCGATACGACCGGGCCGGCGAGCACGAGCTCGGCGGTGCGCCCCGAGTCCACGTGCGCGGCGAACGCCTCCATCACGCCGCACATGTCCTTCATCCTGTCCCAGCGCGACACCTGGACCACGAGCGGGGTGTCCGGGTCGGCGGGCGGTCCGGTGCGGAACACGTCGCAGTAGCGTTCGACGCGTCCGGGCGAGCCGTCGCTGCGGACGAAGCTCGTATCGCGCTCGGCGTCGCTCCCGGCGAGGATCCCCACGTGGGACAGGATCGCCCGCACCCTCGCCGGGTCGAGCTCCTGGTTCTTCGGCGAGAACGGGTCGATCGAGGGCCAGATGACCGAGCGGCGCTCCGGCGGCGCCCACGGCGGCGCGAACCGTTCGTTGGTGAACACGTAGTGGTCCACGAACGGCTCGAGATAGCGGCGCAAGAACTCCCAGCCTCGGCGGCTGTTGTCGTTGGGGTGGTCTACGCCCACATGGCAGCGCCACACGACGCGGCAGCCGAGCGACGCGGCGAACTCGGCCAGGCCGGCGGTCTGCGGGTCGTGCAGCACGACCACGTCGCCCCGTCGGGTCATGGCGGCCAGCTCGGGCCGTTCGGCCCGCAGGCTCTCGCCGTAGAGGCGGTGCTCGGGCTCCCCGAGGGCGCCGCCGTCGCCCACGCCGCCGTAGAGATGGTTGTGCAGCCGTTTGGTGAGGGTGAAGAAGGGGGCGGCGGCCTCGATCACCGCCCAGCGGGCGTCGATCCCGGCGCCGCGAACGTAGGCGAGCAGCACGTGCAGCATCTCCGCCACCCCGCCCCCGGCCGCGGTGGAGCTGACGTTGACCACGCTGCGCCCGTGCAGCAGGCGCTGCGCCCGGGCCGCACTGGCGGCGACGGATTCGGCCCGCTCGGCGCCGGTCAGGGCGGCGAACTGGGCCAGGTCACGGGCGACGATGTGGACCTCGTGCATCGCCCCATCCTCGCCGAGGCGGCCGGCCCGCCGTGAACCGGAACGGCCTCGCTGCGCTCGGCCCTGCTGTTGCTGGGGGCTGCGCCCCCAGACCCCATCGCCGCCCGGCTCGCTGGCGCTCGCGCCGGCGGCCGGCCTCGCTGCGCTCGGCCTTGCTGCGCTCGGCCCTGCTGTTGCTGGGGGCTGCGCCCCCAGACCCCATCGCCGCCCGGCTCGCTGGCGCTCGCGCCGGCGGCCGGCCTCGCTGCGCTCG
>JBJXGF010000338.1:0-21009 GCA_046153015.1 Acidimicrobiales bacterium | reverse complement strand
GGCCTGCGGTGGGGGCGGGTGGGCCTCACTTCGGGCGGCGCGGCCGCCGAGCGCGCTGGCGCCGCCGCCGGTGCTGGCCTTCGTGCCCACGCCGACAACGGACGCGCCCCCCGGCGCCGCCGCCGCTGCCGGCGGGGTTGCGCCCCGTGTGCTCCACGTGAGCCGGGCCCCCGGACGTGACGGGCAGGTGGCGGTCGCCAGTGCGTCGAGCGCCGACGCCGCGCTGCTCGACCTGCGCTGTGAACGGGTGCATCAGGCCGGTGAGGTCGGCGTGTGCCTCGAGGCGATCGGCCCGCAGTCCTACAGCGGCTTCGCGTTCGACGGCGCCCACCGCAAGACGTTCGCGTTCGGGGTGCCGGGCATCCCCAGCCGGGCCCGGGCGGCGCCCGACGGCGCTCGTGTGGCGTGGACGGCGTTCGTCACCGGCCACAGCTACCTCGGCGCCGTCGGCTTCTCGACCGAGACCTCGGTGGTCGATCTGCGGGCCCGGCACGTGACCAACCTCGAGCGCATGGAGCTGCGCCGGAACGGCGAGCGCTGGGCGCCGGTCGACCTGAACTACTGGGGCGTCACCTTCGCCGCCGACTCCGAGCAGTTCTACGCCACGGTCCAGAGCGGCGGCGTCGCCCAGCTCGTGACGGGGGACCTCCGCGCTCAGCGCCTCGACACGCTCGGCGTGATCGGCGAGTGCCCCTCCCTGTCTCCCAGCGGGCGGCGCCTGGCGTTCAAGCGCCGGGTCGAGGCCGAGGGCCGCACGCAGTTCCGGGTGGTGGTGCGCGAGCTCGACACCGGCGCGGAGACGCTCCTGGCCGGGGCGGGTGAGGTCGACGACCAGGTCGAGTGGCTCGACGAGGACACGCTGCTGTTCGGGGTGAGCTCCGGCGGTCTGCGGGAGCGGCGCTCGAGCCGCATCATGGCCGTCGACACCGCCGCCGACGCCGCACCGGCGCTGCTCCTGGCCGACGCGGAGTCGCCGGCCGTGCTCCGGTAGGCCGCACGGACCGTTCGCTCCGGTCGACGCCAGCCCAGGTCAGGTCAGGTCAGGTCGGGCGGAGCAGGCGCAGGGCGGCGGCCAGCGCCGCGCACAGCGCCAGCCCGAAGCCCACCAGCGCAACGTCGACGCCGACCCGCGACCACACGGCGCCGAAGGTCACCGACGACACCAGCCGGGCGGCGGCGACGCCGGTCGTCACCAGCGCGATGCCGCTGGCCCGCAGCCGGGGCGGGGTCAACGTGGAGGCCAGCGCCACCAGCACCCCGTCGGTGGCGGCGTAGTAGGCGCCGAGCAGGCCCAGGCAGGCCAACACCAGCACCGGCCCCGCCGCCGCCAGCGCGGCGGCGTAGGCGAGGAGCAGGCAGAGATAGCCGGCCACCAGCACCCGCCGCCGGCCGAACCGATCGGCGAGGCGGCCTACCGGCACGGCGAGGGCGAGGTAGGCCAGCGCCGCGCCCACGAACAGCAGCGGGAGCTGGCGGGCCGCGATCCCCGCCCGGGCCTCGAGCGCCAGGTACAGGAAGGCGTCGCTGACGGTGGCGGCGGCGAGCAACGCAGCGGCCACGCTCAGGCGTCGGTACCCCCGCTGGCGCCACAACACGCGGGCATCGGCCGCCAAGGAGGCGCCGATGCGCCGACGCGCGGCCGTGGCGGCCGTGGCGGCCGTGGCGGCCCGGGCCTCACCGGCCGTCCGTTGGTTGGTCGGCACGGTCGGCTCGGTCACGAACAGCAGCAGCACGGTGAGCCCGCCGACGGCGAACAGCAGGCTCCACACGAAGACCACGTCGAAGCGCTGGTGGGTGGCGGAGAGCAGCACGAAGGCGAGCAGCGGCCCGCCGAGCGCGCCGGCCGTGTCCATGGCGCGGTGCACGCCGAGCGCGCTGGCGAAGCGCTCGGCCGGGGTGGACAGCGTGATGATCGCGTCGCGGGGCGAGGTCCGCAGCCCCTTGCCCAGGCGATCCACGAAGACCAGCGCCAGCAGCACCGGCCACGTGACCGCCACCGCGGCCAGTCCGAGCTTGGACAGCGCCGAGAGCCCGTAGCCGGCCGCCGCGGTCTGCTTGTAGCGGCGGCGCCGGTCGGCGAAATAGGCGCCGGCGGGACGCAGCAGCGCGGTGAACAGCTGGTTGGCGCCGTCGACGAGGCCGAACTGCGCGGGGCTGAACCCGAGCTGCACGGTCAGGTAGAGCGGCAGCACCGCGGCGGTCATCTCCGACGACACGTCGGTGAGCAGGCTGGTCAGCCCGAGCGCCACCACGTTCGCCCCGATCCAGCGGGCCCGGCCGGCGCCGCCGGCCACGTCACCCGCTTCCGAGGGCCGCTTGAGCGAGACGTACACCGAGACCAGGTATCGACCCCCCGGCCTCGGCCCTTGATCGCCGGGCTCATGCCGAATCCGGTCTGGGGGCTGCGGCCCCAGACCCCATCCACGCCCGGCTAGCTGGCGCTCGCTCGGTCGTGTCGGCTTCGCTCCGCTCAGTCGAGCTGGGACTGCAGGTAGCGCTCGAGGCCGATGTCGTGCAGGATCCGCAGCTGCATCTCGGTCCAGTCGGCGTGGTGCTCCTCGCCGGCCAGCAGCTCCTCGAGGATCTCCCGGGTGCCCGCGTCGCCCTTGGTCAGGGTGAGCTGCACCCCTCGGCGATAGCGCTCGACGGCGGCGTACTCGAGGTCGAGATCGACCTGGAGCTGCTCGGGCACCGTCTCGCCCACCCGCACGCCGCCGAGGCGCTGCAGGTTGGGGACGCCCTCGAGGAACAGGATCCGCTCCATCAGCCGTTCGGCGTCGCGCATCTCACCGATCGACTCCTCGCGGTACTTCCGGGCCAGCTTGGCCCAGCCCCAGTTCTCGCAGAGCTTGGCGTGGGCGAAGTACTGGTTGATCGCGGTGAGCTCGGCGGTCAACGCCTCGTTCAGGAACTCGACGATCTCAGGGTCGGCCTGCATGGCGATGATCCTGCCACGGCCGCACGGCGCAGCCGAACGACACGGCGTAGCCGAACGACACGGCGCAGCCGAACGACACGGCGCAGCCGGGACGGAACCGCGCGCCGGTCACGCCGCGGCGCCCGCCGTCCGCTCGTCGAGAAGCTGCGCCAACGTGGGTCGGCAGCCGCCGCACACGGACCCGGCCCCGCAGTGCCGCGCCAAGGTGTCGATGCTCGAGGCGCCCGCGTCGATCGATCGGCTGATCTCGCGATCGTTCACGCGCTTGCAGTGGCAGACGATCATCGCCGCTGGCCTCCCTCGACCAACCCGCCCACGGCGGGCCGGACACCTGGTATTAGGCATACTTACTACCAGCTGTGCCGGCGGCCATCAACCCCGTGTGGTCTGGGCTGCGGCGGTGCGGCCTTTCAGGGCGTACGCGCTCAGCTTGGCGTGGTGGGCCGGGTTGAGCAGCTCGATCACGTCGAACACGGCCCGCTCCGGTCCGAGCATGACCGCCAGCGACCGGTGGCCGGCCGTGCCCTTGGCCGGCGCCTCGGAGGTGAGCAGCACGAGCGGCGCGGGGAACTCGCTCGCCTGGAGCACCCCGGCCTTGCCGAGCGCCTTCCAGAGGGTGTCGGCCCGCCGCAGGCCGGCGCGGCTGCTGGTGAACGCGCCCGACACGTCGAAGGCCCAGTCCTCGCCCGTCTGGTCTCGGGCGAGGAAGCTGAGCTCGAGGCCGAGGCCCCGCGGCTTCACGTCGGCCCGGAGTTCCTCGAAGCCGACCGTGCGCAGCAGCGCCTCGGCCAGCTCCTTCGCCTGACGCCCCTCGCGTCGGGCCCTGCCGAACGGATCCCCCCCCGGGTCGGCCGACGCAACCGGGTCGAGCACCGGGAGCCGGGCCCGTTCCCGGCTTATCCTGGCCTCCGCGGCGGCCACGTAGCCCTCGTCGGTGTCGAAGCCGAGGAAGCGCCGCCCGGTCTGCACGGCGGCCACCGCGGCGCTGCCCGAGCCCATGAACGGGTCGAGCACCACGTCGCCCCGGTAGGTGAACAGCTCGATCAGGCGCTTCGGCAGCTCCACCGGGAACGGCGCCGGGTGGCCCACCTTGGTGGCGCTCTCCGGGGAGATCTCCCACAGATCGGTGGTGGCCTCCATGAACTCGTCCCGAGAGATCGTGGCGGTGGAGGGCAGGCCCCGCGCGGAGCGCTCGGCGGGGGAGAGGGCTCGATCGAAACGGCCCTTGCTGGCGATCACCACGCGTTCGGTGATGTCGCGCAGCACCGGGTTGGCCGGGCGCTGGAAGGTGCCCCACGCGCACGAACCGCCCGCGGCGCGGCCCTTCCACCAGATCACCTCGCCCCGCAGCAGCAGACCGAGGTCGGCCAGGATCTCGGTCACGTCGGCCGACAGCGAGCGGTAGGGCCGGCGGCCGAGGTTGGCCACGTTCACCGCGATCCGCCCGCCCGGCTCCAGCACCCGCTTGCACTCGGCGAACACGTCGTGGAGCAGCTCCAGGTATTCGAAGTAGGTGGCGGGCACGCCGTCGACGCCGAGGCTCTCCTCGTACTGCTTGCCGGCGAAGTACGGCGGCGAGGTGACCACCAGCGCCACGCAGTTCGCCGGCAGTTGGGTCATGGCCCGGGCGTCCTGGCGGTAGATCACGTCGAGCTCGGCGTCGGGCAGGCGGGCCACGGTCGAGTCGGCCGACACCTCGGGCGCCACGAAGCGGGCGTAGAACGCGGTGGCGTCGTGGCTCTCCCGGCGCCCCGAGCCGAAGTTGGCGGTGGCGGTGGCCGCCCGCTTCGCCTTGCGCGCGCCCCGCGGGGGAACGGCGCTCATGCGGAGTCGGCGGCGGGTCCGCCGTCGGCGGGGCGCTCGCCGCTCAGCGCCGCGTCGGCGCTCGGCAGCCGGTCGAGGAACTCGGTGACCGCCCGGGTGACCAGCAGGTTGGCCGAGACGTCGCGATCCGACGCCGCGTCGTGCAGGCGGCGGTGCACCGACGCCGGCAGGCGCACCGCGGTGGCGATGCGCACCTCTCCGTCCCCTCGACGCCGACCCACGCGCCCGACGCTAACCCGCCCCGCCCCCCCGCCGCGCGGATACCCGCGCGGAACTGCGCGCGCTCACGGCGCGAGCTCGCCTCGCCGGAGGTACAGGTCGCGCAGCAGCGCGATCTCGGCCAGATGGTGGATGGCTTCGCGGTTGATGTGCAGCACCAGCTCGGCGAAGCAGCGTTCGGCGAAGGGGCCCTCAGCGGGCCCGACCGCAGCCGCCAGCCCGGCCTCGTCGAGGCCGCGCACCCCCCCGACCCAGCCGGCGTACACCTCGTCGAGCAGGGCGAGGGCGCCGTCGGCCGACTCGGGCCACTCCATGGTGACGTAGTCGTAGGCCGGGCCCCCGAAGTGCGCGGCGTTGCGAGCGCCGAACACCCCGACGATGAGGTGCCCGAGGCGCCACGCGATGGTGGTGAGCGGGGCCGGTGAGGGCTCGGGCAGCTCGAAATCGGCCACCAGCGAGCCGCCGCCGGCGGCCATCGCCGTCCTCGCCGCGCCGCGGGGCCGCAGGCTCCACGCGTCGGGCACGGGTGACCAGAAGTACTCGTCGTCGCTCAACCCGTCGAGGCGGGGCCGCGCCTGGTGCTCCCAGTGGTAGCTGAGCTGGTCCACGAGCATCGAGGTCCATTCCATCCTCAGGTTCTACGCCCTGAGGAGCGGGCCCCGCCCGGCCGATCCGGTGCCCTGACCCGGGTCAGGAAGCCGTGTTCGCACCCTGGTGACGGCGACCATGCCGCTCCCTCCCGTCTCATCCGTGTTCGCGTTCCGGCAGCTGGTCCCGCACCGGCGCTGCGCCAGACCCGCCGCCCGTCGGCCGGGATAGAGTCGGCGGATGGCCGCGGACCTGAGCGTCACGAGCGAGTTGGCCGCCATCGAGGCCACGCTGCAGACCTACTTCGACGGGCTGTACGACGGCGACGTCGACAAGCTGGCCGAGGCGTTCCACCCGGTCGCTCATCTCTACAGCGTGTCGAGCGAGGCGGAGGTCGCCGACCTCCCGCTGGCCGAGTGGCTGCGCATCGTGGCCGGCCGCGCCTCGGCCCGGGCTCGGGGCGACGCCCGCCTCGACCGGGTGGTCACGATCGACCAGTCCGGCCCCGCCACCGCGTTCGCCAAGGTGCAATGCCAGCTGCCGCCGCGCTATTTCACCGACTACCTCAGCCTGCTGAAGGTGGAGGGCCGGTGGCGCATCGTGTCGAAGTCGTTCCACACCGACACACGCGAAGCCTGATCTGATTCCCGGCTGAGTCAGCGCGTTCGGTCAAACGCTGCAGTGCCTTCCGGCCCTGCAGGACCGAGATCGTCGTCGCCATCATGTGATCACCGGATGCTCGTCCGCATCCGTCGTGGGAGGAGCCCGCCGTGCGTGTTCTGGCCTTGATGACGTGGCGAGGGGATCTGCAGCCGCAGCCCGCCGCAGCGGCAATGGCGAAGCGGGCGTCGTGGAGTTATCCGCCGGGAGCGACGGTGGCGGAGGAGTACTGGACGTTGGGCAACGACCGCAGCATCCCTGTCGTCGTGTGCGTGTACGAGGACATCTCGACTGAGGCGATGCTGCAATTGACGCTCGACTGGGGCGAGTACTTCGACGTGAGGTTCGCGCCGGCGATGACGGCGACCGAAGGTCTGGCGGCTGGCGAGCGCATCATGCAGCGCGTCGGCATATCGGCCTAATTCGGCGGCGGAGCGAGGCTTCTCACCCGAAGTTCACCCGAAACTCACGCCCTGGGCCAGCGGGAGCTCTGAGCCGTAGTTGAGCGTGTTCGTGGCCCGGCGCATGTAGGCGCGCCACGCGTCCGAGCCGGCCTCGCGGCCGCCGCCGGTGTCCTTCTCGCCGCCGAACGCGCCGCCGATCTCCGCGCCGGAGGGCCCCACGTTCACGTTCACGATCCCGCAGTCCGATCCGGACGGGCCGAGGAAGCGTTCGGCCTCTCGCAGGTCGTTGGTGAAGATCGACGACGCCAGGCCCTGGGTCACGCCGTTGTGCAACGCGATCGCCTCGTCGAGCTCGTCGTAGGCGAGCACGTAGAGGACCGGCCCGAAGGTCTCGGTGCGCACGATCTCGGTCTGGGCAGGCATGCGCACGAGCGCCGGGGTCACGTAGAACGCGTCCGGCGCCTCGTCGGCCAGCCGGCGCTCGCCGCCGGTCACCACCTGGCCGCCGTCGCCCGCCGCGGCGTCGAGTGCGGCGGTGACCGCACGGTGCGCGCCCCCGTCGATCAGCGGGCCCACGAGCGTTCCCGGCCGCTGCGGATCGCCGACCGGCAGCGTGGCGTACGCCCGGCTGAGCCGGTCGACCAGCTCGTCGACGAGCGAACGGTGGCAGATCAGCCGGCGCAGCGTGGTGCAGCGCTGCCCGGCGGTGCCCGCCGCGGCGAACACCACGGCGCGTTCGGTCAGGGCGAGGTCGGCGCCACGACCGCGGCGTTGTTCCCCCCGAGCTCGAGCAGGCAGCGGCCCAGCCGCTGCGCCACGCGCGGCGCCAGCGCCTTGCCCATGCGGGTGGAGCCGGTGGCGCTCACCAGCGCAACGGCAGGGTCATCGGCCAGCGTCTCGCCCAGGCCCGGCCCCCCGACCAGCAGCTGGCTGAGCCGGGCCGGCGCGTCCGCGTCGTGCGCGGCGCGTTCGAGCAGCGAATGCAGGGCCAGCGCGCAGTACGGGGTGCGCTCGGAGGGTTTCCAGATGACCGGGTCGCCGCACACGAGCGCCACCGCCGCGTTCCAGGACCACACCGCCATCGGGAAGTTGAACGCGGTGATCACCGCCACCGGGCCGAGCGGTCGCCAGGTCTCCATCAGCCGGTGCTGGCGCCGTTCCGACGCCATCGTCAACCCGTAGAGCTGGCGGGAGAGGCCCACGGCGAAGTCGCACATGTCGATCACCTCTTGGACCTCGCCGCGCGCTTCGCTGTCGATCTTGCCGGCCTCGAGGGTGATCAGCGCCGCCAGCTCGCCCAGGTGGTCCCGAACCAGCTCCCCGAAGCGCCGCACGAGCGCCCCCCGCACCGGCGCGGGCGTGACCCGCCACGCCTCGAAGGCCTCCACGGCCGCGGCGACGGCCTCCCCGGCCGCCGCCTCCGAGGCCAGCGGGGCGGCGCCCAGCCGGGCGCCGGTGATCGGCGATCGGGCCGACCCTTCGCCCTGCCGGGCGCCGGCGTCGACCCCACAGGCGCTCAGCGCGGCGTCGGCGGCGCGACGCAGGTGCTCGTCGGAGGGAAGCAGGTCACGGGCCACGCCCGGGACCCTACCCGTGCGCTCGGCCCAACCTGCCGGCCCCACTCAGTCCTGGCCGTTCAACCCTGACTGTGCAGGGCCCGCCAGACCCGCTCGGGGTGCAGCGGCGTCTCCAGATGACGAACCCCGCGGTGCGCCAGCGCGTCGAGCACGGCGTTGTACACCGCGGGGATCGCGCCGACCGTGCCCGACTCGCCGATCCCCTTCGCGCCGAGCTCGTTCACCCAGGTGGGCGTCTCCTGGTGGACCACCTCGAACGAGGGCAGCTCGACCGCCGAGATCACCGGGTAGTCGGCGAAGTTCGTGGTGAGCGGCGTGCCGGTCGGGTCGTACACGATCTCCTCGAGCAGCACCTGGGCCACGCCCTGCGCGATGCCGCCGTGCACCTGGCCCTCGGCGAGGAGCGGGTTGAGGATGCGGCCGGCGTCGTCGACGGCGACGAGGCGTTCGAGGGTCCAGCGCCCGGTCTCCTCGTCGACCTCCACCACCGCCGCGTGGCAGCCGAAGGGGTAGGTCGGCTGGGGAGCAGAGAACTCGGCTTCGGCGCCGAGCGGGCGCCCGGCAGCGGCCGCCGCGGCGGCCACCGCCGCCCAGTCGAGGGCCACCGCGGGTGTGCCGGCCACGTGGAACCGGCCGTGCTCGGCGTCGAGCACCACGTCGTCGACCCTCGCCTCGAGCAGCTCGGCCGCCTGGGTGCGAGCCAGCTCCACCAGCGCCGACGCCGCCTCGGCCAGCGCCGACCCGCCGAGCTGCACCGAGCGGCTGCCGGTGGTGAGCCCGCCTCGGCGCACCGCGTCGGTGTCGCCGTGCACCACGTCGATGCGCTCCATCGGGAGGCCGGTCCGGTCGGCCACGATCATGGCCCAGGTGGTGTCGTGGCCCTGCCCGAACGGCGTCGCCCCGCTCAGCACCCGGGCCGAGCCGTCGGCGCGCAGCTCGATCGCGCCGAGCTCGGCGCCCGGCCCGCCGGCGGTGATCTCCACGTAGGCGCCGAGCCCGACGCCGAGCAGGCGGGGGCTGCCCGCCGCCCGCCGGGCCGCCTGCTCGCGGCGCAGCTCCTCGTAGCCCACGGCCTGCAGGGCCCGTTCCAGCGCCTCGGGGTAGTCGCCCACGTCGTACACCGCGCCGACCGCGGTCGTGTACGGCTCGGTGAAGCGGGGCGCGAGGTTGCGGCGGCGGACCTCGGCTGGGTCCATGCCGATCTCGGCGGCGAACAGGTCGACCATGCGTTCGATGGCCACAGCCGCCTCGGGCCGTCCCGCCCCGCGGAACGCCGTGGTCGACACGGTGTTGGTGGCCGCGGACCGGCCGGTGAAGCCGACATTGTCGAGGCGGTAGACGCCGGTCAGCATCCGCTGGGTCATCCCGTGCAGCAGCGCGCCGATGAGCGGGAACGCCCCCGCGTCCTGGACGACGTCGAGCTGGTAGGCGGTGATGCGCCCGTCGCGCCGGCCCCCGAGGCGGGCGTGCTGCACCTGACCGCGGCCTTGGGGCATGGCGATGACGTTCTCGGTGCGCGTCTCGGTCCAGCGTGCGGGGCGGTTCAGCGCCCGGGCGTAGAAGCCCAGGGCGAGCTCCTCCGGGTAGGTGCGCGACTTCGCGCCGAAGCCGCCGCCCATGTCGGGCACCACCACCCGCACGTCGGCGCGGTCGAGGCCGTAGATCGCGGCGAGCACGTCCCGGGTCGGGTGCGCGCCCTGGCAGGCGGAGTAGTGCACCAGCCGGCCCTCAGGAGTCCAGTACGCGGCGCCCGAGCGGGGCTCGAGCGGTGCGGCGGTCATCCGTTGGTTCACGATGCGCGCCTCGACCACCACCTCGCAGCCGGCGAAGTCGGCCTGCGTCTTCGTGCGCAGCGTCTGGATCACGTTGGTGCCGTGCTCGGGGAACAGCAGCGTCTCGTCGCGCGCCGCCCGCTCGGCGTCGACCACCACCGGCAGCGGCTCGTAGTCCACGGCCACGAGCTCGGCCGCGTCGGCGGCGAGGGCGCGGGTCTCGGCCGCCACCGCGGCGACCGCCTGGCCCACATAGCGGACGCGGTCGGCGGCGATGAAGGGCCGCCGCATCGCCTCAGGCAGCACGGGGAACGGGTTGGGGGCCAGGCCGAGCTCGGCCAGGTCGGCGCCGGTGAACACGGCGAGCACGCCCGGCGCCTCCCGCGCTTGGGCGGCGTCGACGGAGAGGATCACGCCATGCGCGATCGGCGAACGGACGTAGTGGATCCACACCGCGCCCTCGAAGGCCACGTCCTCCACGAAGGTCCCGCCGGTGGTGAGCAGCCGCGCGTCCTCCACTCGCCGCACCGGGTTGCCGAGGATCGAGCCCATCGCGGCCCCGACGCTAGCGTGGCCCCCAGCGCCCTGTGGGAAAGCGGGGGCGCACGACGCGGTAGCGTCCGGAGCGCCCCGCGCCGTTGCGAAAGGAGCGACATGGGACGATTGCCGTATGCCGGCGCCGCGCTCCTGCTGGCGCTGGCGGTTGGAGCTGTCGCCGTGCTCGCCGCCGCCCCCGCCGCCGGGGCCGACGGCGAGATGGTGGTCGACACCGGCTGCCGGCCCCTCGCCCGGGGAGCGCCGCCCACCCGCAACCTGCTGATCGCCCCGTCCGCGCCCGATCCCGATCTCGCGCTCGGCGTGGCGCTGGCCCGTTACAGCGTGGCCCGAGGCACCACGCTGTCCCGGGTGGTGGCCGCCGATTCGAGCTGGAGCGGCGGGGTCGCTTACCGCGACGGCAAGATCCTGCGCTTCCGCAAGGGCGACAGCCTGCGGGGCAAGCTCGCCAGCTTCAACCTGGTCGACTTCCCCGCCGCAGCCTGCCCGCCGGTCGCCGCGCTGGCCCCCGCCGCGGCGGAGTCCACGGTGGCGGCGGCGTCGGTGAGCACGAACACGCAAACCGTGGTGGTCACGAGCAACTCGGCCACCATCGCCGGCGACCGCCGGTATGACAAGTGCCGGGCCACCCGTCAGCTCCGTCTGGTGGTCGGCGACTGCGGGCCGCTCGTGGAGAAGCTGCAGCGGATGCTCGCCGCCCCGGTCACCGGCCTGTTCGATGCGGCCACCGAGAACCGGCTCAATGCGCTCCACGCCCGCTGCCCGGTGGCCGCGCGTCCGTCCGAGGCGAACTCGGCGTCGGTCACCTGCCTTCGCCTGTTGATCGAGCCGGACAGCTCGGACACGCTTGTGACCAACAACACCAAATGGTTCTACGAGGCCAGCCCGGACACCACGGCGCGCGTGGCGGCCGCGGCGCGGGCTGCCCTGGGTTGAGGCGGGCGCGGCTGAGGCGGGCTACAGCCGCTGGTCGAGCTGAACGGCATTGCCGTCGTGGTCCTTGAGGAAGGCCGACAGGCACCGGCCCGAACCGGCCGGTTCGCCAAAGGCCAGCGCGTCGGACTCCAGCACCCCGCCGATGGTGCGGAACCCGGCGTTGACCGCCCTGTCGAAGATGTCCTGGAGGTTGTCGACCCAGAACGAGAAGTGATGGGCGCCGAGGGCCATCAACCGCGGCGGCTTGTTGGTGGGCAGGTTCTCGAGCTGCTGGTCGAGCACGATGAAGAACTCGTGGGGGCCCGGGTGCACCCGCAGGTAGACCGCCCGCCGCTTGCCGCCCAACACCTCCTCGACCGTGTCGAGCGTGACGTTCAGGCCGATGATGTCGCGGTAGAAGGTGAGCGCCCGGTCCATGTCCGACACGCCGACCGCAACGTGCGAGATCCCTTTGATCGCCATCGCGGGAGCGTACGCCGGTCCGCTCCGCCGAGCCCGCTCCGCTCAGCTCGGGCGGAACGCGGGGATGACCTCCTCGGCCAGCAGCCGGGTGTTCTGCTCGATGTAGCCGGCCGGGCAGCCGTGGGCGAAGATCACCGTCCGAGCCCCGGCGTCGAGGTACTCCTGCACCCGCGCCCGGCACATGTCGGGCGATCCGGCAATGGCGTACTTGCCGACGAGGCTGGTGAAGTCCTGGTTGTACGTGGTCGACATGGCCTTGTTCGCCATCTTGAGCGCGGTGTCGCCGTCCTCGTGGACGCAGGTGAACGCGAACGCTGCGCCCCGCACCGAGCCGGCCGGCCGCCCCGCCTTCTCAGTGAACGCCCCGATCTTGGACATCGAATCGGCGAGCATCTCGGGTGAGTACATGTACGGCATCCACGCGTCGCCGTAGCGGGCGGCGCGCCGCATGGCGGCCTCTTTGCGGCCCGAGACCCAGAACGGCGGGCGCTCCTTCGATTTGGGGCCGATCGTGATGTCGGAGAACGAGCTGAACTTCCCCTCGAAGGACACCTTGTCCTCGGTGAGCAGCCGGTTGATGACCTCGAGCGCCTCATTGGTGCGGGCGCCGCGCTCGTTGACCGGCACGCCCACCGCGGCGAACTCCTTCGGGTTCTCGCCCCCGATGCCGATGCCGAAGCAGTACCGGCCGTGGCTGATCACGTCGAGCGTGGCGATGAGCTTGGCCAGCAGCGCCGGCGGATAGAGCGGCACGAGCACGATGCCGCTCAGCAGCTTGATCCGTTCGGTGACCGCGGCCGCGGCGGAGAGCGAGATCAGCGTGTTCGGCGTCGGCCCGTAGAAGCTGATGTGCTCGCCGGTGAGGAGGTAGTCGAACCCGAGCGACTCGGCGAGCTGCGCCTCCTCCCGAACCTCTTTCAGCAGGCGCATCGAGATCCCGAAGTCGATTCCGTCGGATTGATCGCGCATTGCCCCTCCAGAGTCGCCGGTGTCGCAGGGATCATCGCACGCCGGCCTCACCCGCCGCTCGCCCCGGCCCTCCTGCTGAGCACGGTCACGAGGAAGTCCGAGTCGGGCCGCAGCGGACGGAGGTCCCAGCTGGCCAGCTCCAGGTCGATCCGCAGCCCTGCGGCGTCGGCGTCGGCGCGGTAGTCGGCGAAGTCGTAGCCGCGGCCGGCGCCGAAGCCGACGGCGATGCGGCCCTCGTCCGCGAGGTGGGCGCCGAGGCGGGCGAGCACCTCCCACCGGGTGCTCTCGGCTAGGAACGGCATGACGTTGCCGGCGCAGACGACGGCGTCGAACGGCGTCGGCTCGCCCCGGGCCGCCAGGTCGAGCTCGGCGAGGTCGCCGACCAGCCAGGTGGGTCCGGGGTGGTCCTCCCGCGCCGCCGCGATCAGCTCTGGGTCCACGTCGACGCCGACCACCGTGTGGCCGCGCCGGGCCAGCTCGGCCCCCACCCGGCCGGGGCCGCAGCCGGCGTCGAGGATGCGCGCCCCGCGAGGCGCCAGGGCGTCGACGAAGCGGGCCTCGCCGGCCAGGTCGTCGCCGGCGGCCGCCATCGAGCGGAACCGCTCGATGTACCACCGTGAGTGATTGGGGTCGCGGGTCGTGATCTCGACCCATCGGCTCGGCTCGGGCACGTGGACTCCTGCCGTCGGGTCGTCCCATCATCGCGTCAGACCCTCAGGTCGTTAGAGCATTAGATCATGGCGTCGTTCTGCTCCACGCCGAGCAGCACCCGGCCCTGCACCTCGAGCGTGGTGTCGAAGTCCAACATGGCGTGGTGCACGGCGGTGTTGACGTTGCGGAACACCGTCTGCAGGGCGTTGCGGTCGTGGGCGGCGCCGGCCCCCGCGCCGGCGAAGAGCCGTTCGGCCGCCCGGCGGCACAGCTCGGCCGCGTACGCCGCGTTCCAGCGGACATGGGCGCGCGCCTCGACCGGCATCGGCGGGGCGCAGCGCATGGCCGCCTCCAGCAGGTCGCAGCTCTGCTGGGTCAGGGCCCAGGCGTGGGCGATCTCGGCGTTCGCCTCGGCCGCCCGGCGCGCCAGGCCCACGCTGGCCGACTTCGGCTCGCCGGTGTAGGCGTCGCGCCGGGTCCGGGTCTGGTCGAGGAAGAGCTGCAGCCCTCGCTCGCTCATGCCGACGATCGTGCCGCACAGCATGGTCGCCAGCGTGGCGCTGATCGGGAGCTGGTAGAGCGCGATGTCGACGCCGGCCACCGTACCGAGCCAGGCGTCGGCCATCTGCACGGCGCGGTGGGCGGGCACGAACACGTCGTCGAGCACCACGTCCTTGGAGCCGGTGCCCCGCATGCCGAGCGAGAACCACGTGTCGTCGATCACCACGTCGTCCTTGGGCAGCACCACCAGCATGCCGGGGCAGGGCTCGCCGGCGTCGTTGCGCACGCCGCGGCTGCCCAGCATGACCCAGCCGCCGTGGTCGACGCCGCTGGCGAAGGCCCACCGGCCGTTGAGCACGTAGCCGCCGTCGGTCTTGCGGCACGTGCCTTGGCGCGACGGCACGCCCGGGATCAGCATGCCGGGGTCCGAACCGAACACCTCGTCCTGCGCCTGGCCGGGCATCCGCCCGGCGATGAAGGTGTGCGCGCCGCACACCATCAGCACCCACGAGGCGGCGGGGCTGGCGTGGGCCACCACCCGTTCGGCCTCCACCAGCGCCCGGGGCGAGAGCTGACCGCCGCCGTACCGGGCCGGGCTCACCAGCCTGGTCAGGCCCGCCTCGTGGAGCAGCGCCACCGCCCGATCGCTCAGCCGGCGCAGCGCCTCGGAGTCGGCGTCGGTCGCCGCCAGCGCGTCGGCGATCGTCCCGGCGGCGGCAGCGGCGTCGATCATGGGGGACCTCCCTCGAGTCGGTGCCCGTCCACCCTACGCGCCACACTGGGTCGGTCCCCGACGAGCGTCGACCAGGAGCGTCCGGTGAGCATCGAGGCCAGCACCAACTTCCACCGCATCGACGATCGGCTCACCACCTCAGGCGCCGTGCCGCTCGAGGCGCTCGCCGGGCTCGCCGCCGCCGGGTACCACGCGGTGATCGACCTGTTGCCCCACGAGAGCGACTGGGCGACGCCGGGCGAGGCCGACGTGGTCCGCGGTCAGGGCGTCGACTACGTCTACATCCCGGTCGATTTCGCCGCGCCCAGCAGGGCCGACCTCGACGCCTTCACCTCGGCCATGGACGCCCACGAGGGCCGAACCGTCCATGTGCACTGCGCCGCGAACTACCGGGTGAGCGCGTTCTACGCCCTCTACGCCCTGCGCAAGGGCGTCTGGAGCGCCGAGGACGCCGACCGGCACGTCCGCTCGATCTGGAACCCCGAGGACTACCCGCCCTGGGCGGAGTTCATCGCCGCCGAGCGTCGCCGCATCGCCCCCGCGGGGTAAGCCGTCTCAACTGGGTAAGACTCTGCCATGACCATGAGCTCGACTGTGCTCGACCGCCTCGACGGCGCCCGAGACGCCTTCACCGTCAAGCGGGTGTTCGGCGACCCGTACGAGCAGAACGGCGTGACGGTGATTCCGGTCGCCGCGGTGCGCGGCGCCGGCGGCGGCGGGGAGGGCGCCGCCCCCGAGGGCGCCGCCCGCCCCGGCTCGGGCGCCGGGATGGGCTTCGCGGTGAACGCGCGGCCCCTCGGCGTGTACGTGGTCAGGGGCGACGACGTGACCTGGCAGCCCGCCGTCGACACCACGCGCATGATGCTCGCCCGCCTGGCCGCGGTGCTGGCCGGCATGCTCGTGCTGCGCAGCGTCGTGATGCGGCTTCTCCGCGCCATGGATTGAAGCCGAGCGGCCTGAAGTCGAGCGGCCAGAAGCCGAACGGCCTGACGCCGCCGTAGCGGCGCCGCTCAGCGCGTGTCGGTGATGACCTGGCAGCGGTGGGGTCGATGTCGTCGGTGGGGTCGAGGTGCTCCGCCCGCGTCGCCAGGTGGTGGAGCCGCCGGCGGGTCTGGTCGAGGGCGGCGATGCGGCTGTCGAGGTCGTCCCACCCCCTTGACCTTCCAGTGCAGGGGAAGGTTTACGGTCACGGCGTCGAGGCACGTAGCGGGGAGGAAAAGCCCGATGGAAACGATGTCGACGAACCTGCAGCACCACGGCGAGCAGCATCACGGCCGAGTCCCTGAATCGGACGCCGGCCACGACAGCCACGGGGGAGGTGGTCATCGGCCCGACCCCGCTGGCGGGGTGCATGACCATACCGGGCACGCAGAGCTGTTCCGTCGACTGTTCTGGTGGAGCCTGCTGCTGGCCGTGCCGGTGGTCGTGTTCTCCGAGATGGTCCAGGACTGGTTCGGGTACCGGCTCGAGTTCCCCGGCGCCGACCTCGTCGCCCCGCTGCTCGGCGCGGCGGTGTTCGTGGTCGGCGGGCGTCCGTTCCTCACCGGTGGGTGGGCCGAGCTGCGAGCCCGCCGGCCGGGCATGATGCTGCTCGTCGCCGTGGCGATCACGGTCGCCTTCGCCGCCTCGCTGGCCTCCAGCCTCGGGCTCGGCGACCTGGACTTCTGGTGGGAGCTGGCCGCCCTGATCGTGGTCATGCTGCTCGGGCACTGGCAGGAGATGCGGGCGGTCGGTCAGGCGTCGGGCGCGTTGGCGGCGCTGGCCGAGCTGCTGCCCGACGAGGCCGAGCGGGTCACCGACGCCGGCGTGGAGTCGGTGTTGCTCGACGAGCTCGCCGTCGGCGACGTGGTGCTCGTACGGCCCGGCGGCCGGGCGCCGGCGGATGGGACCATCGTCGAAGGCGCCGCCAACCTGGACGAGTCGATGCTCACCGGCGAGTCCCGGCCGGTGCATCGAGGCCGCGGCGACCGGGTCGTGGCCGGCGCGGTGTCGACCGATTCCGCCATCAGGGTCCGGGTCGACGCGCTGGGCGAGGACACGGCGCTGTCGGGCATCCAGCGCCTCGTGGCCGACGCGCAGCGCTCGCGCTCGCGGGCCCAGGCGCTGGCCGACCGGGCCGCCGCCGCCCTGTTCTATCTCGCCGCCGTCACCGCGCTGGCGGCGGCGCTCAGCTGGACGCTCGTCGGCTCACCCGGCGTCGGTGTGGTCGCGGCGGTCACCGTGCTGGTGATCGCCTGCCCGCACGCCCTCGGCCTCGCCATCCCGCTCGTGATCGCCATCTCCACCGCGGTGTCGGCCCGAGCCGGGATCCTCGTGAAGGACCGTCTCGCTCTCGAACGGATGCGCAGCATCGACACGGTGCTCTTCGACAAGACCGGCACGCTCACCAAGGGCAACCACGCCGTGACCGACGTGGTGACCGTTGGAGGGATCGACCGCGGCGACCTGCTCCGACGCGCCGCGGCGGTCGAAGCGGCCAGCGAGCACCCCGTCGCCCGGGCCATCGTCGCCGCCGCCGGCGGGCTCAGCAACCTACCCCGAGCGGAGGACTTCGAGGCCCTGCCTGGGCGGGGCGTCACCGGCGCCGTTGAGGGCGTGACCGTCGCGGTGGGCGGGCCGGCGCTGCTCGCGCACCTCGGCGTCGAGCCGCCTGAGCAGCTCGCAGCCGCTACCCGCGCGTGGCGCGAGCGAGGCGACGCCGTCCTGTACGTGCTGATCGACGGCCAGGTCGCCGGCGCGGTCACCGTCGCCGACGAGATCCGTCCCGAATCACGCGCTGCCGTCCGTTTGCTGCACGAACGCGGCGCCCGGGTCGTGCTCATCACCGGCGACGCCCGGCAGGTGGCCGACGCCGTAGCCGCCGAGCTCGGTATTGACCACGTCTTCGCCGAGGTCCAACCGGCCGAGAAGGACCAGGCCGTGGCCTCGCTCCAGGCCCTCGGCCGGCGCGTGGCGATGGTCGGCGACGGCGTGAACGACGCCCCCGCGCTGGCCCGAGCCGATGTGGGCATCGCCATCGGCGCCGGAACCGACGTGGCCATCGAGTCGGCCGGGGTCATCCTCTCCTCCGACGACCCGCGAGCCGTGGCCGGGGTCATCGATCTCTCCCGGGCCAGCTACCGCAAGATGGTCCAGAACCTCGTGTGGGCCGCCGGCTACAACGTCGCCACGCTCCCGGTGGCCGCCGGCGCCCTGGCCTTCGCCGGGGTCACCATCCCGCCCGCGCTGGCGGCGGTGGCCATGTCGCTCTCCACCATCATCGTCGCCGTCAACGCACAGCTCCTGCGCCGTCTCGACCTCCGCCCAGGCGCCCACGACGGCCGGACGGCGCAGAGCTGACCGGCGGTCGGGCCGCCGGATCCGCAACGGAGCGTCAGCTGTCGCCGTTGCTGCAGCAGGCGCCGGCCGTGGTCGAGCCGGCGGTGTTGCTGTGCGCGAGGACGACGTTGGCGAGCTGCGTATCGTGGTCGGCCTGCTTGACGTACCACTCCCAGCGATGCCCCGCCGGGCCGTGGACCCAGGTCTCGACCTTCTCGGCGAAGCAGCAGATGGTGTCGTCGATGCCGGTGGTCGCCAACCCGGCGTCGGCGAGGCGGGCTTCGGCGGCCACGACCTGCTCGGCGGAGTCGGTCTCGACGCCGAGGTGGTTGATCGAGCCCGGCTCGGCGGCGGGGTTCTCGAACACCACCAGCTTGAGCGGGGGGTCGGTGATCTCCCAGTTGGCGTAGCCCGGCTTCACCTTGTACGGGGCGGTGGCGAACATCTTGGTGTAGAAGTCGACCGCTTCGTCGAGATCGGTGACGTTGAGGGCGAGCTGCACGCGCATGGCGGTTCCTCCCGGAAGCAAGTTACTCGTATCGATTTCCTTCGATACGTTGCCAGACGATTCGACATCTGTCAATCTGTTCGCATGGAACTTCGAGACGACCGCTGCTGCGTCTTGACCGCGCCGTTGGACGAGCCGACCGCCGAGGCGCTGGCGGCGCAGATGAAGGCGCTGGCGGACCCCGCCCGGCTGCGGCTCGTGTCGATGCTCGCCACCGCCCCGGCCGGCGAGTTGTGCGCCTGCGACCTGCCCGCCGCGGTGGGCCGGTCGCAGCCGACGGTCAGCCACCACCTCTCACTCCTCGTCGCCGCCGGGTTGGTGGAACGGGAGCAGCGGGGGAAGTGGGCCTGGTTCCGGCTCCGCCGGGATCGGCTCGCGGCGCTGCGGGGTGCGCTGGGCGAGGGCGCGCTCGCGTGAACGGTCCGCGCTGGCCCTCACCGGTCAGGGCGTGGGCGCGTCGCCGGTCGGTGTGATCGCGGCGTTGCGCAGCGCGGCGAGCGCCGCGTCGAGCGCGCCCCGAAGCGGGCGTACGTCACCGACGGCGATTGCGAGGAGGAGCCCGCCCTCGAAGCAGGCCAGGAACGTGAGCGCCAGCGCCTCCGGATCGGCCTGCGGGGCGAGGCGGCCGGCGGCCTGCATTGCGGTGAGCCCGGTCGTCAGGTAGCTGGCCATGCGTCGGAACGCGGCCGCCGCCGCCGGCCCGTGGCGGCTCGTCGGGTCGTGCAGCACGTCGTCGGCCAGCGCGCCGATCGGGCACCAGCGCGGCCGCCGGGCGGACGCGAACAGCTCCACCAGCGCGTCGGCGAAGCGTTCGACGCCCTCCAACGAGGACAGGCCGCCGAGGTGGGCGGCGTGGCGGGCGACCCACGCGTCGACCTGCCGCTCCAGCACGATCGGTACCAGATCATCTCGTGAGTCGAAATACCGGTAGAACTGGCCGCGACCCGCTCCCGCCGTGGCGAGGATGTCGTCGAGGCTGGCGCCCCGCAGACCTCGCCGATGGAACTCGGTCGCGGCGGCGGCCACCAGCCGATCCACCACCGCCCTACCTCGCGGCGTGCTCGGGGCCCGCATGGCGCCTACGGTACCATCTGATACCGTTCGGCGAATGCGGCGAGTGCATTACGCGTGGGTCGTGTTCGGCGTCGGCTTCGTCACGTTGCTTGCCGCGGCCGGCTTCCGCTCCACGCCCGGCGTGCTGATCGAACCCCTCGGAGACGAGTTCGGTTGGACGAAGGCGACCGTCGGCGGCGCGGCGTCGGTCAACCTGCTGCTCTTCGGGCTGGTGGGCCCCTTCGCCGCGGCGTTGATGCAGCGCTACGGCCTGCGGCGGGTCGTCACCGCTGCGCTCGTGACCATCTCCGCCGGCGCGCTGGCGACCACGCAGATGCGCACCCCGTGGCAGTTCGTGCTGCTCTGGGGTGTGGTCGTCGGCGTCGGCGCCGGCTGCATGGCCGCCGTGTTCGCCGCCACCATCGCCACCCGCTGGTTCGCGGCTCGCCGCAGCCTGGTGATCGGCTGCCTCACCGCCGCCTCCGCCAGCGGACAGGTCGTGTTCCTTCCCCTGTTGTCGCACCTCGCCGAGACGGTGGGTTGGCGCTGGGTGTCGGTCACGATCGCCCTGTCGGCTCTCAGCGTGGCGCCGCTGGTGGTGTTCGTGCTGCGGGAGCGGCCGGAGGACCTCGGTCTGCGCCCGTACGGCGCCCCCGAGGCCGGTCCCGACGAGCCCCCCGCGCCGGCGCCGGCCGCCAACCCGATCCGGCTCGCCTTCGAAGGGCTCCGCCTCGCTCGCTCCACCGGCGCGTTCTGGCTGCTCGTCGGCAGCTTCTGGGTGTGCGGCCTGTCGACGAACGGTCTCATCCAGACCCATTTCATCCCCGCCGCGCACGACCACGGCATCTCGTCCACCAGCGCCGCCAGCCTGCTCGCCCTGATCGGCCTGTTCGACGTGGCAGGCACGATCGGCTCGGGTTGGTTGTCGGACCGTTACGATCCGCGCCGGCTGCTCGTGGCCTACTACGCCCTGCGGGGCCTGTCGCTGATCGTGCTGCACCCCGCCCTCGAGGCCGCCGGCCTGCCTCTGGCCGGGTTCATGGTGTTCTACGGCCTCGACTGGGTGGCCACCGTGCCGCCGACGATCGCCGTGACCGCGTCGGTCTTCGGCCGGGAGCGGGCGCCGGTGGTGTTCGGTTGGGTGTTCGCCGCCCACCAGCTCGGCGCCGCGGCGGCAGCCTGGGGGGCGGGCTACATGCGGGACCTGTTCGGCAGCTACCAGCCGGCGTTCGTGGTCGCCGGCGTCGCCTGTCTGGCGGCCGCCGCGGCGGCGCCCGCCATCGGCCGGGAGCGCCGCCGCCCCGTCGTCGCGCCGGCCGCCGCCAGCCCCGCCGCCTCCTG
>JBJXGF010000334.1:0-15309 GCA_046153015.1 Acidimicrobiales bacterium | reverse complement strand
GCGTCTCGATCACGAGCGGCTCGCGACCCCGAACGTGGATCTCGACCGCGACGCGCCCTGACCGCAGCACATAGAACACATCCGCGGACTGCCCCTCGGAAAGGATGCGTTTCCCGGGCGGGAAGTGCACATTTTCCCCGCAACCGGCGAGCAGGTCCACTGCGGTGTCGCCGAGCCCGACGAAGAGCTCGTGCTCGGCCAGCAGGTCACGAATCGCCTTCACGGATCCCTCCCTTCGACCGGTCGTCCATCGCGGCGATCTCCGCGGTCAGGTCGATACCCACGGGACACCACGCGATGCAACGGCCACACCCGACGCAGCCCGAACCACCGAACTGGTCCTCCCACGTCACCAGCTTGTGCAACAGCCATTGGCGGTACCGCGACGTGACCGACGACCGCACCGGCCCTCCGTGGAGGTAGGAGAAGTCCAACGAGAAGCACGACTCCCAACGCCGCCAACGTTCGGCTTCCTCGCCGCCGAGGTCGGTGCGGTCCTCCACGCTCGAACAAAAACAGGTCGGGCACACCATCGTGCAGTTCCCGCACGCCAGACAACGCTCGGCGACATCATCCCAACGCGGATGATCCACGTCGACCGATACTCGGCGTGGCGCAGTCGGATCGAGCCGCCTCCCCATCGCCGCGGTGGCGGCCGCCACAACCAGATCGGCCCGTTCCTGATCGCCCTCGACGGCTGCGACGTGCGGCACGCCCGACAGCACCTCGGCGCCCGCCGCGGTTCCGACCTCGACCAGGAACTCGTGCACCGCCCCGTCGAGCAGTTCCGTCAACGCCAGGTCGAAACCCTTCTCCGCCTTGGGGCCAGTGCCCATCGACGCGCAGAAACACGTACTGGCCGGATTCGCGCAGTTCACGGCAACGATGAACACGTCGGCTCGCCTCGCCTCGTAGATCGGCTCGACCGACGTGCCTTGGAGGAACACCCGATCCTGGATCCCGATCGCGTGCAGGTCACACGAACGCACCCCCAGAAAGGCGAGTGGTTCCACCGAGAGTTCCGGACCGTCGAGCTCGAACCCGTCCGCGACCCGGCGGGACCGCACCAGCAGCGCCCGTGGCGGGAACAGGAACCGCTTCCATGACTCCGAGGGCGCCGAGAAGCCGAACAGCGCCTCGTCGGCTCGCCGCGTCAGCCGGTACCGGCCCCCGTCCTGTTCGTCACCCACCCCGGCCGGGAGATCGGCGACCGACACCACCTCATCATGGACGATCGCGCCGTCGCGCACGGTCGGGCCGATCACCCGCCGACCCGAAGCTCGCAACCGCCCGATCATCGCGTCCACGCCGCGGCGATCGATGAGGCGCCGGTCCCCTGCGCTCAGACTCGCGTCCTCGGCCTGCACACCCGCACCCTACCCGACCCCGCCAACGCGATCTCCGGGCTGTCGGGCCCCGGTGCGGGGACTGAACCGAGCGATCCCACACGAACGGTCGCTGCATCTCGGGCAGGCCAATCTGTCCCGTCTCGATCTGGCCGATCAGGGTGCTGATCGGGAAGCTGATGTTCGTGAAGATCGTCGCCACTCGCTCGTCCGTCCCCTCATGAGAATGAAGTCGACGTTCGGCAGCCGGTCTGCCCGCTGCGCTGTACGGGCCAGAACAGGGTTCTCGAGGCCTGATCGCGGAGCCGACGGCTTCGCGACCACAAAGTCCAGCATCACGGGCCCGACTGGAATGGGCTTGCACTCGGTCGCTGGGTGTTCCAGCGGGCTGGAACTTGGGGAGCGCAGTAGTCGTCGCCCGCCCACCAGGTCCCCGGCAAAGGCGAAGGACACACGCCCCGCTCGCTGGTGTCTGCCCGTCAGTCCGGCACCGAGCCCCGAGCCGGATCTCGAAACAGGGTCGTTGGTCCCTGGCAGGTCCACATGTGCCGTTCGATAGTGAATCATGAGTCCGCTGACACGTCATCGAACAGTCCTGCCCGGGCGGCGTGTCCGGCGCCGCGTCACCCTCGTCACTTCCGCTCTCGCCCTGGCCCTCGGCGCCAGCCTGGCCCCCGTCGGCCAAGCCTCGGCCGCCACCATTCCGACCGCTCCGTCGGGGCTGGCGGCTCAGGTGATCAACGGCGGCCTCGCCATCACACTGGCCTGGGCGGACAACTCGTCAGACGAGACCGCGTTCGAGATCGAGCGCTGCACCACCACGACGGCCGGGTGCGCGTTCGCACCGCTGGCCACCACAGCGGCGAACCAATTCCTCTACCTGGACAACACCACGGTCGGCGCCTATCGGTACCGCGTGCGCGCGGTCAACAGTTCCGGCGCCTCTGCCTGGTCGGCCGAGGCCGCACTGCCGGGCGGTTTCGGCGTACCGAGCGGCTACCCGTCGGCGGTGATGTCGGCGACGCCTACCAGCGGACTCGCGCCACTGACCGTCAGCTTCGACGGCTCGCAGTCCACCGGGATCGACTTCCAGCCGATCACCACCTGGTCCTGGTCGTTCGGTGACGGGGCCACCGCCAGCGGCCCGACGGCCAGCCACGTCTACACCACGCCGGGCACCTACCGGGCGATCTTGACGGTGGCCGATGCCCGCGGCGTGGCCAACCTCGCCTCGACGACGATCACCGTCTCGACGGTGCCTCCGGGAACGCCGACCAACCTCACCGCATCCTCGACGGTGCGTCGGCGCGTGGACCTGCAGTGGACCAACCCGGCCACCACGAACGCCACGTCGCTGGTCGTCAGCCGGTGCACGGGTTCCACCTGCACGGTCTTCTCGCCGGTGGCCACCCTGGCGCCGACCGAGTCCCAGTGGAGCGACACGACCGTCCGGTCCGGCACGAAGTACCGCTACATTGTCACGGCCCTCAACGCCGAGTACGGCTCGACCTCGAACGTGGTCGGGGTCAAAGCACGATGAGCTGACCGCGACCGGCGCCGACCGTCAGCCAGTTCACCGAGCGGCGCCTCCTGAGTGGCGAGGGTGGGATTTGAACCCACGACCTTCGGGTTATGAGCCCTCCCGACCGTGCGAGCCTCGGTGCTGATCCAAGCCGTTTGTCCAGGTCAACGGCAGTTTCAGCTCCCCGTTACGATCCCTTGCACCCTCTAGTTTCCCGCTGTGCTGTGCCATATTTGTGCCATGGATAGCGGCACACCCGATCACGCGAGCCGGACCCGGCGCTCGAAAGACGGCAGCTCGCGAGCAAGCCGGTCGAGGACCTGATCGACGCTCATCGGCGGCCGAGATCGACGCCCCGCCATGGCGGCGAGCGCGCCTCGGACGCCGATCACGTCAGCGTCGGCGACGGTCGTGAGGAAATCGTCGGGGCTGCGAGCCTCGATCCCGTAGGCCTCACACGCGGCGGGCGGGAAGTCGCGCAGGTTGAACGTCACGAGCGTTCCGGCCTCGACGTGAACAGCCAACGCGAGCACGTGCCGGTCCTTGTGGTTCACCGGCATCGATTCGACAAGCGCCGGGGGCGCCTCATCGAGCGCCCCGGGAAGGGCCAGGTTCATCCGATCGAGCCGGTAATCGATCGCCTCGGCCGACAGATCAGGCCGCAGCGCGAGATTGCGGCGGACCTCGTCGAGGATCGCTGGTGACCAGTGCAGCCGAACAAGACGGCGCGTGCCGAGGGTCAGAAGGAGGTCGGTGAGCTCGATCGAGTACAGGACGTTGGCGTCGACAACAGCGACGGGAACGGCCACGCAGGCGGCTCAGTCGTACAGGCCGAGCGCTTCGGCCTGCTGGGTGAGCTCGTCGAGTGCTTCGCTGGCCCGAGCGTCATGGCGATCGCGGTAGGCGAGAACGTCAACAAGGCGGACCCTGCGGTGGCTCCCCACCATGCGGAACGGCAGTGCGCCGGCGTCGAGCTGCTTGATCAAGTACGGGCGGCTGACGTTCAACAGCTCGGCAGCTTCGACCGTGGTCAGCTCCGCGTGCAACGCGGCGATCGAGACGCCGTTGCCGGCCTTGAGCTCTTGCACGATGGCGACCAAGACGTCAACGAGCTCTGCAGGAACGTCGACGGGCGTCCCGTCGCCAGCGAGCAGTTGGGCAGCGGGGCGGCCGCTCGTGCGACGAGTCAAGGCGCGCTCGATCAGCGCGAGCTCACGCTCCTCCACCGAGCCGGGGCGGATCTCAGCTGCCATGGCCATGGACGCCAGCCTACCAGCCCAAGTGCAATAAGTGCAGCGTCCCCCCGGGGCTGCAGGAGTGGCGACGACGGCGCAGATGTGGTGCCACAACCGCTCCCTCCACGCGTCAAGCCCTCCGGTCGGCACGCGTCGGTGAACGTGCTCGCGGCTGCAAGCGACCTCGGGTCGCCAGGCGACCCCCGGCGGGGCTTGACGCCGGGACCGGTCGTGGCGGAGTGGCGGCCAGGGAGCGCAGCTGGGGGCTGCGCTCCCGAGCGGCGCCCCGAACAAGGAACAATGACTCCTCTGGAAACCGCCCACGCTCATGACCGTGACGACGACGAGCCTGCACCAAACGACGAGAGCCCAACCGACCTGATTAGGCCGCGGCCCCGATCTCCCCGATCAACGCCTCCCGAAGCGACCAGGCGAACACCACAGCGCGTGACGCAGATGCCCGCCCACCGACCGCACGGAAATGTGGAGACACAACTGGAGGTCCTGCGGACCGCCGGGACAGTAGGTCGATCCCGCCACAGCAAGTGAGCGTTGCCGGCTCGTGTCGTTGGGCGATCCCTCGTGCCGTGTTTGGGAACGCCGCAGGTCGAGGATTCTGACCAACAGGCGGAACCCTGGCGCTGCGCGCCGTTGAGCACCTACTGGACAGAGCAGACCACCACCTAGACTGCGACGCCGAGGCCATCGGCTTGCCGCGTCCTGGTCACCTACTGCTCCGCCGGCAGTCCACCTACTGCTGCCTGACCAGCGATCATGCACTACCTCCGCCCTCTTTCGCACGGCCGGCGTCGTCATGGCCAGCGCTGGCCGTCCCGCTATCCGCTGGGGACCGTCCCTTGTGTCGACATGGGGAGTAAGCTCCACGACGGGAGCGTGTTGGCGGAAGGTCTGCTGACTGGGGTTGCCGGGTCCCACCCCGTCACCGTCGGCCAGTCCTCGCGCTTGCCTTCTTGCGATCGCCCGAACTCGTCACCCTGCCGCCCCTGGCGGCCGAGCGAGCGCCTTGACGGAGCGATGGGCCAGGCCAACCGATGACGACGCGGAACGCTGCCGCGGCCTCGGCGCCCTCGGCGCCACTCATCGACATCGCCCAGGCAGCTGAGCGCCTCGGCGTCACGCCCCGATTCGTTCGGCGCTTGGTGGAAGAGCGGCGAATCCCGTTCCACAAGATCGGCAAGTACGTGCGCTTCGACCCCGCAGACATCGACCGCTTCGCCATGCACGGCCGAGTCGAGCCGGTGAACCTCGTCGCTGTTCCCTCCCCGCCTGTCACAGGTCGCCACTACCGTTCCTGATCAGGCGGACCCGGAGGAAGCATGGCGAGTATCGACAAGCGCACGACACCAACCGGCGAGATCCGATGGGACGTCCGCTACCGAGGGACCGACCGCCGGCAAGTGAAGCGGTCGTTCAAGCGAAAGGTCGACGCACAACGATTCGCGAATCTCGTCGAGGCAGACGTCTTGCGAGGCGACTGGATCGACCCACGTCGCTCACGAGAGACGTTCGGGCACTGGGCCGAGCAGTGGCTCGCCACCACCGCACACCTTCAGCCCAAGACGCGCTCCGGCTACGAGTCCATCCTCTCAAAGCATTTGATGCCGACCTTCGGCGACGTGCCGCTCTCGGCCATCGACCACCCCCGGGTGCTCGCGTACCTGTCCGAGCTCGCGGCCGGAGGCATTGGGCGCGGCACCGTGCGCAACATCCGCGACGTCTTGCGCCTCGTGCTGGCACTGGCCGTCCGTTCGGGCGCCCTCAAGCACAACCCCGTACTAGGCGCTCGCATCGGACGATCGACCAAGCAAGAGATGGTCTTCCTCACCGCCGACCAGGTGATGACTCTCGCCGACGAGATCGCAAATCCCCCAATTCGGCAGCGAGGGGGCGAGCACCGCCGCTCCACGTACCCCGAGTACGGGCTTTTCGTCCGCTTCGCCGCGTTCACTGGGCTGCGCGCCGGCGAGATCGGCGCGCTGAAGGTCCGGAGACTCGATCTCATGCGCCGGCGCGTAGAGGTGTCGGAGTCAGCGTCCGAGGCGCACGGCAAGTTCGAGGTCGGCGCCACCAAGACCTACGAACGGCGCAACGTCCCGGTGCCCGCCGCACTGATCGACCAGCTCGTCCACCACATCGCCGGCAAGGCACCGGACGCCTTCGTCTTCGAGGGCCCTGACGGAGGCCCGGTCCGTCACTCGAACTGGTATCCCCGCCACTTCAAACCAGCCGTCGTCCGAGCGGGTCTCCCTGACGGCACCCGCTTCCACGACCTCCGCCACACCTACGCCGCGATGCTTATCGCGCAAGGTGCCCACCCCAGGGCCATGATGGAACGCCTCGGCCACAGCACAATCCAGGTCACCCTCGGGACCTACGGCCACCTCTTCCCGAACCTCGAGGAGAGCCTCGACCACGCTCTGAACTCCGTGTTCGAGGGTGCAGCAGCGCCCACGCTGTCCTCCGTGGCAGAGCTGCGTCGTCTCGCTGGCTCGGATGTTCCCCGGGGCTCCCTCCCGGCCGGATAGCCGGCTCGGACGATGACGGGCCATGCCGAACGTCTGGGCGTTGCGTCTCCTCCGCAACAGCAGGTGGCACCATCGATACGCTGGCAGTTCGGCCGAAACCGCGGGCGGGAAGTCAGGGCACTAGCTCTGGGTTGACCCGTAGCTTCTTAGCGCTGGCACTACCTGTGTGGCGAGCAGGTGTTGGGATTCCGCAGCATCAGTGGGGTCGGCATCCGCGGCCGGGAAGGAGAGGTAAAGGCGGGTGACACCGGAATCGAGGATCGCTTGGAGGCGGCCGACCACCTCAGAGACCGGCCCGAGCGCGGCGAAACGGGCAACGAACTCGTCGCTCATCGCCAACGCCTGCGGTGATGAACTGAAGGTATGGCGTCGCCGATCGTAGCCCTGGTTGAGCCGCAGAAATTCCTGGCGGTCGGCGTCGCTCTGGCCGGCACCGTCGTTCTCGCTGCGGCCAGATAGCGAGGCGAGCCCCGACACCGGCCCGCGGGCCAGCGCGACCGCTCGCCCGACATCGGGATGCGGGTAGGCCTGCACGTAGGCGCCATAGCCAATCCCGTTGGGTTCGAGACCTGCTGCCTTGCGGGCCAGCCTCGCAGTGTCGACCGCCCAACGAACACGGTCGGGATCGGCGCCGACCGCGAACGCCAGTCGGTCCGCGATCAACGCCGAGCAGGCGATCACCTTCTGCCCCGTCGCGGTCACCTCGACAGGCACCTGTGGCGCGCCGAACGCCCGCAACCATTTCAGACTTGCATCTACACCGTTCTCATCGACCTTGCGGCCCCGCAGATACCCGCAGACCGCCGTCAGATAACGCTCGAACTCCCGCAACGGCGTCGGTGGTCGCCCAATCTCCCAATTCGCCGACAGGCCACGACCCAGCCCGAGCGTCATCCGGTTGCCGGAGGCCGCCGCCACCGTCGCGGCGGCACCAGCCAGCGCCGAAGCGTGACGAGTTTCCGGATTGCAGGTACCCGTCGCCAGCCCGAGACGTGTCGTCCCTTCTGCCGCCTGTCCCAGCACCACGAACGGGTCCGGCACGATGCCCTGATTGTCGACAACCGCAACGCCGTCGAAGCCCGCGTCCTCGATCGCCCGCGCGTCCCGAGCCGCCGAACGCGGATCGAGATACGTATTCGTCCAGCACTCTGGTTCACCCACGCGCGAGAACCTAGCTCGATTGGTCGTGTCGCTCGCCCGCTCACGAGCTCGACGTTAGGAAGGCACAACCTCAAGCACAGTCGTCCTCAGGGCAGGACACCCCAAGACAGACGAGGCGCTGATCCGGCGCGCACTCGGTTCCACGGTGCCACCAGTTCCGTCCCCATCAGCCAGCCGTGCACACGCCTGCGCACACACGCCTGCGTAGACGGCCTGTGCCATTTCTGTGCCATGGTCGAAAACTCAGAAGGGGCCTCGCCGGAGCGAGACCCCTTCTGACCTGCTTGTTTCTGAGTGGCGGGGGTAGGATTTGAACCTACGACCTTCGGGTTATGAGCCCGACGAGCTACCAGACTGCTCCACCCCGCGGCGTGTTGTTCACTCTACCGCCGGCGGGGCGGCGTCTCAACTCGGATTCAGGCCTCGCCGGGGCGCTTCTCGGCGGGAGGCTGGTTGAGCTGCCCGTTGAGCTGCTCGATGTGGTGCCGGGCCTGCTCGACCTTGGCCTGGTAGGCGCCGAGATCGCCGGCCCGCAGCGCATCCTCGGCGTCTCGCAGGAGCGCCGCGGCTCGCGCCGCCAACTCCTGGTTCGGGAGCATCTCCCCCGGCCCCCGGGGGGCGGTGGTGGTGGGAGTCGGCCGGGCGGCGCCGTTGGAGGGCGCCTGGCCGCCGCCCCCGGCGCCTGCGCTGGTGAGGGGAGGGGCGTCGCCCTCCTCGGCGAAGACGGCCAGCAGCGCCTCCTGCAGGGTCGGCCGCATCTTCACGTTGTTGCGGTGCACCACCACCACGTTCTTCACCTCGGGCACGCCCTTGCCGCTCGAGGCCCGCACGTACATGGTGCGCACCCACACGATCGAGTCCTTCACCGGGATCAGCAGCAGGTTGCCGAACTCCACCTCCGATCCGGCGGCGTTCAGCAGGGTCAGCTCACGGCTCACCACCACGTCGTTCTTGATGAGCGGGTCGATGTTGGCCGGACCGTCCACCCCGGCGCCGGCCACCTCGTAGACCTCGAGCTCGCCGTACCGGCTGGGGTCGCTCTTCGCCACCATGAAGCCGGTGAGCCGCTCGAGCTGGTCCCCTTCCGAGTGGGGAACGAACGGCCGCATCGTCACGAACTCCGGCGCGTCCCCGCCGGGCAGACGCAGCATCAAGGTGTTCGGCGCCATCCGTTCGTCCCGCGGACGGGCAGTGGTCCCGCCCACCGTCCCGCTGACGGCCCTCGTCGCGCCGGTTTCGCCCTTGGCGACCGTTCGCGCCACCGCGGGCGGCACCGCCCACCAGTTCGAGGACTCGTAGAACGCGCCCGCGTCGGTGATGTGATAGCGGCCCCACATCGCCGTCTGCACCTGGAACAGCTCGCTCGGGTACTTCAGATGCTCCCGCAGCGCGGCCGGCATCTCGTCGAAACCCCTGAAAAGCGACGGGAACGCCTTCTGGTACGCCCGGGCGATGGGGTCGATCTCCCCGTCCGCACCGGGCACGACGTACATGTCGACCCGCCCGTCGTACGCGTCGACCACCGCCTTGACCGAGTTCCTGATGTAGTTCAGCCGGCGGCCCCGGAGATCGCTTCCGGCCGGCAGATCGCTCACGTCGGCCCGCTGCGCGTAGGGGTAGCGGTCGGTCGTGGTGTACGCATCGACCAAGTACTTCACTCCGCCGTCGACGATCACCGGGTACGGGTCGGCGTCGAACTGCAGGAACGGGGCGATCGTGGCCACCCGATCCCGTACGTCACGCACGTACAGGATGCGGGATTCTGGCGTGATGAAGTCCGAGATCAGCGGATAGATGTGGTTGAAGCGCAGCGCGAACGCGGCGCGCCGCACGAACGAGCTCATCCCCACGCCGCCCGATCCCTCATATCGCGACGTGACCGTGGCCTGCTGGTCGTCGACGTAGTCGACCTCGTTGCGCTGGGTGTGAACGATGGCGTACCCGGCGCCGATCCGTTCGCCGAAGTAGATGCGGGGCTGCTTGAGCTCGAGCGGCTCGCCGCTCATGGAGGTGAGCTCGGCCGCCGGATCGACGGTGACCGGAACGTCCCCGACTACGAACTCGGGCCCGCCCTCGACCACCTTGTTGGTCGGCGCCATGGCCACGCCGTACCCGTGGGTGTACGCCAGGTGCTGGCCCTCCCAGGACTTCTGCGGGATCTGCGCCGGGTTCAGGTTGCGGGCGGCCAGCACCATCTGCGTCCGCTGGCCCCCGAGCACGTAGCGGTCCACGTCGATGCCCTCGCCGAAACGGAAGAACGCCCGCCCGGCTTGGAGCTTCTCGAACGAGTCCTTCACCACGACCGCGTCGAGGAGCGGGATGTTGCTGTTGAGGGTGTCCTGGTGGTCGACGAGGTCGTCCTTGGTGAGCTCTCCGTCGGCCGGGAAGGCCTTCGTCACCACCTTGTCGAGCCCCATCGCCGCTCGCGTCGCCTCGATGTTGCGGGCGATGTACGGGCGTTCACGAGTCGATTCGTCGGGCTGCACCCGCCAGCGCTGATAGATCGCGGGGTAGATCGAGCCCATCATCACCGAAACGAACAGCCACAAGCCGACCGCCACCGTGGGCAGAACCCAGCCCCGCTGCCAGATGTTGTAGACGAACAACGCCACCGCGAAGAGCGAGATCACCAGCAGCAGCTGCGTAGCCGGGAGCTGCGCCTTCACGTCGGTGCTCGTGGCGCCGTTCACGAAACCCCGGGTGGAAAGCGTCAGCTCGAACTGGCGCAGCCAGTACTTGGCCGCCTGCGTGGTGGCCAGCGCGGCCAGCAGCACCGAGAGATGGGCCTTCACCTGAGGCGAGAACCGCTGCTGCGGGTTCTGAGGGCGGATCCCGCCGTTCAGGTAGTGGGCCACCACCACCACGATCAGGACGATCACGAACGCGGCGAACAACCAGTTGGCGAGGAAGGACAGGAACGGGAGCTGGAACACGTAGAAGCCGATGTCGCGCCCGAACTGACGGTCGGTCTGCCCGAACGAGACGCCGTTGGTGAACAAGATCCAGCTCTGCCACTGCTGGGACACGCCGGCGCCGGCGATCACGGCGAACATGGCCGCCACCCCCGTGCGCAGGACGGTCGTCCGGTGGCCCACCAGATCGTGGTAGCGCTCGAACAGATCGTCCCCGGCCGCCGCGGGCCGCACGCGCGGCGCCGTCCGGTCGGCCACGAGCAGGTTCACCCAGAGGAGCAGGAAGAACAGGCCGGTGAAGATGAGACCCAGCGCCAGGCGGGCCCGCAGGATCCCTCCCCAGACCGAGGACAGGCGAAGGGACTCGAACCACAGGTAGTCGGTGTAGAAGCGGGAGATCCCCCGCAGCGAGAGCACCAGGACGACTGCCGCGGCGGCGGCGACGGCGAGAACGGCCCTCCCGCGGTTCGAGAAGCGACGGCGGTGCGACCGCGGAAGGTCAGAGGGCGCACGCATGATCGGCGAGCCTAATTCGTGGGTCGCCCGGCCAAGCGGCGCCCGAGGACCCGCCGCCCGTTGGCGACAGGCGTTACTCGGACCCGACCGGACCCAGCAGGCAGCGGCAGCCGACGTGCGCCGGCGGGTGGAGATGACCGGTGGGGAACGCCTCGCCGGCGGGGACGGGGCCGGCCAGCGCGTTGTCCTGACAGTCCGGCCCACACTGGTCGCAGACCCACCGCCCCGGCGCTCCGCCCAGGCCGGCGGCGGCGCCGCGGTTGAACGCGGCGAGCACATAGTGATCGGCGAGCTGATTGACTGAGCGGCTCCGCGCCTCCCGGTACACGGCGCGCACCCGGCCGGCGAGATTGTCGGCGTCGCCGGCGGCATCGTCGAAGGCGCGGGTCAGCTTCTCCCGGAGCGGTTGGGTGATCCCGGCGGCCAGCTCGGCGGCCAGATCGCCCACCTCGGGCTCGCCCGCCGGGTGGCCGTCAGGTCCGCTGAAGCGGCGCCCGGCGGCGGCGGCCGCGGCCAGCTCCGGCAGCACCCGCTGCTCGTACTCGGCCACCTGCTCGGCCTCGGCCGGAAGCTCCGCATCGGCCAGGACGCCCTTGTGGGTGCGGATCATCTCCAGCAGCTGGTTCTGGTCGTCGGACAGGGCCCGCTTCAGTTGGCGGGCGAGGTCTTTCACCGACCCGTCGGCCAGCGCGTCCCGGCGGCGCAGGAGAGCCTGGTCGCCCTCTTCGCCGCGGCCCCCCACGGCCGCGGGCTCGGCTTCGGGCTCGCCGGCGAAGGCGGGCGGATCGCCCGCCTGGTCGGCACGGGCCAGCACCAGCGTGGGGGTCTCGCGTTCGGCGCGCAGGCGAGCGAAGAGATCTTCGAGATCGGGCGGTGACGCGTGCCCGTCCGCCGTGGCCGGCTCGCCCCCAGCTGGGGGCGCCTTGGGGGCCTGGGCGCGGCCTCGGCGGCGCTGCACGCGCGCCGCCGGCGCGTTGGCGAGCTCGGCATCTTCCGCCGCGGCCGCCGCATCCGACCCGCCAGCCGGCTTGACCTCGACCAGATCGAGCTCAGCGGTGTCGAGCTCGATGGTGTCGGACTCGGCGGCGGTGAGCTCCAGCGTTGCGGCCTCCTCGACTGGGTTGAGGGCGTCGGCCTGGTCGCTTTCCAGGTGATCGGCTAGGTCGTCGTCGTCGGTGTCGTCGTCGCCCAGGGGTTCGGGTCGGATCCCGTTGCGCCGGGCCAGCTCCACCTCGGCTTCGAGCTGGTCGAGCGGCGGCAGGTCGTCGATGTTGACTCGGCGGGCGGCGCGGTCGGCGGCGAGCTTGGCGTCGGCCATCGAGTGCGACAGCTCGTCGGTCGCCTGCGCCAGCGTTTCGCGCACCACCTCGTAGGCGGCGAGCAGGCGCTCCCGCCCGGCCCGGAGGCGCTCGACCTGCTGGCGGGCCACGTTCCGCCGCCGGGCCATGTCGGTGAGGATCTTCTCCCTCACCGCTTTGGCCTCGCCCACCATCTCACGACCCCGCTCGCGGCTGGCGGCGAGCTCCGCCTCGGCTTGCGCGTGGGCGGCGTGCTGAACCGCGGCCGCCTCCTGCAGGAGGGCGGCGGCAGCGGCGTCGGCCTCGGCCGTCTTCAGCTGGAGGAGCAGCTCCGCTTCGGCGCGCGTCTGCGATGCGTACAGGTCGGCCGCGCCCATCAGCTCCTCGGCGTCGGCGGTGAGCTGACGCCGCTGGCGCTCGAGGTCTTCCTCGATCGTGCTGCGGTGAGCCTCGCCCTCCGCTCGGGCCTCGGCGCACAGCCGTTCCGAATCCCCGTGCGCCTCCTCCACGATGCGCTCGGCCTCGGCGCGGGTCTGCTCGAGCAGCTGGTCGGCCTCGACCCGAGCCGAGTTGGCGATCTCGCCCGCCGCGTCGCGGGCCGAGCGCAGCACGCGAGCGGTCTCGATGCCGATCGTCTCCATCAGCCGCTCGTCGTCGAGCTCGGCCAGCGTGGCGGCTGGGGCGCGCCGGCGCACCTCGGCCAGCTCGCCGGTCAGCTCCGACTTCTCCGCCAGCAGCGACCGCAGCTCGCCCGCGACCCAGGCCAGGAAGCTGCGCACCTCGGTCTGGTCGAACCCGCGGAACGACGTGCTGAACTCGGCTCGCGCGACGCGGTCGGGGTCGAGCGCCCCTGGCGCCGTCGGCGTGCGGCCGTGTCGTGAGGAGTCGGCAGCCATCCTCGGCAATGGTACGACCGGCACCCCCAGCGATGTGTGACCCTAAAGGCCTACTCGACGCCCGGAACCCGGCCTCATCGCACCGAGCGCGGCTGCCTACGCGCCTGGCGGGTCCGAGCCGTCGAGCGGGGGCAGCGCGAGGGCGTTGCCGCCCTGGGTCGCCAACGCCTCGAGCGCCTCGTCGAGGGTGTTCACCGGGAACAGCTCCAGATCGTCGCCGGCGAGGTGGCGGGCCTCCTCGAGCTCGCGGGCGGCGGTCGCCGCCGGCACGATGAACACCTTGGCGCCGGAGCGGCGAACAGCCGCCGCCTTCTGCACGATGCCGCCGATCGGACCCACCCGGCCGCGTTCGTCGATCGTGCCGGTGACCGCCACCCGTTCGCCGCCGGTCAGCTCTCCCGGCGTCAGCACGTCGAGCACGCCGAGCGTGAACGCGAGGCCGGCCGACGGGCCGATAACCGAGCCGCTGTCGATCTCGACCTCCACCGGGAAGCGGAACGCGTTCTGGGTCTGCAAACCCACCCCGAGGAATGCGGCGGCGGCGTTGTCGGGCCGGGCCCCCAGCACGACGCGCACGGTCCGCACGTCGGGCAGCGTGGGGTCGGCCGGATCCCGCCCGGCGTCGGCCGCTCCCGAGGCGGGCGGCGCCGCGTCGCCGACGAGCTCGGCGGGATCGATGCGGCGCAGCGCGAGCTGAACCTCGTCGCCCGGCCGGCGCGCCGCGAGGGCGGCCAGCACCTCCTCCGAGGAACGGATCCGGACGCCGTCGATCGCCACGACCGCCTCGCCTGCCTCGACCAGACCGTCGGCGGGCGACCCGGCCTGCACGCTGGTGAGCACTGCGGCCACCGGCCGGGCCACCTGGTAGCCGAGCTTCTCGAAGGCCAGCCGCAGCGCGCGGCTCTTGGAGTCGACCATCAGCTCGCGATTCGCCTGACGGTTCTCCTGCTGGGTGCGGTCGCCGAGCAGATCCCGCTCGGGCACGACCTCAACCGCGGGGTCGAGCCACGCACCGATCACCTCCCAGAGGGTGATGCGGCCCCGGACCGACACGGTGGTGAACAGCACGTCGCCCTCGGCGTCGTAGTGCTCGCCGTCCTTGACCTCGATCAGCCGCTCGGTGCTGCGCACGTGGCCGGGCGCCAGCGCGTAGTACGGGACCCGCACCACGGCCAGGCCCACGAGGAGGGCGCCCACCAGGAGCGCGGCTGCGACGGCGAGGACCTGGCGGTGGGCGCGGCGCCGGCCACGCCCGGCCACGGGAGGCGCCGCTCCGACCGGGTGCGGCGAGGGCGGACCTCCCAGCTCCACCATGTCCTTCTCCGACATGTCCTCTCCGAACGCGGCCGACGTTGCATCAGGTTGGCCGATTCCCGAGACGATCACACGGCAGGCGGCCGCCGGGGCCGCCGCCCGCCGCACGCCGGGGCTGGTCGTAGGCTGGGGCGGTGATGGAGTGCGCGGATCCGGTGGCGATCAGCGGGCGGGCGCGCCTGCGGGCCGTGGGCCTGCTGGCGGCGCTGATCGTCACGTTCGCCGGTGCGCTCACCGCCCTGGTCATGGGGGCAGTGGCGCTCGCCGCGCTGCTCCTCTGATCCTGAGCTGCGGCCAGAGGAGCAGCGCCGCCGGCGGCGGCTCAGCGGCCGAAGAGCCCGCGGCGTATCCCGTTGGCCACCTGGCTGGCGGCGCTGTCCTCGCCCTCGCTCTCGCCCGACGCCTGCCCCTCCTCCCCGGCGGGGGCAGGCTCCGTGGAGGCGGACACCGCCGACGAGGCGACGCCGGTGATCGGCGGGGGAGGCGGCGGCGCCGCAGCGCCGAGCACCGCTGTGTCGCTGGTGGCGGCGGGCCCGGCGGGAGCGGCCGGGGCGGCGGGCGGC
>JBJXGF010000332.1:0-3718 GCA_046153015.1 Acidimicrobiales bacterium | reverse complement strand
GAGGAGGTTGGTCGGGTAGGGAGCTGGCGCGGTGGCTCCGGCGGGACCAGATCCGGCTGGGCCGGTGGCCGTGGTGCTCCTGTTCCAGCTCCCTCCCACAGATCCGGACGTGAAGTTCTCCTCCATCCGGCTCGTCTTGGTTGGTGCCGCCACTGGTGTGGGACAGGGTGCTTGCACGGTGCCGACGAGGCGGTAGAGGCCGAACTCGGTCGGGTGGTCGTACACGACTCGTTCGCCCCACCATCGTTCCCGTTGGTGCTTGATCGACAAGAAGATGGCGATTCTGGTGCGGGCGTGCGCTTGGAGCTTGTCGAAGCACCGTGCGCTGTTGCCGTGCCGGAAGTAGCCAGCCCAACCGGCCAGGTGTTGAGCGCCACCGGTTCTGATCGCTGGGTCGCTTGAAGCGACGTTGGCGCTGATCGCGTCTCGGGGTTTGTGCGGAGCCGGGTTCGTCGACTTGCCGGTCCTTGCCTGTGACGTGCAGCGTCGCGGTGAGCTGTACGCGAAAGGACCCTCCCCTCGCTCTTTGGCCGAGTCGGGGAGGGCCCTTCCTGAGTTGGTGCGAGGCACCGATGCTGATGGTAGGGGCCGACGCCGGTGGGGTCGAACGCGACCTCGCTGGGGGCAGCATGGTGTGCGGGGATGTGAGGGCGAGCTGCGCCCGTGGGGGTTCGCCCGGTGGCGAGTCCTTCGAGAATGGGCGTGGGAGCGCCGCGTCCGTCCCCGTCGGTCGCGGTGTCGGTCCTGTCTGGTGACCCACGTGTTGTTGCCCACCTTCGCGTTGTTGCGCCGCCGTGACGTGGCGGCGGTGATCGGCGAGGCGCTGCGAGCCCGCCACCTTGATGGCGCCAGCCGACGGGCGGTGGCTGCGGGGGCGGGCGTGCACCCTGACACGGCGCGAGGGTGGCTGCGGCGCTTCGTCACGCGGGCCGAGGACATCCGGGTCGCGTTCAGTTCGCTCGCGCATCGCCTTGATGCCGAGCTCGGCTCGATCGAGCCTCGCGGCTCACCGCTGGCGGATGCCTTGGAAGCGATCGGGGTGGCGGCCGCGGCGGCCACCCGCCGGCTCGGGCCGGCACCGCTGTGGGAGTTCGTGGCCGGGGCCAGCGGCGGGAGGTTGTTGGCCAACACGAGTTGCCCGCTCCCGCGGTGACGGCGATGGGTTCACCCTCACCCGGTTGTCGTGATGTCGACCGAGGAGAGACCCGATGGATCCCAAACGACAGGCCGCCGCGCTGTTCCGCTACTCGTTGGTCCGGGAGCTGGCCGACCCCGAGCTGTCCGCCCGCCAGCGCGGCGCGCTCATCCGGTCGTTGGTGGCTGTCGACCACGCCGGCCCCGACGGCCGCCGGGTCGCGGTGTCGGCTCCGACGTTGCGGCGTTGGCTGCGGGCCTGGCGGGCCGGCGGGTTCGAGGCGCTCGCGCCGGCCGTTGCTCGTCAGCCCACCCGCACGCCGGTGCAGATCCTCGAACGGGCCGAGACCCTCAAGCGGGAAGCCCCGAAACGGACCGCCGCCCAGGTGTCCCGGGCCCTGGCCGAGGCCGGCGTCGGGAAGGTGAGCGCCCGGACCCTGCAACGCCACTTCGCCCGTCTCGGCTTGAACACCAGCCCCGACGGCCGCCCGCCCCGCGCCCTGGGCCGCTTTGAGACCACCGCGTTCGGAGACCTGTAGACCGGTGACGGGCTGCACGGCCCCGTGGTCGGGGGCCGCAAGGCGATCCTGTTCGCGTTCATTGACGATTGGAGCCGCTCGGTGACCGGCTGGCGGTGGGGCCATTCGGAGGACACTGTGCGCCTGGAGGCCGCCCTGCGCCGCGGCGTCGAATCACGGGGCGTGCCCCGAGCGGCCTTCGTCGACAACGGCAGCGCCTTTATCTCCGCCCCGTTCCATCGCAGCCTGGCCGTGCTGGGCGTCCGCATCGTGCACTCACGGCCCGGGCACCCGGCCAGCCGAGGCAAGATCGAACGGTTCTTCGGCACCGTGCGCCGAGCGTTCCTCGTCGAGCTCGAAGCCCGGGGCGGGGCCACGAACCTGGCCGAGCTCAACGAGCTGTTCGGCGCCTGGGTCGAAGGCGTCTATCACCGCAGTCGCCACTCCGAGACCAACGAGACGCCGCTGGCACGGCTGCGCCGAGCGGCGCCACTGCGCCGCCCGACGCCGGCCGAGCTGCACGAGGCGTTCCTGTGGGCCGAAACCCGCGTCGTCACCAAGACCGCCTCGGTGTGCCTGCTCGGCAACCACTACGAGGTCGACGCCGCCCTCATCGGAGCCAAGGTGGAGCTGGTCTTCGACCCCTTCGACCTCACCGACATCGAGGTGCGCTACCAGCGCCGGGCCATGGGCCGAGCCGTGCCCCGCCGCATCGGCCGCCACACCCACCCCGCGGCCACACCCGACCCCGCCCGCCGGCCAAGCCGTCGGGCATCGACTACCTGGGCCTGGTCGCCGCCCGCGTCGCCGCCGAAGAGGCCCGCCGCATCGGCTACGCGGCTCTCAGCCCCGACGCCGAACCCGAGACCGACGAGACACCCGAGGGTGCCATCACCCACTGGCCGCCCTCCTGGGACCTCGACACCGACACCCCCATCGACGACACCGACGACCAGGAGACCCCCTCGTGAGCATCGACCGGCTGTGCGCCTACTACGGGCTGACCCGCATGCCCTTCGGCCGAGACCTGGCCCCCTCGGCGCTGTTCCGCTCCGCCGCCCACGCCGAAGCCGTCGCCCGCCTGGCCTGGCTCGTCGACGAACGCGGCCTCGGCACCCTCACCGGCGAAGTCGGCGCCGGCAAGACCGTCGCCGCCCGAGCCGCCGTCGCCGCTCTGGAACCATCACGACACCAGGTCGTCTACTGCGCCAACCCCACCGTCGGCGGGCGGGGCATCCTCGCCCTCATCGTCACCGCCCTCGGCGGCAACCCCCGCTTCCACCGAGCCGCGCTCGTCCCCCAGGCCGCCGACGCGCTCGCCACCGCTGAAGCCGAGCGAGGCCGGCGCGTGCTGATCCTCATCGATGAGAGCCATCTGCTCGACCCCGAACAACTCGAGGATCTGCGCATGTTGACCAACGCCGAACTCGATAGCCGCTCGCCGGCCGCCATGGTCCTCATCGGCCAGCCAACCCTGCGCCGCCGGCTCCGCCAAGGCGCCTTCGCCGCCATCGACCAACGCATCACCCTGCGCGTTCACCTCGACGGCATGGACCTCGCCGAGACCGGCGCATACCTGCGCCACCACCTCACCCTCGCCGACCGGTCCGACCCGCTCTTCAGCGACGACGCCGTCGCCGTGATCCACCAAGCCAGCCTCGGACTGCCCCGCGCCGTCAACAACCTGGCACTGCAAGCACTCGTCGCCACCTTCGCCGCCGACCACAACATCGTCGACCAAGCCGCCGCCAAGATGGCCGTCGTCGAAGTCACCGGCGACTGAACGATGAGCACCGACCACAACCACACCCTTCACGGCCCCCGATCGGCAGTCGCGACCAATGGCGTCACACGATCAAAACGAGTGGCCGGCAACACCAGGAACCGGTTGAGCCGGGCGATGATCTGCTCGGTGGGAGCGGCGATCAACGCTCGGGAGGTGAGTTCGCGTAGCCGTTGCCGGGCTCGGGCCATCGATCGTCTCGACGGCCAACGGGCCAAGAACCACAAGTTGCGGCCCGGGGCCTTGACCCAGCGGTGATGGAACCCCAAGAAGTCGAACCCTT
>JBJXGF010000327.1:0-6691 GCA_046153015.1 Acidimicrobiales bacterium | reverse complement strand
TGGTGGTGGTGGCCGACGGCTCCGGCGGCACCCACGCCGGGCTGGCCGCCGGCTTCGGCGACCACCGCCGGGTGCTCGGCGTCGACGTCGGCTTCGGGGCTGGCCTCGCCGAGCAGGTGGCGGCCCTGGCCGAGGCGGCCGCCGCGCTGACCGGCCGCCCGGCGCCGAGCGGCGAGGTGCAGCTCGACCCCAGCCTGCCCGAACCGTACGGGGCGCCCGCCGCCGAGGTGCGCGAGGCGCTGGAGCTGGCCGCCCGCACCGAGGGCTTGGTGCTCGACCCGGTCTACACCGGGCGGGCGCTGGCCGCGCTGATCGCCCGGCGCCGCGACGGGCGCGTGCCGGCCGACCAGCCGGTGGTGTTCCTCCACACCGGGGGCCTGCCGGCGCTGTTCACCGGCCGTTACCGGGATTGGTTCGCGGTCTGAGCGGGCGCGGTGCGCCGGGCGCGTTTGCGCACCGAGTCCCGCCAGGCCAACAGCGCGAGCAGCACCAGCGCGGCGCACATCAGCCAGAACAGCGAGACCTGCAGCCAGCCGCCGCGGTCGCCGGCCGCCTCGGGCGCCTGGCCGGAGTTGGGCCGGGGGATGCTGCGGGGCCGGTCGGGCAGCGTGGTGGAGGAATCCCCGGCGCCGGCGCCTTGGGCGCCGGCCGGTGCGCCGGCGAGCAGCACGGGCGCGGCGAGCACGAGCGCGAGGACCCAGCTCACCGCCAGGCGCAGAACACGGGTGGTCATCACCGGCAATCGTACAATGAGCCGCGTGAGGCCTTGGATCTACGTCGCGCTGGGCATCGCCGCCGTGGTGCTGATCGCCAGGGCGCGGAGCAACCCGGTGGACTTCGAGGCCGAGGTGAAGCTGGCGCAGGAGCAGAAGCGCCCGCTCGAGTTCGTCGGCCGGGATTTGTCCGGGGTGCGTGAGCTGGAGCGCAAGGACCTCACCGAGGCCGATTTCACCGGCGCCAATCTGCGCGGGGCCCGCCTCGACCACGCCACGCTCACCCGGGCCGACTTCACCAGCGCCGATCTGTCGAAGGCCAACCTGCTGCGGGTCAGCGCCGAGGGCGCCGACTTCGCGCAGGCCAAGCTCAGCTCGGCGACGATGATCGAGACCAACCTCACCGGCGCGGACCTGACCGGGGCGAAGCTCGACGGCGCCAACCTCATCGGCGCCGTGCTGGTCGACGCCAACCTCAACTCGGCCGATCTGAGCAAGGCCAAGCTCGACCTGGCCGTGCTGCGCCGGGCTGTGCTCGCCAACGTCGACCTGTCCGACATGGCGCTGTCGCGGGTCGATCTCCGGGAGGCGAACCTCATGGGGGCCGACCTGAGCGGCTCGCGCCTCATCGGCGTGCAGCTCGTGGGCGCCCGCCTCGAAGGGGCGAAGCTGAGCGGCGTCCGTTTCGACGGGGTGGTCTACGACCAGACCACCCGCTGGCCGGTCGACTTCGACCCCGCCGAGGCCGTGCTCCGGTAGATCGACCGGGCCGACCGGCGCGCCGGGAGCTCAGAGCAGCGCCTGCTCCATGCGCTCGAGGATCTCGGTGAGCAGCGCCCGGGACGTGGCGAAGTTGAGGCGCACGAAGCCCTGGCCGTGCACGCCGAAATCGGCGCCGTCGTTCAGCGCCACCTTCGCCTTCTCGAGGAACAGCTCGGCCGGGTTGTCGGTCACCTTGCGCCGCACGAGCTCTCGGCAGTCGAGCCAGGCCAGGTAGGTGGCCTCGGGCTTCACGTGGGCGACGCCGGGCAGCCGGTCGGTCACGAACTCCTCCACCAGCCGGCGGTTGCCGTCGAGATAGCCGATCAGCTCGTCGAGCCAGGGCTGGCCGTGGCGCCACGCGGCGACGGTGGCGGCGATGCCGGGCGCGCCCACCCCGCCCAGCAGGAACGGGTGGACCCGCAGCCAGCGTTCGTGGAGCCGGGCCGAGCCGAACACCGCCACCGCCAGGCGCAGCCCGGCGATGTTGAACGCCTTGGTGGCCGAGGTGAGCGTGACCGTGCGCTCGGCGAAGGCCGGCTCGAGCGCGGCGAACGGCGTGAACCGCCGGCCGGGGTACACGAGGTCGGCGTGGATCTCGTCGGAGATCACGATCAGGTCCCGCTCCACGGCCAGCTCACCGAGGCCGCGCAGCTCCGCCTCGGTGAACACCCGCCCGCTCGGGTTGTGGGGGTGGCACAGGAGCAGCACCTTCGTTCGGCCCTCGGCGCCCTCCGCCGCCAGCGCGGCGCGCAGGCCGTCGAGGTCGAGGGGGGCGCCGGCGTCGGCGGCGCCCAGCGGGTTGTCGACCACCCGCCGGCCGGTCTCCTCCACCACCCGCAGGAACGGCGGGTAGATCGGCGTCTGGATCGCCACCCCGTCGCCCGGGGCGCTCCACAGCTCGAGCAGCCAGGCGATCGGCTGCAGCACGTCGCCGGTGAGCGCCACCCGCTCGGGGTCGACCGCCCAGCCGAAGCGGTCGTGCATGCGGGCGACGAACGCGTCGATCACGGGGTTGGTCTCGCCCCGGATCCAGGGGTAGCCGAGGTCGCCGGTCTCGACCAGCTCGAGCACCGCCCGGCGCACCGGCTCCGGCGGTTCGAAGTCCATGTCGGCCACCCAGGCAGGCAGCACGTCGGGGCCGTAGCGGCCCCATTTCGCGCCGCGCCGCCGGCGCAGGTCGGCCAGGTCCAGGTCGTCGAACCGCATGGGAGGAGTCTGGCCTACGCCGAGCGGAGCTCGCCGAGGAAGCCGGCGACCGCCTCGGTGAACACATCGTTGCGGTCGCCGGCGACCATGTGGGCGGCGCCGGCCACGTCGACGAACCGGGCGTGGGGCACGGTGGCGAGGAAGTCCTCCACCTTGTCCATGCTCACGAGGTCGCTCATGCGGCCCCGCACGAGCAGCACCGGGCAGCCGATGGTGCGGGCGGCGGCGGGCAGGCGCTCGGGGTCGCGGCTCACCCTGGCCTCCTGCGCCCAGCGGATCCACGCCGGATCCCAATGCCAGCGGTACCGCCCGTCCTCGCCGAGGCGCACGTTCTTCTCCAGGCCCGACAGGTTGGACGGGCGCGTGCGGTGCGGCTGGTAGGCGGCGACGGCGTCGGCCACCTCCTCGAGCGTGGCGAAGCCCTCGTCGACCTTGTCGGTCATGAAGTGCATGATCCGATCGGCGCCGGCGTCTTCCACGCGGGGCGTGATGTCGACCAGCACGATCGCCGAGAACACCTCCCGCGGCTCCTCGCCCTCGGCGAGCATGGCGCACACGCCGCCGAGCGAGGCGCCCACCACCGCCGGCTTGGTGGAGAAGCTCCGGGCGATCGTGGTCAGGTCGTCGGCGAAGCAGGCGATGTCGTAGTGCAGCTCGGCCGACCAGTCGCTCTCGCCGTGGCCCCGCTGGTCGTAGGCCACTGCGTACCAGCCGGCCCTGGCCAGCGCCGCGGCCGTGCCGCCCCAGGCGTGGCGGGTCTGGCCGCCGCCGTGGGCGAGGATGACCGGGGCCGCCTGCGGGTCGCCGTACGCGTCGGCCACGAGCGTGAGGCCGTCGGACGCGGTGAAGGTCAGTCGCACGGGATCCATTCGGGTGATGTTGCCCCTTCGGCCGGCGTGGGCACCAATGTGACCCTACGCTGGCGGACGTATGGAGCTGACCGCCGAGGAGATCAGGGTGCTCGGCTGCCTTGTTGAGAAGGAGAGGGCCACCCCGGATCAGTATCCGCTCTCCACCAACTCGCTGCGCCTCGCCTGCAACCAGAAGACGAGCCGTGACCCGATCGTGGAGCTGAGCGAGGTGACCGTCGACCAGACGATGCGCTCGCTGCGGGACCAGAAGCTGGCCCGCACCGTGCTCGGCTCCGGCCAGCGCGCCCACAAGCACAAGCACGTGCTCGACGAGGCGTGGGGCCTCTCGGCGCGGGAGCTCGCCGTGCTCAGCGTGATCATGCTGCGCGGCCCCCAAACCCTGGCCGAGCTGCGCACCCGCACCGAGCGCCTGGCCGATTTCTCCTCGCTCGAGGACGTGGCCGCCGCGCTGCGCTCGCTCGCCGAGCGGCCCGAACCCTTCGTGGTGCAGCTCGAGCGCCGGCCGGGCCAGAAGGAGCAGCGCTACGCCCACCTGCTCGCCGGCCACGCGCAGGCGCCCGAGTGGGCGTACCACGACGGGCCGGCCCCCTCGCCCGCCGGCGCCGCGTCGGCCGGCGCCGGGCGTTCCCCGCTGGCCGACCGGGTGGCGGAGCTGGAGGAGGAGGTCCAGTCGCTGCGCTCGGACCTCGACCTGCTGCGCCGCCAGTTCGACCAGCTCTGCGAACGGCTGGGCGAGACCGACCTCGAGGGCTGAGGCGAGGGCGAGCGGAGCGAGGCCTGCCGACCGTGCGAGCGTCAGCGAGCCGGGCGGGGATGGGGTCTGGGGGCGCAGCCCCCAGCGAGGCCTAGAGCCGGATCGGCTGGCGCGGCGCGGGGGACCTGCGCTCCGGCGGCGGCGAGACCGCCGCCAGCCCGCAGCCGTCGAGGAACTCGAGCAGCGTCAGCGCCTCTTCGCCCTCGTAGATCACCTTCGGGGAATCGTGCGCCGTCTCGAGCCAGACCCGGTCGCCGCGGGCCCGTCCTGGGTGCTGCACGCGCGGGTCCCTCTTGGTGAAGCCGACGAGCGACAGGGAGCAGCGGCGGCGCCGGTGCTGGGCGCGCCAGAACTCGGTGAGCGGGTGCTCGGTGACGCCCTTGCGTTGGAGGTTGGCGCGGCACTCCCGCAGCGGCACGCGCCGCCCGTTCGGCAGCTCGATCACGCCCTCGGCGCGGTCGATCACCACCGGGCGGCGCCGCCATCGGCGCGTGATCACCGCCCGGTCGCCGGCGATCTCCAGTGCGGTCCGCCCGCCGAGCCCGATTCGAGAGAGGAAGGGCATGTGGGTCTGACCGCCGCACACCTGCGCCTGATACGCGCCGGGCGGGTCGGGTAGCGTCCGGCGCAGAACCGCGTAACGAGAGGGGGCGTCATGACGCTACGGGGCAGCGCCGCCGTGGTCGGCGTCGGCGAGCTCAAGCCGAGCCGCTGGACCGACGGTGAGACCACGATCGGGATGTTCGCCAAGGTCGGCATGCAGGCCATCGAGGACTCGGGGATCCCGTTCTCCGAGATCGACGGCATCATCTGCCACCCGATGGGCGGGGTCGACATGCTGGTGCCCTCCACGCTGGTGGAGTTCATGGGGATCAAGGCCGCGTTCGCCGAGACCGTCGACCTGGGCGGCGCCACCGGGGCGGGGATGATCTGGCGGGCGGCCGCCGCCATCCAGGCCGGCATGTGCAACGCGGTGGTGTGCGTGACCGCCGCCCGCCGGGAGCGGCCCAAGCCGCGCCCCGATGGTCAACGTCGCGGCGGCGGCGGGCGGGACAAGAGCGCGTTCGCCGAGTTCGAGATCCCTTACGGCAACACGGGCGCGAACGTCGGCTACGCCATGATCGCCAACCGCTACATGCACGAGTACGGCTGCACCCCCGAGCAGCGGGCCAAGATCGCCGTGCACCAGCGGGACAACGCCTGCGTGAACCCCGAGGCGATCTTCTACGGCCAGCCGATCACGATCGACGACGTGCTCAACTCCGAGATGATCGCCGACCCGCTGCGGATGCTCGAGATCGTGATGCCCGCCGCCGGCGGCGCCGCGCTGGTGGTCTCCCGGCCCGAGCTGGCGAAGGGCCTGGCCAACAAGCCAGCGTGGCTGCTCGGCGCGGGGGAGATGTGCCCCCACAAGAGCATCACCTACGCCCCGAGCCTCACCGACTCGGCGGTCAAGGCGGCCGCCGACCGGGCCTTCGCCATGTCGGGCGTGAACCGGGGCCAGATCGGCCTCGCCTCGCTGTACGACTGCTACACGATCACGGTGATGGTCACCCTCGAAGACGCCGGCTTCTGCCCGAAAGGCGCGGCCGGCGCGTTCGTCGACGAGCACGACTTCCGCTGGAACGGGGACTTCCCGCTCAACCCGCACGGGGGCCAGCTCAGCTTCGGCCAGCCGGGCCTGGCGGGGGGCATGAGCCACGTGACCGAGGCGGTCCGCCAGGTGCAGGGCCGCAGCGGGGACCGGCAGGTGAAGGACCTGGAGTTCGCGTTCGTGAACGGCAACGGGGGGATCATGAGCGAGCAGGCGAGCCTGGTGCTGGGGGTGGAGCGCTGATGGCCGGCTATCCCGCCGTGCGGCCCCGGCCCGCCGAGGCGTCGCCGTTCACCGAGCCGTTCTGGGCCGCCACCGGCCGAGGCGAGTTCCTCATCCAGCGCTGCGGCGCCTGCCAGAACGCGCAGCACTACGGGCGCTACAACTGCATCCGCTGCGGCTCGACCGATCTCTCGTGGGAGCAGGCCTCGGGTCGGGGCACGGTCTACACCTTCACCGTGGCCCGCCGCCCCACCCACCCGAAGATGGCCGGCCTCGTGCCCTATGTGCTGGCCATCGTCGAGCTGGCCGAGGGCCCCCACGTGACCACCAACTTGGTCGACGTGGAGCCCGAGGCCGTGCAGGTGGGCATGCCCGTCGAGGTCTGCTTCGAGGACGCCGTCGACGGCGTCGCCATCCCCCTCTTCCGCCCCACCGGCTGAGCGAAGCGAAGCCGGGCGGCCGGGGAGCGCCAGCGAGCCGGACGCCGATGGGGTCTGGGGGCGCAGCCCCCAGGACCGGCGCGGCTGAGCGACGCGAAGCCGGGCGGCCGGGGAGCGCCAGCGAGCCG
>JBJXGF010000300.1:0-3157 GCA_046153015.1 Acidimicrobiales bacterium | reverse complement strand
GGCGGCCGCCGCGCTCGGCGCCGCGCTGCTGGCCGCGCCCACCGCGCCGGGCTGGCTCGAGGGGCTGCCGTTCCTGCGCCGTCACAGCGCCCGCGCCGAACCGCTCGACGCGTTCGAGGTGGTGTGGACCTCGGTCGAGCTCGACGACGGCGTGTTCATCGCGTCGATCACCCACGTGACGCCGGCCGCCCCGGTGGGTGACCAGGGGGAGGCGGTGCAGCTCCACGTGGGCCAGCGTTCCGTGTACGTGCGCCCCAGCGTCACGATCACCACCTCGGCCGGCGTGGTGCCGGCCGGCGAGTGGGCCCTCCAGCAGGACCAGCTCGGGCCGTCGTTCTCGATGTTGGCCGAGCTCACCGTGGCCGCCGGGCGGATCACCCGCATCCGGGTGCTGTGAACCGGCCGGAACGTGCGGCGTCGCCCGTGTGAACTAGGGCACACTTAGGCGGTGACGACCGTGCTGCTCGTTGAGGACGACGCATCGGTGCGGGAGCTGCTCGACCTCGCCCTCACGGCCGAGCACTACGTGGTCGTCACCGCGGTGTCGGGCCCCGAGGCCATCGACGCGTGGCGCAGCGCGCAGCCCGACCTGGTGCTGCTGGACCTGATGCTGCCCGGCGCCGACGGGCTGGAGGTGTGCCGCACGATCCGGCGCCAGTCCGAGGTGCCGATCATCATGCTCACCGCCAAGACCGACCCGGTCGACGTGGTGGTGGGCCTCGAGACCGGCGCCGACGACTACGTGGTGAAGCCGTTCGAGACGCGGGTGCTGCTGGCCCGGATGCGGGCGGTCCTGCGCCGCCAGAGCCGACCGGTCGGCGACGCGGTGCTTCGCTTCGGCGACCTCGCCATCGACACCTCGTCGATGCGGGTGGAGCGCAAGGGACGCGAGGTGGCGCTCACGCCGACGGAGTTCCGGCTGCTGGTCGAGCTGGCCACCCACCCCGACCAGGTGCTGTCGCGTGACACGCTGCTGCGGCGCATCTGGGAGTACGACTACCTCGGCGATTCCCGGCTGATCGACGTGACCGTCGGGCGGGTCCGCTCCAAGCTGGAGGACGACCCCTCCGACCCGCAGCTCGTGCAGACGCGGCGGGGCTTCGGGTACCTGTTCGTGCCGCCGAGATGAGCCGCCTGGCCACGCCGGCGCGCCGGCCCCGTCGACGACGCGCCGGCCGCCGACCGATCGACGCCTGGGGCCCGACGCCCGCCCCACCCCCGCCTGAAGGGGACCTCCGCCCCGCGGTGCGCCTGCGCCCCCGGCTGATGGGGGCCATGGCGCTGTCTACCATGGCCGCCGTGGTGGGCTTGGCCGCAGCCTCGTACCTGCTGGTGCGCAGCGAGATGCGCAGCCGCGCCGCGGACTCCGCGCTGGAGCAGACCCGGGCCAACCTCCAGGTGGTCGACGCCCGGGTGCGCCGGGCGACCGTCGAGGAGGTCGCCGCCGCGAACCTCGAGCTGGAGCGGCTGGGGCGCTTCGAGATCGTGACCCGAGTCCACGGCGCCGTGCTCCAGACCGACCTCGGGATCGGCCTCGCCGACGTGCCGCCGGCGCTGCTCCGGCCGGGCCCGGCCCCCACCGCGGTCCGGGCCGGCCTCGACGGGGTCGACCATGTGGTGGTGGGCGCCGCCGCGGCCGCCGACCCGGGGCTCGAGTACTGGTTCTTCTACTCGCTGGACCCCGTCGAACGAGACCTGAGCACGGTCCGCAACACGCTGGCGGCGGTGACCCTCGTGGTGTCGGCCGCCGCCGCGCTGTTGGCGCTGATGAGCGCCACCGCGCTGCTCGCCCCGGTCGACCGCACCGCCCAGGCCGCCCGGCGCCTGGCCAAGGGCGCGCTCGAGGTGCGGGTGGCGGAGGACCGCGGCCGCGAGTTCGCCGACCTCACCGGCGCGTTCAACGAGATGGCCGGCGCGCTGCAGGGCTCGATCACCCGGCTGCAGGAGATGGAGGCGGCGCAGCGGCGCTTCGTGGCCGACGTGTCCCACGAGCTGCGCACCCCGCTCACCGCGCTCAGCACCGCCGCCGACCTGCTCGAGCCGGGCATCCCCGCCCTGCCCGAGCCGTCCCGCCGGGCCGGGGAGCTGCTGTTGATGGAGGTCCGCCGCCTGCGGGGCCTGGTCGAGGACCTGATGGCGATCAGCCGCTTCGACGCCGGGGCCGAGGCGCTGACCGTGGAGCCGGTCGACGTGGTGGCCGCCGTGCACGCGGCGCTGGCCCGGCGCCGCCTCGGCGTCGGCATCCGCGTCGACTCCGACGTGGCCGCCGCCATCGTGGAGACCGACCCGAGGCGGCTCGACTCGATCGTCGGCAACCTCGCCGTGAACGCGGTGCTGCACGGCGCCGCCCCGATCACGGTGACGATCGCGTCGACCGAGGACGGCGTGGCCGTGGAGGTCAGCGACTCCGGACCGGGCATCGCCGCCCAGGAGGCCTCGATGGTCTTCGAGCGCTTCTACAAGGCCGACGCCTCCCGCACCCGGCGACGGGCGACCGGGCGCGGCGCCGGGGCCGGCCCCGTGGTGACCACCGGCAGCGGCCTCGGCCTCGCCATCGCCCGCGAGAACGCTCGGATGCTCGGCGGCGAGCTCGCCGTGCGCCAGCCGGGGCGGCCCGGCGGCCGGTTCGTGCTGACCCTGCCGCCCGCGCCGCCAGCCGCCGCCAGCCGTGCGGGCTCACCCGGCGCCGAGCGCTGAGGCCCGCGGTGAACGCGAGCGGCGGCCTCGACGCGGTGGTGGTGGGCGCCGGGCCGAACGGGCTCGCCGCGGCGATCACGCTCGCCCGCGCCGGACGGCGGGTGCTGGTGCTCGAGGCCCAGGCGACGATCGGCGGCGCCTGCCGCTCGGGGGAGCTGACCGAGCCGGGCTTCGTCCACGACCTGTGCGCCGGCGCCCACCCCCTCGGCGTGGGCTCGCCGTTCTTCGCCTCGCTCCCCCTCGCCCAGCTCGGCCTGCGCTGGGTGCACGCCGACCTGGCGTTGGCCCACCCGCTCGACGGCCCCGGCGCCGCCGTGCTCGAGCGCAGCGTCACCCGCACCGCCCTCGGCCTCGGTCGGGACGCCGCCGTGTACCAGCGCCTGGTGGGCCCGCTGGCCGCCGCGTGGCCGGCCCTGGCCCCCGCCGTGCTCGGCCCGCTGGCGCCGCCCTCGCGCGCTGC
>JBJXGF010000297.1:0-2640 GCA_046153015.1 Acidimicrobiales bacterium | reverse complement strand
CGCGGCCGCGCTCCTGGCGGCCGCGGCCCTGGGCCGGGTGCTCGCCCCGCGGCTGGTGGCGCTGGCCGAGCGCGTCGTGGTGCTCGTGCCCGAGGGGGGCGTGGTGCTCGCCGATCGCGCCGCGCTGGCGGAGCCGGTGCTGTTCCCCAAGCGGACGATCCAGGCGCTCGGGCCGGCCGAGGAGGGAACCGGGGCGCTCGATCTCACCGAGCGGGCGGCGGGGCTCGTGCTCGAGCTGCGCGTGGCGCCGGCGGCCACGCTCGCCCGCCGGCGGGGACGGGCCGGCGTCGACACCGTGCACGCCCACGCCGTGCTGTTCTGCCCGCTGCGGCCCGGCGCCTTTCTCGCCGAGGCGCGCGCCCGGGGGCTGCCGATCGGGTGAGGGGCCTGGCCGGGCTGGATTCGGACTCGGCTCAGCCGGCGATGCCGCCGCCGAGGACCACGTCGCCGTCGTAGAGGGCGATGGACTGGCCCGGCGCCACCCGGCGCTCGGGCCGGGCCCAGGTGAGCAGCCCGTCGGCGTAGACGGCTGGGCGCACCGCGCCGTGCGCCGAGCACTGCGCCAGGACCGGGCCCTCGTGGGGGCCGGCCGACCACACCATCTGCTCCAGGGGGGTGGCCGCCACCTCGAGGTCGGCCTGCGAGCCGACCGTCACGAGGCCGGCGGCGGCGTCGACCGCCAGCACGTAGCGGGCCGGCCCGCCGCCCGTGCCGAGGCCCTTGCGCTGTCCGACGGTCACGAGCTCGACCGCCTCCGCCCTGCCCACCTCGGCGCCGGAGCGGTCCACCACGCGGGCGGGGCGCAGCGGGCGGCGCGCCGCGAGGAACGCGGCCCGACCCTCGGCGCGGGTGACGAAGCAGACCTCCTGGCTGTCGGGTTTGGCGGCGGTGCGCAGGCCGAGACGGGCCGCCTCGGCCCGCACCTCGGCCTTGGTCAGCTCACCGACCGGCAGGAGGAGCCGGCCGAGCGTCGCCTGGTCGAGCATGTGCAGCACGTAGGACTGGTCCTTCGCGGCGTCGACGCCGCGCCCCACTCGCAGCACCCCGCCCCGACGAACCACCCGGGCGTGATGGCCGGTGGCCAGCGCGTCGAAGCCGAGGGCCTCGGCGCGGCGCAGCAGCACGTCGAACTTGATCCGCCGGTTGCACTCGATGCACGGGTTCGGCGTGCGCCCCGCCGCGTGGTCGGCCACGTAGGGCGCCACCACGGCGGCCTCGAACTCCTCGCCGAAGTTGAACACGTGGTGGTCGAGACCCAGGCGGTCGGCCACCCGGCGGGCGTCGTCGACGTCGGCGATCGAGCAGCAGCCGGTGTCGGAGCGGCCGCCCCACAGCTTGAGCGTGACCCCGACCACGTCGTGACCGGCCTCGGCCGCCAGGGCGGCGGCGACCGAGCTGTCGACCCCGCCCGACATGGCCACGAGCACCCGCATCAGCGCCGCGCCCCCGTGAGCTGGGCGACGGCGGCGGGCGCCGCCTCGAGGGCGCGGTCCACGTCGGCGTCGCTCGAGCCCCAGCCGAGCGTGAAGCGCACCGCGCCGCGAGCCAGGCGCTCCGGCACGCCCATCGCCTCGAGCACGCCGGAGCGCTGCAACGCGCCCGACGCACAGGCGGACGCGGCCGAGGCGCACACCCCGTGGCGGTCGAGCAGGAACAGCAGCGCCTCGCTCTCGAGCCCGCCCAAGCAGACGTGGGCGTTGCCCGGCGTCTTCAGCGGGCGGGGCACGGTCTCGACCGCCTCCTCGACCAGCCCGGCCAGCGCGGCGAGGAGCCCGTCGACCAGGCGGTCGCGCAACGACGCCACCCGGGCCGCGACCTCCACGCGGCGCGCCGCGGTGAGCTCGGCCGCCACGCCCATGGCCACGGCCCCGGCCACGTTCGGCGTGCCGCTGCGCCGCTCCCGCTCCTGGCCCCCGCCGACCAGCCGCGGGGCCAGGCGCACGCCGCGCCGCACGCCCAATGCGCCCACGCCCTTCGGGCCGCCGAACTTGTGCGCCGAGATCGAGATCAGGTCGGCCCCGGCGGCCGCGTCGGCGAGGTCGAGCCAGCACGCGGCCTGCACCGCGTCGGTGTGCACGACGGCCTGCGGGGCCCGCTCCCGCACCAGCGCCACCGCGTCGCCGAGAGGGTTGCGCGTGCCGACCTCGTTGTTCACCAACATGAGCGACACGACCGCCACGTCGGGCCCGAGCGCGTCGGCGAGGGCGTCGAGGTCGACCGCGCCGGTCCGGTCGACCGGGGCCAGGCGGCAGCCGCGCGCCGCCGCCGCCTCGAGCACCGCCGGATGCTCCACCTCGCTCGCCACGACCACGCCGTCGCCCCCGGCGCCCAGCACGGCCAGGTTGTCGGCTTCGGTGCCCCCCGAGGTGAAGACCACCTCGCCCGGCTCCACGCCGAGCAGCGCCGCCACCCGATCGCGGGCGTCGTCGAGCGCTCGGCGGGCTGCCCGGGCCGGGCCGTGGGCCCCGCTCGGGTTGGCGAAGCGCTCGGTGAGGAACGGCAGCATCGCCTCGGCCGCCTCGGGCAGCATGGGCGCCGCGGCGGCCCAGTCGAGGTAGGCGATGCTCACGCCGCCCACCGTACCGTCGCGGCGCCGCCGGGCCGGACCGCCGCGCGGCAGTTGCGCCCACCGCACCGTCG
>JBJXGF010000292.1:0-5205 GCA_046153015.1 Acidimicrobiales bacterium | reverse complement strand
GGCGGCCGGCGGAGGCGGCCGGCTGGTGGACGTGCACGCCGAGCAGCTCGCCGTCGGCCGCGGCGGCCACGTCGCTCGCCCAGTCGAGCGCGGCGGCCGAGCCCTCCGAGCCGTCGAGGCCGACAGCCAGGCGACGCAGCTCCGCCGGCCGCTCGCCCGGCACGATCAGGAGCGGCTGCCCGCCGTGATGGGCGAGGTAGTGCGCCACGTGGCCCACCCGGGCGGCGGGGTACCAACCCACGCCCGACGAGCCGACCACCACGAGGTCGGCGCCCTCCTCCTCGGCCAGCTCGGCCAGCATCACCCGGGGGTCGCCTTCGAGCACCACCGTGCGGTGCTTGGCGGCGGCCTCGCGCAACGGCGCCGTCCAGGGGCCCTCGAGCTGCTCCCGGGCGCGCTCCGCGGTCACGCCGAGGAGCCGGCCGGAGGCCGTGGCCGCCACCACCTCGGCGCCGAACAGGTTGGCGAGCGCCGCCGCCTGGCGGGCGGCGGCCGCCGCCGTGGCCGACCCGTCGACCCCGACCACCATCTTCTCGATCATGGCCACAGCCTGGGCGGCGGGCGGGGGGCCGCCCAGGGCAGAAGGTCCCGGGGCGCCTAGCCCTCGCTGGGGGCTGCGCCCCCAGACCCCATCGCCGCCCGGCTCGCTGACGCTCGCACGGTCGCCAGGACTCGCTCGGTCTAGCCCCGGGCGGGGACGGTCACCACTGCGTGGCCGGGGCAGGTGGGCTCGCCCTTCTGGTTCACCACGTCGACCTTCAGGTAGACGCGGTGCTCGCCCTCCTCCACCTTCTTGTCGGTCACCTGGGCGACCACGGTCAGCACGTCGTCCTTCTGGTTGATCGCCCGGAACTGGCAGCCGATCTCACGGATCTGCGCCTCGTCGCCTATCCAGTCCTGCAGCGCGTTCACGATGTACGCGTAGCGCAGGTTGCCCATGCCGAACGCGCCCTGCTCGTTCAGCGCGGCTCGTCCGGCGGCGTCGTCCATGTGGATGTACACGAACTCGTCGTTGACTGCTGCGTAGCGGTTCCAGTTCATGAAATCGGTCTTGCGCGACCAGGCCGGGACCTCATCGCCGACCTGCACGTCCTCGAAATACAGCTTGTATGCCATGGCCTTGCGTCGTCCTTCTCTGTCGTCTGGGGAGGGGAGGGCCGCCTTCGCTTCGCTCAGTTCTCTCGCTGGGGGCTGCGCCCCCAGACCCCATCAGCGTCCGGCTCGCTGCGCTCGCACGGCCGCCATCGCTTCGCTCAGTACCGGATGCCGGTGGAGACGCGGAGCTTGACCAGCTCGCCCTCCTCGTTGCGCCACTCGGTCTCGCTGTAGCTGAACAGCGTGAGGCCGAGGCGGGTCTCGCGCTCCTCCCAGTCGCGGAGCCGGTTCCGGGCCGTGATCAGGTTGCCCGGGCGCATCGGCACGCCGTAGGTCTCCACCTGACCGCCGTTCATTCCCCGCTGCCCGCGGCCGGCCTTGGGGCTGTTGACCATGCCCGCGGCCTCCGCGGAGTCGCTCGCCGCGGCCGCCTTGTCCGCCTGCTTCGCCTTCTTCGCCTCCGCCCGCTCGGCCCGGTCGGGCACGATCGGCCAGGCGAACGGGTTGAAATCGGGCGGGGCGATGATGCCGCCCCAACGGGTGGTCTTCGCGTACTCCTCGTCCCAGAAGATCGGCGGGGGCGTGTTGGGCCAGTACACCGCGATCGCCCATTTCCGGATGTCCGACTCGCTGACCGGGGGCGACACCCGTTCCCTGCCCCAGACCCCCTTACGATCGAGCATGTCCTGCGTGACCAGCGTGTCCTGCTCGGGCATAGCTACCCCCTGACGCGTCTGCCGGGCTCCCAGCGGCCGCCATCATAAGGGCGCTGTGTACGACCTGGGGGCTGCGCCCCCAGACCCCATCCCCGTCCCGCTCGCTGGCGCTCCCGGGCCGGCAGCTCCGCTGCATCTGTTCTGGGGGCTGCGCCCCCAGACCCCAGCCCCGTCCCGCTCGCGGGCGCTCCCGGGCCGGCAGCTCCGCTGCATCTGCGCTGGGGGCTGCTCAGGTGGTCCACACCGCGACGAGGCCGACCACGACTCGGGCCTCGGCGCCCCGCCCTCCGGCCTCGGCGGCGGCGTCGAGCTTGGCCAGCACTCCTTCGAGCATCTCCCGTTCGCTGCGCAGGTCCCGTTTGTACTCGGGGTTGTCGGTGTCGACGATCTCCATGCGCAGATCCGAGCAGTACGTCAGCAAGGCCTTGTGGAGCGCGGCCGACTCCTCCGCGGTGAACTCCACGTCGACGGTCTGCTCGGCTGCCATCGTCTACGCCTCCTGTCGGTCCTCGGTCGTGCCTGGTTCGCACTGTGCACTCCCGGGCGTCGGCCGGGAACGGCCAGAGGGCCCTCCCGCCCCTCCTTCCCCAGCCCCAGGCGGTTCAGCCAGACCGCTCGCCGGGACCTTCGCCGTCGCTCTCGACGAGGGCGGAGGTGAGCTCGTGCTTGTTGTGGTGCAGGTGCGCCAGGCGCCCACCGGGGATGGCGGCCAACCGGGCGATCGCCTCGTAATCGGTGGCGCCTTGCAGCTTCACGGTGCACACGACGTTGCGGGCGCCGCCGCCGCGCCAGCGCTCGATGAGCGGGAGCAGCCGGCGCGGGTAGCACACCACGTCGCAGCACAGCCATGCGACCGGGGCGGCGAGGCTGGCCGGGTCGAGCGCGAAGGCGCTCTCCTGACGCCAGGTGACGCCGGGACGGGCGGCAACCTCGGGATCCAGCGGCGCCTTGTCGACCGCCACCACCCGAGCGCCGAGCTCGCTCAAGAGCCACGTCCACCCGCCCGGGCTGGCCCCGAGGTCCACGCAGAGCTCGCCCGCCTGCGGCCAGCGGCCAAGACGCACGAACAGCTCCCAGAGCTTGAGATAGGCCCGGCTCGGCGGGCCCTGGCGATCCTCCACCAGGCGGATCTCGCCGTTGGGGAACGGGCTGGAACAGTCGGTGGAAGCCAGCATCAGGTGGGGTTCGAGCAGCGTCCACGAGCCGAGCGGCGCGGCCGGCGCCGCCGCCCGCAGCGCCAGCGGCCTGGCCGACACGTGCGGCAGGCGGGCGGCGATCAGCCCGGCCCGGCCTCGGTGCAGCGGGGCGTACACCGCCCAGTTCCGCTGCCGGCGCCACAGCTCGGCCGCGGCGTCGGCGATCGAGGCGACCGGGATCGGCTCGGCCGCGCGCCACACATTCGCCGCCCACACCGGCTCGACTGCCGGGCCCTCGGCCACCAGCAGGCCGCCGTGCCGGTGGCGCACCGCCACCCCCGCGGCCTGCAGCTCGTGGTCGAGCTCGGCCTCCAGCCCCGGCGGAGCGAGATAGGCCGTGCAGCGCTCGGGCACGGGCGCGGACCCTACCGGCCGTGGGCTCGCACCGGTAAGCTCGCCGGCCGGGTGTGCCGGGAAGACTGGTCGGCGATCGGAGGAGATCGCCCCCATGCGTCTTGCAGCCAACCGTCGACCGCGCCCCATCGCCCGGGCGCTGTCCCCCGTGCGCGACTTCCTCGCCGCCGAAGCGGGCGGCGGCGCGCTGCTCGTTGCCGCGGCGGCGGTGGCGCTGGTGTGGGCGAACTCGCCGTGGCGGGCGGCGTACAGCGAGCTCTGGGGCGCCGAGCTCGGCCTCCGCCTGGGCGGTTGGCGGCTCGAGCACGACCTCCGCCACTGGGTCAACGACGGCGCGATGACCGTGTTCTTCCTGGTGGTCGGCCTCGAGATCAAACGTGAGCTCACCGCGGGCAGCCTCGCCGGGCGGCGCGCCGCGCTGCTCCCGGCGGCCGCCGCGCTCGGCGGGATGGTCGTTCCCGCCGCGATCTACCTGGCGGTGGCGGGGCGCAGCGCTCCGGGCGGCTGGGGGGTGCCGATGGCCACCGACATCGCCTTGGCGGTGGGCGTGCTCGCCCTCGCCGGGCCCCGCGCCTCGCCCGAACTGCGCGTGTTCCTGCTCGGGCTGGCCGTGGTGGACGACATCGGGGCGATCGCCGTGATCGCGCTGTTCTACTCCGAGGGCGTCGGCCTCGCCGCCCTCGGTGCAGCGGCGGCGGCGCTCGTGGCGGTCCTGGTGCTCCGGTGGCGCGACGTTCAGGCCACGCCCGCCTACGTGCTCGCCGGCGGCGCCTTGTGGCTCTCACTAAACGAGGCCCACATCCACCCCACGCTGGCCGGCGTGGCCATGGGGCTGCTGACGCCCTCCTCGCCCCGGGCGGCGCCCGACCTCTTCGACGCCGAGGAAACCCCCGAGCTCGATGAGCTGCACACCGCTCGGGCCGCCGTGGCCCGGGCGAAGGGCACGGTGTCGGTCGTGGAGTGGCTCGAGCACGTGCTGCACCCCTGGAGCAGCTACGTGATCGTGCCGGTGTTCGCCCTGGCCAACGCCGGGCTCGTGCTCTCCGCCGAGCGCTTCAGCGACGCGGTGCAGGGCGCGGTGTTCTGGGGCATCGTGCTCGGCCTGCTCGTGGGCAAGCCGCTGGGAGTGCTGGTGGCGACCCGCTCCGGGGCCCGCCTCGGCCTCTTCGACGGGCCGCCCGGCCCCGGCCGCGCCCGCCTGGGGGTGGGGGCGGCGGCCGGCATCGGCTTCACGGTGGCCCTGTTCGTGAGCGAGCTGGCCTTCACCGGGGAGGCGGTGCGCGAGGAGGCGAAGCTGGCGATCCTGTTGGCCTCGGTGGCCAGCGCCGCGCTGTCGCTCGGGCTCCTGCGAGGCGGTCGCAGCCGCCGAGCGTGAGAGGTTTCGCGGTTGTTCATCGGGTTGGCCGGCCCCGCTCGGCCGCGCTCGGCCACACTGGCCTCGACGAGACGAGGAGCGGCAGCGTGACGGCGAGGACGGCGAGGACGGCGAGGACGGCGAGGATCTCGGGGCGCACCCTGCGCCTGGTGGCGGCGGCGGCGCTCGGCGCAGTGCTGGCGGCGGCGCTCGCCCTCAACCCCGACCTGCGGGCGCAGCTGCCCACCACCGCGCAGGGCCGTCTCCGGCTGGGCGCCGCGGTGCTGGGCTGGACGGCGCTCAGCCGGCTGGTGATCCGCCGGTTCGTCCGCAACCCGGCGCTGCGCACGGGCCTCGCGGTGGGTCCGCCGCTGGCGTTCGCCGCCTGGGGCCTGGCGCCGGCCTTCGTGGACCGCACGGTGGTGGAGCAGATCCCCGTGGCGGCCGGCCCCGCCGTCGCCGCACCCCCGAGCGTCGCCGCCGCGGCGGC
>JBJXGF010000277.1:0-2554 GCA_046153015.1 Acidimicrobiales bacterium | reverse complement strand
ACCGGCAGGCACCGAGGATCGGTCGCCTGAGGGTCTCCCGGTCGGGGCGCCGCACGATCGTGAGCTTCACGCTGTCCGAGCCGGCCAGGGTGGCGCTCGTGGTCCAGCGCCGGACCGCGGGGCGACGGAGCCGCCACGTGGCGCTCGGCACGCTCGTGCGCCGCGGTGTTGAGGGACGCAACCGCATCGTGCTCGGCGCCCGCATCGGCCGCCGGGCCCTGCGCCCCGGCGCGTATCGCCTACGAGTGCGTGCGGTCGACGCCGCCGGCAACCGCCCGCTCTCGCCGCTGCGGCGGTTCCGCATCGTGACCCCGCCGACGAGGGCCGCGCGCTGAGCCGTCCTGATGGCCCGGCCCCGCCCGCCGGCGGGGCCGGGCCATCGGTCTTTCCGGCTACCGATGACGGCGACGGCCCCACGCCCACGTTCTGGGAGCGCAGTTTAGGACTCACTCAGCTCGACCACGCGGCGCATCGCCTCGAGCTGCTCGTCCTCCTGTGGCCTTGCCGCCGCCTCCAGGATCCGCACGAGATCGCCCGGCCACGCCACCCAGGGACGCAGGCCGCTCCCGCGGAGCCAGGAGCGCGAACCGTCGGATCGCCTCGTCCGTAGCGAAACGGGTGCCCTTGGGGATCACGAGGTCGAGGTCCTCGGGGATCTCGTCAGCGCCCTGCAGGACCCGGGAGAGCGCGCCGAGCAGGATATACTGGACCCCCGCCTCGTCGAGCTGGGCGAGGACCGTGTAGGGGTCGTAGGTGTAGCCCAGGCGCCGATGGGCGCCGCGCAGCATCGCCTGATCGAGGCGCTCCTTGTGGGTTAGCCGCGACAGCTCGACCAGGCGCGCGAGCGGCGGGGCCTCGGGGTCGTAGGGCACCAGCGCCGTCGACAGGTCAAAGCCGCAGGCCCGGAGCACCCGGCGCACGGTGGCAAAGGCCGGCTCGGTGTCGGTGTTCGCCCAGCACCAGGACGACGAGCACGTCGCCACCAAGACCCGCTCCTCGCGGCGGACGGTCGACATCGGCCCGCGGGCGGTGCGCCTCCTTCGCGAGCAGAAGATGGCCCGCCGCCCGGTCGAGGGGGGCTACCTCTTTCCGTCACGGGCCGGGCGGCCCTTTGATCCGGACAACTTCATGTACCGGGTCTTCAAGCCGGCGGCCAAAGCCGCCGGCACCCCCGAGCTGACCTTCCACGACCTGCGCCATTCGGGGGCGTCGCTGATGATCGCCGCCGGTTGCCACGTGAAGGTCATCGCCGAGCAGATGGGCCACTCGGACGGAGGCGGGCTCGTCCTCAAGCGTTACGGCCATCTCTACAAGGGCGCCCGGCGCCAGGCGGCGGTGGCCGCCGAGGCGCACGTCTTCGGCGGGGCGGGCGATCGGCCTGTGGGGCAGGCGTGGGATGCCGGCCAACTGGGGCTCGATCTTGACCGGGCCTGAGAACAACAAAGGCCCGCGCTTGCGGGCCCTTTCATCGAAGCGGACGACGAGGCTCGAACTCGCGACCTTCGGCTTGGGAAGCCGACGCTCTACCAACTGAGCTACATCCGCGCGGAGCCCAGAAGTTACCACGGCCGACGGGCCGGATCCGCTCCGGCTCCGGCTCGGGGATCAGCCCGGTGCGGCCACCGGATCGGCGATCCTCGTGCGCGACACCACCAGCTCGTCGTACCAGGTGTGGCCCACCGGGTGGGCCGCCGTGGCGTCCTTGCCCGTGTTGTAGGGAAGGAGCCAGACCTTGCCGAAGCGCTGGCTCTCGGCGGGGCTGCCCGCCGTGAGGTTGTAGGGGCCCCAGTCGACGACCGGCTCGGACGGGCGGCCGTTTCGGCCCAGCCACATGCGCACCCGGCTGCCGACGAACTCGTCCCCCTGCCGGGGGCCGAGCGTGATGCCCACCTGGAAGGTGATCCACTCGTCGGCGACGTACCCAAAGCAGTTGCCCTTGGGGGAGAAGAACGCGGGCGGGCTCAGCTTGCCCTGCGAGTAGAGGCAGAAGGGGGCCGGGCGCGCGTTCTGGAGCTTGAAGTCGTACTGGCCGAAGGGTTGCTCGAACCCGTCGAAGGGCCCGTGTGAGGCCGAGCCGCTGCACGAGTTGTACATCTGTGGGAACCCGCGGTGGTAGCCGTTGACCAGCACGACCTCGAGGTCGGTGCACGAGTAGTAGGGCTTTCCGGGCTGGTCGCCGCTGCCGATGATGACCTGCTTCCAGCCGCCGCCGCCGGGGTAGTCGGCGGCGAGGAACGCCCGGGAGAAGCGCTGGCGCCACTGGACGAAGAACTCCTGGCCGCCGCCGAACTGGCTCGCCAGGTCCTCGGAGAAGTTGATCCAGAAGCTGCCCGAGGTGTCGGCGGCGCTCTGCGAGGGGATCTCGACGCGCAGCGACCCGCCGCTCGCGGCGACGGCGCGGTCGAGGGCCCAGCAGCGGCTCGCGGCGCAGCGCGCGCGGCCGTTGCCCGAGGGATCGAGCACCCGTTTGGCGAGGTCGCCGGCGTCGTCGAAGCCGTAGCAGCGCACCACCCCCGGCGAGGCGCAGCGGGCGGCGAAGTCGGCGCTCGCCGCC
>JBJXGF010000273.1:0-16127 GCA_046153015.1 Acidimicrobiales bacterium | reverse complement strand
GCCGCGAGCGGGCGCGCGCCGCGGGTCGCCGCCGGGCGCGGCGGCGGGCGCCGCCGGTCGCTCGCCGCCAGGCGCATCGGTGAGATCACCGTTCCCTTATCGGGGTTGAGGGCGCCCGCGCGGGCGGCGGCTGGCGCGCGGTCGTGCGCCGGCCATAGCCCCCAAACAAATGTCATCAATTTGGGGGAATTGGTCATCGAGTGGTCGGGGTGGTGGACGGCGCCAGGAGGAAGCGCCCCTCGGCGTCGAGGCCGTGCTTGATCCAACCCGACCAGTCGAGCTTCTGGTCGAGCCACGTGAAGCTCACGCGGCCCTCGTAGCGGTTGGCCGAAAAGGCGATCCCCCGGCTGTACACGCCGCGGTCGCCGATGTCCTGGGCGACCCCGCTCGTGCCGCTGTCGACGATCACGTTGTCCCGCACCACCAGGTCCCGCAGGGTCCACGGGCCGAGCTCGCCCTGCCCGCGCCGCTGCTCGGTGCCCACGATCCCGTTGTGGTTGCCCCGCAGCTCGTTGCCGATCACCTCGACGCCGGCCGAGCTGGCGATCTGGATCCCGGCGCCCCACACCCAGCCGGCGTTGTCGGCGCCGTTGCGCTCAATGCGGTTGTTGCGGATGACCGCGTCGTAGGAGATCTCGTGGAAGATGCCCATGCCCGCGTTGTCGTGCACGTGGTTGTCCTCGTAGAGGGTCCGCACGTTGTCGATGTCGGTCCAGAGGCCGGTCCCCACGTTGCTGTGCACGTCGTTGCCCCGCACCACGAGGTCGACCGTACGGGCGAACTTGGTCCCGCCGGCCTCCCAGCCGGCGTCGAAGCCGGCGGTGTTGTTGCGGGCGATCTCGTTTCCCTCCACCACGTTGCCGGCGCCCTGCGCCTTCACGCCGATCTGGCCGTTGTCGAGCACCTGGCAGCGCCGCAGGGACGAGCCGTTGCGCAGCACCACGCCGCCGCCGTGGTTCTGGCGCACCACGCAGTCCTCGATCCGCCACTCCCCGCCGTTCTCGCCCACCTCGATGGCCCCCGCCTGCGCGGGCGTGGCGTAGCGCTCCACGGCGAGGCCCCGCACCGACACGCCCCGGGCGTCCCCGGCGAAGGCGAACGGGGCGCTCGCCACCTCCACCACCCGCCCGGTCGGATCGATCCCGAGGTAGAGCCGCTTCGCGGTGTAGTCGATGAACGCGGTCTTCGCCCCCTTGCGCACCGCCGTCCGCGCGGACACCGCGGTGAGCAGCTCGCCGTCGAGGTAGACGTCCTCGTTGTAGGAGCAGCGCGAGCTCTTGGTGGCGCACTCGCCGTGGGGCTGGCTCCGCTCGACCAGCCCGTCGGCCACCCAGATGGCGTTCGAGCGCCGAAAGCCGGTGACGACCCGAGCGCCGCTCAGCACCGCGCCTTCCTCACCCACGAACGCGTCGTTGTCGCGCGGCTCGACCGAGGCGAGGCGGTGGACGCCGGCGCGGAGCAGGAAGGTGGCGCCGGCCGGGTGGCGGCTCACGACCTCCGCCAGCACCTCGTCGGGCGAGACCGGCACCGCCCCCGCCGGCGCCGGCGTGACCGGGGTCGGCACGGTCGGCGCCGGGGTGGCCTGCGTCGAGGTCGTGGGCGGGCCGGTGGGCCGCGGCGCCGGCTCGGGGCCGGCCTCGCTGCCCCCGCGGCAGCCGAGCGCCGCCAGCCCGAACGCGGCGAGCGTGACCACGACCGACCGGCCACGGCCCGACCGGGCCCAGCGCCACGAGGACCGTCCTATCCGCTCTCCGCCGCTCGGGCGTGCTGTCCGCTCTCCGCCGCTCGGGCGTGCTGCCCGCTCTCCGCCGCTCATATCCGCCATCGCCTCCCGCCGGTGATTCGCCGGCCGTCTCCGAGGCTATCGACGCCCCGACGGGCCACACCGGCAGCTACCTCCGAGCGAGCGCTCACAACCGCTCTCCGCGCGTGAGAGCGCGCAAATCGGGGCCGACGCCGAGTCGCAACAAGCGACCCGCGACGGGCCGTCGGGCCCGCTGGCTAGACTCGCCCCGAGCTCTGGAGGGGCGCGCACTGAGCGCACGTCGGTCTGGGCGCGACTCCAGGCGCGAGCCCAGGAGCAGGACCACTACCCGGCGACGTTGGCGGCTCGCCGGACAGGAGGCGGGCACAGCGTGAACCTCTCGATGGCGGACCGGGCGGCGCCCTTCCCGCCGGCGGCCGACGAACCGCTGGCGCCGACCGACCTGTCCCCCAAAGAGGCGCGGACCGTCGTCGGCTTCGCCCTGTTCGTCGTGGTCGGCCTCGCCGCCATGCACCGCAGCTTCGGGCACATCGGCATCCCCGCGCTCAACTTCTACATCGCCGAGGCCACCACGCTGGCCGCGGTGCTGTACCGGCCCTCGCGCATGGCCCTCTTCGACGCGATCCGCTGGATGGTGCTGCCCGGCCGCCTCCACGTGCTGAGCTGGTCGGTGGCGGCCTTCATCGGCTACGGCCTCTTCCAGGCGATCCGCGGCTACCGGCTCAACCACAACTTCTTCGACGTCCTCAAGACCTTCACGCTCAACTACTACACGATCTACTTGTTCCTCGGCCTGTGGGCGGCGCGGGTCCGGCCCGATCTGCTGCGCCGCTTCGTCATGTGGGCGGCCTGGGTCAACGCCAGCTTCGGCGTGATCTTCGTGTTCGTGCTGCGCCGGGGCGACATCGCGCTGCCGTTCTCCGACGCCGTGCTCTCCGGCCCCCGGGCCTCGGCGATCTCGATCCTCGGGATCCTCTGCTTCGTGCCCGACCCGAGGCGGTACTGGTACCTCATCGCCGCCAACTTCGTCACGATGATCGGCCAGCAGGTGCGGGCGGAGTGGATCGGGTTCACGCTGGCGCTGCTGGTGTGGTCGGTGCTCACCCGCCGGGTGCGCCCCCTGCTGATCGGCGCCGTCGCCCTGTTGCTGCTCTCGGTGGTCATCAGCGCGCTGAACCTGCGGATCCAGGCGAACGTGACCCGCGGCGGCTACGTCACCCCGGCCGGCGTCGCCGCCCGCATGGTGGCCCCGTTCAACGAGGACCTCGCCGAGCAGCTCGCCCCACCCGAGCTCACCAGCGCCGTCGCCGGCACCGCCGACTGGCGACAGACGTGGTGGAAGGGCATCTGGCGCGGGGTCAACCAGGAGCAGGGCCGCCAGCTCCTCGGCTACGGCTACGGCTACGAGCTGCGCCAGCTCGGCGTGAACGTCGAGGAGGACACCCGCACACCGCACAGCGTGTTCTTCTTCGCGCTGGGCTATACCGGCTTCGTGGGGGTGGCCCTCTTCGCGTTGCTGTTCATCCAGCTCGGTCGGCTGCTCCTGCGGGTGCACCGCCTGACCGGCAACCCCTTCGGCATCTCGCTCTTCACCCTCTCGCTGGCCATGTCGCTCTTCGACAACTTCTTCGAGACGCCGCTCAGCGCGCTGCCGTTCTACGCGCTGGCCGGCGCCTGCCTCGCGCCGCTGTTCGACAGCACCCGCCGGGAGGGCGAACGCGCCGAGCTGGTCGACGACGAGGAGCTCGAGCTGCTGCTCGAGCGCGAAGGCGAGCGCGAACGCGATCGCCAGCGCGACGGGGCGGCCGAGCTCGAGGACGCCACGCCGCCGGCGGCGACCCGACCCCTCGACGGCGAGCGCAACGCCAGGCGGCGCCTCGAGCAGCAGGCCCTGGCCCGGGAGGCTCGGCCGCGGCGCAGGCCGGGGCGATGAGCAGCGGGCTTCGAGGCCTGCGCAAGCTGTCCGGTGCGCTGTCGGCCGGCCTGGTCGACTCCGCTTTCTCCTCGCTCGCCACCTTCATCGCCGGTCTGAGCGCGCAGCGGCTCGCGCTCGACGACCTCGGCGTGTACTCGCTGTTCTTCTTCGGCTTCGTGCTGGCGGCGGTGGCGCCGGCGCAGCTCCTGCTGGTGCCGGCCGAGGTGGCGGTGCTGGGCGCCACGATCCAGCAGCAGTCCTTCGCCCTGCGCACCACGGTGAAGATGGCGGCGCCGATCGCGCTGGCCGCGGCCGGGATCATGGCCGGCGGGGTGGCCCTCGCCGCGCCGATCGTGCGGCCCGGGATCGAGCTCGCCACGCTCGTGCCCCTCGCCCTCAGCGCCGCGGCGTTCACGTTCCTGTCGCCCCTGCAAGACCACCTCCGCCGCATCGCGCACCAGACCAACCGCTCCTACGTGGCCGCCGGCATGTCGACCCTGCAGGTGGCGTCGGTGATCGCCGCCGTGGTCGCCATGATCCGCCTCGGCGTGGCCCCCGTGTGGATCCCGTTCGGCTCGTTGGCCCTGGCGAACGTCGTGTCGGGCGCGGTGGGCTACCACGTGCTGGTGCGGGGGATGTACCCGCGTCGGATGCCGCTGCTGAAGCGCCACCTGCTGATGCGCTCAGGGGGTTGGCTGCTCCTCTCGGGCTCGCTCGACCAACTCTTCGGCCTGCTCGGGGCGTTCGCCCTGGCCGCCATCGCCGGCGCCGGCGCCGCCGGGCACAACGAGGCGGTGCGCCAGCTCGGCCAGCCCATGGCGGTGGTGGCGGTGGGCGTGACCACCGTGGCCCGCCCGCATTCGATGCGAGCCGGGCACGCCCGAGACCGGGACCTCGCCCGGCGCATCTCCACCGCGTACCTCGCCGCCCTCGGCGGGCTCGGCGCGCTCTACGCGTTGGCCATCGGGATCAGCTGGCCGTTCAACCCGCTGCCTGAGCTGCTCCCCAAGGCCTACGACCAGCCGGGCCTGCTCGTCGCGGCGATCATCGCCCTCACGATCAACCAGTTCAGCAGCGTGTTCCGCAACGAGCTCGTCGGCGGCGGCCTCGAGCGCAACCTCGCCCCGATCAGCGTCACCGCCGGTGGGAGCTACCTGCTCGGCATCCTGGCCCTCGCCCCGGTGCTCGGCGCGTTCGCCATTCCGGTGGCCACCGTGCTCCAGCGGCCGGGCGAGTTCCTCGTGTACCGCCGGGCGCTGCGCCGGCTCTACGGTCCCGAGGCGACGCCGGCCCCCGACCCGCCGCTCGAGCTGGTGGTCGACGGCCGGGCGGAGGTCGCTACCCCCTGACCGCGTTGGGCAGGCGGGCGGCGCGCCTCGAGGCCCTGCGGTAGACGGCTCGCACCACCAGCGCCATGCCGAGCGCCGACACCGCGGCGCGGGTGAGCAGCGCCAGCGGAACGCCCCGCACGCCGACGCCGGCCGCCAGCAGCACGAAGCCGGCCGCCACGGTGGCGAGGCCGGCCAGCGTGGCGATGCGGGCGACCGAGCGTTGGCGGCCCACCGAGACCAGCTCGGCCGGGACCGTGTAGAGGCAGTACGTGGCCGCCGCCGCCACGATCCACAGCGCCAGCAGCCCGCTCGTCTCGAACGCCACCGGGAACAGGCGGGGCAGCGGGTTGAGCGGCCACTGCGTGCCGGCCAGCGCCGCGTACCCCAGGCCGATGGCCAGCACCGAGCCGGCGAAGGCGCGGCGGAGGCGGCGGGCCTGCCCGCGCTCGCCGCCGAGGGCGGCGGTGATCACCCGGGGGCGCAGCACCACCACGAGGCCGGTGGCCAGCACGAACATCGGCTGCGAGAGCACGCGGGCCGCCTCGAGCTGGCCGACCGCCTCCTTGCTCACCACCAGCCACACGAGGGCCACCAGCGCGTAGTTCGAGAGCCGATCGGCGACCCCGGCCCACAGCAGCCAGCCGCCGACCCTCGTCACCCGGCCGAGCCGGAACACCCCGGTGCGCCGAGACGGCGCCTTGGCCCGCCCCGCCGCCCGCGCCGCGAAGCGCAGCCCCACCATGAGCGAGACCACGTTGGCCAGCGCCAGGGCGGAGAACGGCGCCACGTGGGGCTCGAGCCCGCTCGCCGTGACCGCGCCCAGCACGCTCACCACGACCACGAGCTGGACCACCGCGGTGAGCGCCGCCTGCCCGGACCGGCCGGTCTGGTGGAGCATCCGCCTCACGTGGTCCTGCAGCGGCGAGAGGATCGCCGCCACGCAAGCCCCGGCGGCCAGCGTGAGCGAGACCGCCGGATCGGCGCCGGCGGCGAACGCCAGGGACACCGCGGTGACCGTGAGCGAGGCCAGCGCTGCGGGCCCGAGGCCGAGGCGCAGCGAGCGGGGCACCGAGGCGAGCTGCGACTCGTTGGCGAAGGCCACCAGCCTGACCTCGAGCGGGGTGATGACGAGCTCGGCCGGCACCATCACCGCCACGATGAAGCCGCTCATCAGCAGCCCGTACACGCCCAGCGCCTGGGGGCTGAGGTACCTCGCCGCGTGCGCGCCGATGAGGAAGGTCGACAGGGACGACAACGCCGAGTCGGCCAGGCCCCCGGACACCCCCCGCCTCAGCCCCTCGGGCAGGCGGATGAACCGGCGACGATGCCGGCGGCGGCCGCGGGTCACCAGCGAACCATGGACGGGTTCGGCACAGGCGCGATTCCGATCTCGCCCGCGCAGCATGCGTTACCAGCGAAACGCCCACTCTTGTCCTGATCGACTCGCGACGTCAACCGGTCGCGAAAAACGGCGAGTTCGTAACAAATCAACCCCGCAATGCCGGCACGACCCAAAGGGTCCCGCAGGTACACTTCACGCCGGATGACGGGGCGTGCGAACGGCGGCGCGAACACGGCGGACGCGGCAGGCGGAGGGGGCGCGAAACACGCTGCCGACTCTGCGTTGGCGCGCCTTGCGCCACGGCGCGGCGGCCGAAGGCGCCACAGGCCGACGCATCGCCCGGTCCGGCGGATTCGTCGAGGAGGAGCGGCTCCGATGCTGGAAAGAATTCCGATGCCGGGAACGATCCGGGTGCTGGAAACGACGGCGCGATGAGCGCCGCCGCTCCCCGTCTCACGATCGGGCTTCCCGTCCGCAACGGCGCCGCCTATCTGGAGCGGTGCCTGACCAGCCTGTTGGACCAGGACTTCTCGGATCTGGTGGTGATCGTCAGCGACAACGCCTCGACGGACGACACGTCCGACATTGCGCGTGACATCGCCCGTTCCGACCCCCGGGTCCGCTACCGGCGCCAGCCGGTCGACGTGGGGGCCAACGCCAACTTCAACGACACGTTCCGCGGGTGCAACACCGAGCTGTTCAAGTGGGCCGCGGTCGACGACCTGATCGCGCCACGCCTGCTCTCCGCCTGTGTCGACGCGCTCGACGCCGACGCGGACGCGGTGCTGGCCTACGGCAAGCCGCACCTCATCGACGAGACCGACGTGGTGCTCTCGGAGCCGCTCGAGTGCGTCACGCCGCCCCCGTCGGCCCATGCGGTCGAGCGGTTCGCGGAGGTGCTGGCCCACGAGGTGTGGTGCACGCCGATCTTCGGGGTGATCCGGGCCGACACGCTGCGCCGCACCAAGCTCCTCCGGCCGTTCTACGGCGCCGACAAGGTGCTGCTCGCCGAGCTGAGCCTGGTCGGCCGGTTCGCCTGCGTGGAGCCCGAGTTCTTCCGCCGTTGCCACGAGAACCAGTCGACCGTGCTCGACGCCCGCGGCAAGGCCACCTGGACGACCGGCCGCCGTCGGGCCGGCCGGGTGCCGGCGGTCGTGCACGCGGTGCGCGCCTACACCGAGATCGCGGCCAAGGCCGACCTCGAGGCCAAGGACCGCGTGCGGGCCCTCGCCGCCATCGCTCGGCTGAGCGTGGCGGGCGACAAGTGGCGCAAGCTGCTGCTTCCCGGGCCCTACAACTATCTCGGTTGGCGGGGCCAGGACCGCTCCGCGGCCTACGCCAAGCTCGACCTGCGCCCCACCGGGGTGCAGGCGCTGGCCGGCGCCGAGCACCGGGCCAACTGCAACCCGCCGGCGGCGGCCGAGGCGCCGACGCCGGGCTAGGACGGGGCTCGCCGGCTCGGCCTCAGCGGCCACGAGCCCGGAAGCGGGTGACCGTGCTGCCCGTGTCGTTGCCCCACTCCCAGTTCGCCAGGAGGCCGACGCGCTGGATGCGCAGAGCCTCGGTGGCGGGGTGCACGTCGCTCAACGCCCGGTGCAGCACCGGCTCGTCGTTGATCAGCACGAGGTACGCGTCGCCGGCGCAGACGAGCCGGATGCGGAAGGGCGCCTGCCACGAGACGAGCTCGCCGAGGTTCGCCCACACCGCGTCGTAGATGTCCTCGAAGCCCCGCAGGTGGAAGAAGCACGAGGCCGACGCCGCCGGGTAGAAGTCGTCGAGATAGATGTTCACGGTGAAGTAGTTCGTGTCGTCCTGGGCGACGAAGAGCCCGACGCGGGACCGGTGGCCGGCGCCGCCGCCCGCTCCGGCGGGGGCGCAGGCGGTCACCTCGAGGTCGCAGAAGCCAGGATCGCGCCACTCGAAGCTGTAGATCGTGCGGTCCGGCACCGGCCGGTCGAGGTCGGCGTCGAACCGGGCGATGCCGGGCTCGACCACCGCCAGGCGCCCGCGGCCCATCGTCTTCCGCCACTGCAGCCCGGGCGCCGCCTCCTCACCGTCGAGGTCGGCCGCGGGCCGCTCGAACCCGAAGTCGACCACGTCGGTCCCGCCCAAGGGGATCGGGCGGTTGGGCACCAGCACGCCGGGGGGCAGCGCCACCACCCGCGGGTGGACCTCGAGGTCGCGGACGCGGCACGGGCCCCGCAGCGCGAGCGCCACCCCGCGCTGCGCCGTCAGCCGCTCGTCGACCCAGCCGTGCTCGGCCACGGCGAGCCCGTCGAGCGCCACGCGCACCTCGGCGCCGTCGTCGTTGAGCTGCAGCCGGTGCGCCCCCGGCCCGAGCGCCCTCGGAAGGATCTCCTTGCGCACCACCTCGCCGGCCACCACGGTCTCGATGCGGATCTCGTCGGCCCGCAGCACCACCCGCCACTCGTCGTCGGGCCCGTCGGAGCGCCACGCCAGCCCCGCCTCGGCCCCCTCGGTCAGCCCCTCGATCACCAGGTGCACGAGACCGGCGGGAGATTCCGCCTCGAGGCGGGCGCTGCCGGCCCCGTCGGGCTCGGCCCCCACGCCGGAGTCGTCGATGCGCAGCCCGCCCTCGACCGTCCAGGCGCCGCCGCGCTCCGCGCCGCGCTCGGTGAACGGTCCGGGGGGCTCGGCGAACCGGTCGGCCACCACGGCGGAGCTGCACCACGTGGCCCACGGCTCGTGGTCCTCCACCACCACCTCGTAGAGGCGCGTGTCGCAGCTGAACCCGATCTGGCCGAGCACCGCCTGGTGCAGACAGGGGCTGACCTGTTCCGGCAGCGGACGGTCGTCGACGCCGAGGGGACGCAGCAGCGGGTAGGCGGGCAGGCCCTTGGCCCCCGCATAGGCGGAGGCGGCATAGTGCATCGCCCCGCGTTCGCGCAGCACCGACACGTAGTGAACGGGCAGGTTCTGGAGGCCTCGGAACACCGGGGCCGCGCCGCCCGCGGCGGTCACGCGCAGCTCGCCGTTGTAGGGCCCGGTGGCGTGGACCACCACGCCGCTGCCGCCGGCGGCGGGCCCCGCCGCGTCGGGCGCCGGGAACCACCCCACCATCAAGTTGTCGGTCACCGACACCGGCGCCGGCTTCCGGCTGTGCCACCAGCACTCGAGCTTGCGCAGCGGAGACTCGCGCTGGCGCGACAGCGGGAAGCGCAGCGCTCGCTGCCACAGCGGATCGGTCTGGCTGCCGACCGCCCAGCGGGCGACCCGGCGCGGCATGCCCTCCAGCGCGTAGCTCTCGGAGGTGTTGTGCCCGTTCAGCAGGTGCACGGCGAGCACCCGGCCGGGCCGGCGCTCGAAGGGGCCGTACGCGATGCCCTCGCGCCCCCAGCCGGGCCGCGCCAGCGGGCCGATGCGCAGGGCGCCGTGGTCGATCGAGAGGCGGCGTTCGGCGTCGAGCACCCGCCGGGGTTGCCCGTCGGTGGCCGGCTCGGCGCCCACCCGCCCTCGTCGCGCCTCCACCTCGAAGCGGTCGGTCAGCAGCCGGCGCGCGCCGTCGAGCATTTTGCCTCCACCTGGGTCGTTCCGTTGCGATGTTGCTGCGTGTGCTGCGTGCGGCGCCGCGTCGGCCGGGGCCGGTTCAGCCGCGGCGGCGCGTCGCGAGGTCGCGGTACAGGGACGCGTAGCGGCGCGCGCTGGCCTGCGAGGTGAGCGCCGCCGCCTTGGCCGCGGCGGCCCGGCCGGCCTCGCCCAGCCGCTCGGGCGAATCGGCCAGCTCCATCACAGCCGCGGCGAGGCGCTGAGGGTCCTCCGCCACGAGCCGCCCGTCCACGCCGTCGGTCACGAACTCACGGATGGCCACGTGGTCGTTGTCGTACGCCGCCACCGCGCAGCCCGCCGCCATCGCTTCGAGCACCGCCATCCCGAAGCCCTCGTGATGGGCGGTGCTCACCAGCACCTGGCTGCAGCGCAGCAGCACGGGCACGTCTTGGCGCTGGCCCAGCACGCGCACGTGGTCGGCCAGGCCGGCCTCAGCGAAGCTGCGTTCGAGCCGCGCGCGGTCGGGCCCGTCGCCGGCCAGCAGCAGGCAGGCGTCGGGCAGGCGCTCCACGATGCGGGCCAACGCCGCCGGAAGGTCCCGCTGGCCCTTGTTCTCCTCGAGGCGGCCCACGCAGATCAGGACCGGGTAGGCGCCGTCCAGGCCCAACTCTTGACGGCGGCGTGCGATGTCGGCGGCGGCCGGCGCCTCGGGCGTGGGCACGCCCGGGTGCAGCACCTCGATCCTCTCGCAGGGCACCTTCAGCGCCTCGGCGTGCGCGCGGCGCACGGTGTCGGACAGCGCGACGATCTGGTCGACCCCGAAGCGGGCCACGGCCCGGTTGACGAGGTTGCCGGCCCGGCGGCGGGCGAAGCGGGTGAGCGGCTCGCCTTCCAGACGTGGCCGGTGCGAGCTGGCGATCGCCATCAGCGTGTTCACGGTCGGCCGGCCCGTCACCCGGGCGACCACCACCCCCACGAAGCGATCGAGCGGCGTGTTATTGGTATGGATCACGTCGACGCCTTCGCGTCGCACCTTCGCGGCCAAGTCGCGCACCGCGCGGGCGAGCTGCACCGGCGAGCGGGCGTCGGCCACCCAGACCGGCACACCGGCTCGCGCGAACGAGTCGGCCATCACCCCGCCCCGCAGCGCGGCCACCTCGTGGCGGACCCCCTCCACCGGCTCGGACACGAGGTTGCGGACGATCACCTGTCCACCGCCAAGGGCGAGGTCGGGCAGCACGTGCAGGACGCAGACGCTGCGTTCGGGCAGTCGGCTCACGACGCGTCCTGCAGCGCCAACCCATCCGACCGGGTGGCGTCAGGGCCGAGCCGGCCGCGCCGGGCGAACACGGCGCGCGCGTAGGCGGCGTCGACGATGGCCGGCAGCCTGTCGAACGACCAGCGCATCGCGTTGGGCCGACACCGCGCCGCCTGGTCGAAGCCGGCGGCCAACGCGCCGACGACGTCGCCGCGGGCGGGCACCCGCACGCCGTCGGCGTGGCCCACCAGCGTGCGCGGCCCGGCCTCGTCGAGGCAGAGCACCGGGGCGCCGGCTGCCATCGCCTCGGCCACGACCCAGCCGGCGCTGTCGTGCATGCTCGGGAACACGAACACATCCGCCGCGCCGACCGCGGCCAGCACCTCGGGCCGGGGGCGTCGGCCGAAGAACGTCACGCGGTCCTCCAACCCGAGCTCGCGGGCTTGGCGGCGCAACGCCGTCTCCTGGGGCCCGGAGCCGTAGATGTGCAGCCGCCAGCGGGCCGCCTCGGGGCGGGCCAGCGCGGCGACGGCGAGGGCCACGCCTTTCCAGATGAGGAGGCGGCCGGCGAACACGGCCACCGGGCCGCCGCTGCTGTCCGGCGCTGCTGCCTTGGCCGCAACGATCTCGTCGAGGTCGACGCCGATGTTCGGCTCGATCATCAGCTTCCAGCCATAGCGGTTGAAGCGGGCGGCCACGTCGTGGTTCTGCGCGATCACGAGATCGGCCCGGCGGGCGTGGCGCGCGCCGAACGCGGCCCGGCCGGCGCCGGTGACCACGGCTCGCGTGGCCTCCTCGGCGAAGGCGCGGGCGCCGACCAGGCCGGCGATGCGCCACTGCGGACGCGACGCCCCGCCGACGGGGCCCCACACGAAGGCCGGGTCGTGCGGGCCGCGGCCCGCCACCCGGCTCAGCCCGCAGGGGAACCAGTCCCCGCTCCAGGTGAGGTGATGGATGACGTCGAAGCCGATCTCGTCGTGCAGCCGGCGGGCGTGGTGGACGAGGCTGCGCTGCCAGGCGGCGTAGCGGAGACGTTGATGCTCGAGCGGCGGGCGCCCCTCGAAGCGGCTGATCACCTCGGGCAGATAGACCGGGTGGAGCCTGCCCGCCAGCCCGGTTCGGGCCAGCGCCTTCTCGATCACCGGCTCGTACCGGGCCTGCGTGGCCAACCAGACCTCGTGGTGCACGGCCGCGGCCGCCGACCAGGACCAGCCGGCCCCCTCTTCCGAGCCTTCCCCCGGGTTGCAGGAGAAGGCCCCGATCAGCACTTTCAACGGTGAGCTGCTCGCGTCATTCACGAGCCGACGCGCACGCCCGGAAGGCGCTTAGACCACTTCTTGCGGTCGGTCGGCTTGCCTCCGAGGTCGTACTGCAGGGCCGCCACCGAGCTGGTGCGCAGCTGGCGCAGCGGCGTACGCGTGTAGATGAAGCCGGCCACCGGCACGCCGACGAAGGCGAGACGGTCCTTCAGCTCCTCGAGGTCACGCCGACCCATCCGATGGGGCACGACGACGATCACCGCGTCGAGGTCGCGAATCACCTTCGCCGCGTAGGCCACCGAGAGCAGGGGCGGCACGTCGACGAGGGCTGTCTCGTAGCGGGCGCCCACGTCGTCGAAGAACTCGCGCGCGGTGCGGGTGCCGAACAGCCCGCCGACCTGGGCCGCCTCGGCGCCGCCGCTGACCAGGCTGATGGCAGTGCCGTTCGGGAACTCGAGGTACTGCACCACGTCGTTCACCGAGCCGCGGCCGCGCAGCACGTCGGCCAAGCCCCGCAGGGACGGGCGGGCGTTGGTGGCCCGCTCGAGCAGGAGCGAGAGCACCTGGCCCTCGAGGTCGGCGTCGATGGCCACGAGCGAGGGCTGGGTCTGGGCCAGCGCCAGGCTGAGGTTGGCGACCAGGCTGGTCTTGCCCTCGCCCACCGACGCCGACACCACGCCGAGGACGGAGCCTCCGTGGACCGAGCGGTCGATCGAGATCGCCGCGGCGCCGAACCGGTAGGCCTCGGCCACGTGCGAATCGGGGTTCTCCAGCACGGGAAGGTGGCCGCGCAGCCGCTCGTGCTTGTAGTCGGGGATCTCGGCCAGCAGCGGCACGCCGAGCACGCCCTCGATCGCCGACGCCGACTCCAGCTTGGGCTTGCGCAGCTCCCGGACGTAGGCCACCGCAGCGGCCGGCGCCAGACCCAGCACCAGACCCACGAGCGCCAGGCGCAGGCTGCCGAGGCCGACCTGGGCCGCCTCCTGGGCGGGCGAGAACAGCACGACGTCGTCCGCCAGCGTCTTGGCCTCGAACTGCAGCTTGCCCCGCTGGTCCTCGAGCTGCGCCAACCGGGCCAGCACCGACCGCTTGCGTTCGTTCAGGTCGTTGACCTTGGGCGTCTTCTCGCCGGCGTCGATCACCGCCCGGACGGTGTCGAGCTGGTCGCGGAGATCCAACACCCGATCCCGGTTGGCCGGGCCCACGCCCGCTCGGGTGGCCAGCGCGAGCTGCTCGATCAGCGACTCGTACTGGGCCTGCAGCTCGGTGCGGCTGCTGGTCGAGGCGCGGGCGGCGGCGAGGTCGCGGTCGATCACCCCGAGCTCGGCGTTGACCGAACGGATGGCGGTCTCGATGCGGTCGAACTCGCTGGAGGAGTCGCCGCTGGCCTGCACCCGCCGCTGGTCCTGGTACGCCGCCACCAGCGCGTTGGCGCCGACCATCGCCACCTCGGGCGTGGACGCCTGGAACGACAGCTCGATGACGCTGCTCTCGGGATCGGTGGTGACCGCGAGGCCGGCCCGCAGGTCGTCCGCGGTCAGCTTCTCGTACTCGAGGGCGGGGCCCTGCGCGCTCTTGTTCGCGGTCGAGTTGTCGCTCTCGGCGATGACGGTCATCTCTTCGCTGAGCTGGCTCGTGGCCCCGCTCTTCTCCACCACCAACAGCTGACCTGCGCTGGTGAGCCCCGCGGCCGTGCCCTCAGTGGTGACCACCAGCAGCTTCTCGGTCGGTCCGATCGGCGCGGAGAGCTGCGGGCGGGTGAGCGGCGCGCCGTCGGCCCGGGTGAGCGTGGCCCGGCTCTGGCCGGGCACAGTGACCAGCTTGTCGCCGAAGCGCAGGGTCATCACGTCGCTCGAGGCGCCGGTCAGCACGTCGCCCGACTGGGCCGCCGCGCCGGGCGCACCGGCCGTGACCAGCTTGCCGTCGGGGCCCACCACCAGGCGGCCGCCCCGGGAGTCGATCACGATCAGGTAGCCGTCGGAACGGGCTATCACCTGATCGTCGGCGCTCACCTGGAGCGCCTCGCCGGTGGGGCCGGGCACCGGCGACCCGTCGGGGCGCAGCACCTGGCCCTTCTCGTTCAGCAGCACGCGTCCGGGCTCCAGCTCGACCACGCCGTTCGGGCGCAGCCACATCCGGCCGTTGGGCAGCTGGAGCTCGACCGTGCCGTTGCGCTGCACGGTGATGGGGCTGGCGGCCCCGAAGCTCACCGAGCCGCTCGCCTCCTGCTTGGCCGCCGCCCGCAGCTGCTCGGTGGCCTTCGCTGCGGCGTTCTTCGCCAGCACCTCGGTGGTCAGAATTGCAGCCGCCTGGTTTACATAGCCGGCCGGCTCGGTGCGGCTCGGCAGCAGCTGCGACCCGCTGCGCGGGTCCTCCACCACCATCGTCGCCTCGGCCTTGTACGTCTGCGAGCCCACTGTGCCGGCCAACGCGCCGAGCACGCCGCACCCGAGCACAATTGCGCCCGCCAGGTGCCGGTGTCGCCAGATCGCCCCGAGGATCGTGGGTTCAGTCTGCGTGGTCATAGCGCTCTTCAAGCCCGCCATCTACCGCCTCGAGGGAGAGTTTGGCCCGTTAAATCACTGCGTAGCCGCCGCCCAATGCTACCCGTTGTTGATGAAGAGCGGTCCCGCCTGGTACTCGCCGATGTTCGCGCCGAGCGCGATCGGGCGCCCTCGACATGTGAACGCTAGGAGCCGTAGTCGGCCACGTAGTCGGCGATCACCTGCTCCAGGGTCACGTCGGCCGGGAGGCCGAGGGCCAGCGCTCGCGTGTTGTCCCACTGGCCCGGCCAGCTCCCCACCAGTGCGCTCACCAGTGGGTCCGGCGCCACCGTGAGCGGGCCGAGCGTGCGCCCGGCGGCAGCCGCGAAGCGGCGCAGGGCCTCCACCATGTCGCCCACTGTCAGCGCCATGGCCGGCAGCCCCACGGCGCGATCGTCGCCCAGCGCGCCGGGGGCCAGGTCGTGCAGCGCCACCAAGCCGGCCACCGCGGCGCGGCGGCCGATGACCAGGATCGGCGTGTCGAGCGGAACGGGGATCACCGCCTCGTCGCCGGCGAGGGGCTCCCGGAAGAGGCCGCTGGCGAACGAGGATGCGGCCAGGTTGGGCCGGCCGGGGCGCACGACCACGGTCGCCAGCCGGGCCGAGCGCCCGTCGATCCAGCCCTTGCGGGTGGCCTCGTTGACCAGCAGCTCGCCGATCGCCTTGGTGACCCCGTAGGTGGAATGCGGCGTCTGCTTCACCCCGTCGCCCACGACGCCGACGGCGTACGCGCCGCCGAAGACCGCGACCGAGCTGGCGAACACCAGCCGTGGCGGCGCCGCCCCCGCGCTCGCCCGGCAGGCCGCCACGAGGGCTCGCAGCCCGTCCACGTTCACGGCCATCGCCCGTTCGAAGTCGGCCTCGGCGTCGGCGCTCACGACCGAGGCCAGGTGGAACACCGACGCGGCGCCGGCCAACGCCGCGGCGAGCAGCGCCTCGTCGCCGACGTCGCCCTCGACGGCCTCCACTCGCGGGTCGGCGAGCTGCACGGGCAACGGGCGCAGCACCGCGCCCGGTTGGTCGACCAGCACGAGCTCGGTCACCGGCGCCGCCTTGCCGTCGGGCCCCACCAGCCCGCCGTCGAGGACGCGGCGGGCCACGAGCCGGCCGAGGAACCCGAAACCGCCCGTGATCACGACTCGCACGGCCGCCATCGTAAGACGGCGCAGCGGGGGCGTGAGCCGCCGCGCGCGCCAGGGGCGCCGCC
>JBJXGF010000260.1:0-5964 GCA_046153015.1 Acidimicrobiales bacterium | reverse complement strand
CGCGGCGCTGGCGGGAGCGCTTCGACGGCTCCCCGGGCGCACTCGACGAGCCCGGGGAGCCCCCGGGCGCCGCGCCGGCGTGGCGGCGCTCGCTGGGCCTCGGCGTGATCGAGCGGACCGGCGGCCGCGCCCGGGTGCGGGCCAGCGCAGCGCGCCCCAACCCGGGGCGAACGGTGTACACGACGGCGTGGCCGAGCCCGGACCTCGCCGACCTCGAGCTGGCCGTGCGCCTGCCCGGGCGGCGCTGGGGCGAGGGCGAGGCGTGCCGGGCCGGGCTCGCCTTCTGGCAGGACCCGGACCGGTACGCGCTGGTCAGCCTCTGGCTCGACGATTCCCGCCATCACGCCGGCGGCGCGGTGACCCTCCACGTGGTGGCGGGGGGTCGGGAGGCGAAGCTCGACGCCGCCTGGGCCAACGTGGGCGCGGCGCTGCGCTGGGGCGAGGTCCACCGGCTGCGGGCGGGCTGCGATGGGCGGTGGGTTCTCGTGCGCCTCGACGGCCGCGCCGTGCTCGCCCGCAACCTCGACGACGTGGCCCGCGGCGCGGCGCCGCTGCGCCTCGCCCGGGTGGGCGTGGCGGTGAACGAGGACTGGGGCAACGACACCGGAACCGAGCTGCTGGAGCTCACGGCTCGCGGGTGACCCGCCGCTGCGGGGTCGGCGCGCGGCTCAGGCGCCGAGCTGACGGGATCGTTCGGTGGCGGCCATCACCGCGTCGAGCAGCGCCGCCCGCACCCCGGCCCGCTCCAGCTCCCGCAGCCCGGCGGCGGTGGTGCCTCCTGGCGAGGTCACGTCGGCGCGCAGCGAGGCGGCGGGCCGATCCGAGGCCGCCAACAGCTCGGCCGAGCCGGCGAGGGTGGCTACCGCCAGGCGCTCCGCAATGTCTCTCGCCAGACCGGCCAGCACCCCGGCCTCGATCAACGCCTCGGCCACGAGGAACACGTAGGCCGGGCCAGAGCCCGACAGGCCGGTCACGGCGTCGAGCTGGGCCTCGCTCACCCGCACCACCACGCCGACCGCGCCGAGGATGCCCTCGGCCCAGGCGAGGTCATCCTCCCCGGCGGCCGAGCCGGCGGCGATCCCCGCCGCGCCCCGGCCGACGAGCGCGGGGGTGTTCGGCATGGCCCTCACCACCGCGGTGGGCGCGCCGGTTCCGAGGGCCGCCTCGAGACGGGCGGTGGTGACGCCGGCGGCGATCGAGAGCAGGCGGCGCGGCGGCGCCACGCCGAGGCGGCGGCACGCAGCCTCGGCGTCGTTGGGCTTCACCGCCACGACCGCGTCGACCCCGGGCAGCACCTCGGCGACCACGGCCACCTGGGGAAAGGCCCGCTCCAGCTCGGCCCGCCGAGCCGGGAGCTTCTCCACGATCGCCAGCTCCTTCGGCGCCGCCCACTGGGCCCGCAGCAGGCCGCCGATCAGCGCCTCGCCCATCTTTCCGCCGCCGACCGCCTGGAGCGTGTGCATCGCCGGGGACGCTAACGCGCGCCGGCGGGCGGTGGGGTCAGCGCCGGCTCAGAACCGGAACGTGCCCGCCTTGAACTCCACCCGCTCCTGCGCCCACGGGATCGCTTCGAGGCGCTCCTGGGGAATGGGCTGGCCGGAGTGGATGCAGATGCCGTAGCTGCCGTCGTCGAGCCGCTTCAGCGCGGCGTCGATCTGCTCGACCAGCGCCCGGGCCTGGGCCGACAGCGCGAGGTCGCGCTCACGCTCCACGGCGAGTGTGTCTCCCTCGCCGGACTCCTCGTCGAACTGGACGTCGCCCGGTTCGCGCTCGTTCACGAGCGCATCGGCTTCCGCGCGCAAGGAGTCGGCCGATTTCACGTACTTCGCCCGCTCCTCGAGCAGCAGCTGACGCTGCGCCTGGAGGAACTCGGCCGGGAACGGGCTCTCGACCGCTTCCGCTCCTGCCGCGTTGCCGGCCGACTTCTTCGATGCTTTGGCCATGACCCTCTCTGGACCTGAGGCGGGCCGCCGACGCGGAACCTGCGCTGGGCGTGGATTGTGTCCCCTCAACAGAGGCGGCGGCCGCCGTATTCCTGCCGACGACCCTTGCGTCGGCTCCGCAAGAGTAGCGGCGTTGCCGCCAATCATCACCGCCGAACGTGAAGAGTGAGATCGGCAGCGCACGGCGAGGGGCCGGACGGGTCGACGCACCCCTTCCCCAAGCAGCACGCCGTTCCCGCCCGACCGATCTGCAGCAGAATAGACTGAAAGATACCGACGATCAACAACGGGTCGACGAGCCGGTCAGCCCTTGAAACGGGACGCGAAGCCGATGCGCAGCGCTGGACGGAAGAAGCGCTCCACGTAGTCGTAGAGCGAGCCGAGCACCCGATCGAGCTCCGCCTCGTCGATCGCCTGGTTCGGCAGCTGGCCCACCAGGTACAGGGCGTCCTCCGCGCCGATGGCGAAGGCGGCGCCGAACATCTTGTCGTTGCGGCGCAGGAGCTGCTCGTAGAACGCCTCACGATTCTCCTCCGGCGCCGGCAGCACGTACGTCTCGTAGTGCAGCGTCCGTTGGCCGAGCGTGAACCACACCGTGATGTAGTCCTTCTCCACCCCGGTCATCCGCACGTACCAGCGGCGCTCGCCGGGGCCGCCGCGGTCCACCGCGGCGATCACCGGGTTGGCGGCTTGCTCCGCGGCGAGCCAGGCGTCGATGCGGGCCTCGAGCAGGTCGAGGCCGAGCTCCGACCAGGGCTCGGTGCTCACGCCCCGCACTCGATGAGCGAGCGGGCCGACAAGTCGCCGTAGAGCCGCCGCAGCCGCGCCGCCGTGGTGGACCAGGTGAAGCCCCGGCCCCGCTGGGCGGCGTGCACGCTCATCTCCGCGGCCAGCGCGTGGTCCTCGAGCAGGGCCGCCACCGCCTTCGCGTAGTCCGTGGGGTTGCGGCCCTCCACCAGCAGGCCCGTGCGCTGATCGTCCACCAGGCTGAGCAGGCCGCCCACCGCGGCCGCCACCACCGGGGTGCCGCAGGCGGCGGCCTCGAGGGCGACGAGGCCGAAGGACTCCGATCGGCTGGGAACGAGCACCACGTCGGCGGCGCGGTAGTAGGTGGAGAGCAGGTGGTGGGGCTGGGGCGGGCGCCACACGATGCGCTCCGCCACGCCCAGCTCCTCGGCCAACTCCCGGCAGCGGACGGCGTGGCTCTCGCCCTCCGGTCCGCTGGCGCCGCCGACCACGAGCAGCCGCACCCGCCGGTCGGCCAGCTCGGCGAGGGCCCCGATGGCCACGTCGAGCCCCTTCAGCGGTTGGATGCGCCCGACGAAGAGCAGCAGCGGCGCCGGGCCCGCCTCGAGCCCGAGCGCCCGCCGGGCGCCGCCCCGGGGCCCGGGCGAGAAGAACGCGTGATCCACCCCGGGCGGCACGACCTCGACCCGTTCGAGCTCGGCCCCGTAGAGCCGCTGCAGCTGCGCCGCCTCGACCGCCGAGTTGGCGATCATGGCGTCGGCGCAGCGCACCACCATGGTCTCGGCCTCGATGCGGCGCTCGGGCTCGGTGTCGCCCGTCTCGGCCTTCACCCGGGCCAAGGTGTGGAACGTGCATACGAGGGGCAGGTTGAGACGGTGCTTGATCTCGTGGCCGGCGACCCCGGAGAGCCAGTAGTTGGCGTGGAGGAGGGCGGTGTCGCCTTCCCGTTCGATGTGGTCCTGCACCCAGGCGGTGAACTCGGGGACCACCTCGACCAGGCGCTCCTTGGCCAGGTCGAGCGGACCGGCGGGCACGTGCAGCACCCGGAACCCGGGCTCCACGTCGACCGTGTCGGGCAGGTCGGCCCGCCAGCGGCGCACATAGACGTTGCAGCGCACCCCCGCCTGGGCCAGCGACGCCACCAGCTCCCGCACGTACACGTTCATGCCGCCGCTGTCTCCCGACCCCGGCTGCTCGAGCGGCGAGGTGTGGAGCGAGAGCACTGCCAGGCTGCGCACGGTGGTGTTCAACTCCCTGCGCTCGTGGGCGATTCCCCGCGTCCGCAGCCTCGGTGCGCCAGGGTGCGGGCCGGGCGGGAGGGCGGCGCCTGCTCGTTCTCCCGGCGGAACGACTCGTAGACCCGCAGCAGCGTCTGCTTCTGCTCGGCGGTGAGGTGCGCGTCGCGCCGGATGTGCTCGCGCAGGCTGCCGAGCGCCTCGGGCGGGTCGAGGATGCCGGCCTGCACGTAGAGCGACTCGGCGGGGATGGCGAGGGCGTGCGCCACCTGGCGGAGGATCTCGGCGGAGGGGCGGCGCACGCCCCGCTCGATCTGGCTGAGATACGGGTTGGAGATGCCCGACAGCTCCGACAGGCGTCGCAGTGACAGATCGGCGCGGCGGCGCTCGGCCCGGATGAACGCGCCGAGCTCGAGCCAGCGCAGCTCGGGCTCGCTCACCGGCGGGCGCCTCCGCGCCGAACCGAGCCCGGCGTCGACGACCGCCACCGGCGCGGCCGGCGGCCCCGCGCGCTGTCGATCACCGATGCGCTGTCGCGACGAGGCACGGGGGCAAACTTAGCTGCGGGCGCCCGCCTGCTGGCCAAGCAGGCGCCGCGCTGGTCAGCTCAGCAGCGACTCCACGCTCACCGCGCCCGACTGGTAGCGGTGGGTGAGCTCGGCCTGCAGCGCGTCGATGCGGGCGTGCACCAGGCGCCGCACGCCGGACAGCTCCCGCTCCAGCTCGGCGTAGCGATCGGTGAGCTCGGCCAGCTCGTCCTCGTCCCGCTCGTGCAGCGTGGCCAGCTCTCGGGCGCTCGCCGCCGCCTCCACGCGGTCGGCCAGCGCGCTGTCGAGCGCCGAGGGGGTGATGCTGCGCATCGGCCGCGCCGGGCCCCCGCCGGCCGGCCGGCAGTGGTCGGCCAGGATCTCGGGCAGGCGGTCGATCATCGAGTGCAGGTCGTCGCCGGCCTCGCCTTGGCGGCGCGCCGAGAGCTCGGTGGCCACGATGTCGAGCCGGCCCTGCGCCAGGCGACGCGCGTAGGAGAGGGCCTGCTCGAGGGCCTCGCAGTCGGTCCGCATCCGTCGGAGCGCCTCGATGGGCGCGTCGGTGAGACCGGCGAGGAAGTCGTCGGCCAGAACCCGATCGGCGAGCGGATGGTTGAGCACGATGTTGTTATCGGCGCTCCCCGAAGCGGCCTTGAGCGCAAATCCCCGCTTCCCCCACTCTGCGGCGCCAGGGGCGCCCCATGTGGCGGCACGTGCTCACAGGGCGCCGTTGACCCACAGCGCCACCGCCCACACCGGCGCGGTGAGCAGGAGCGAGTCGAGCCGGCGAAGGGCCGGCGCCCGGGCTGACGGGTCGGGCAGCACGAGCGAGGCGGCCAGCTGGCCGAGCGGCGCCAGCGCGGCGGCGGCCAGGCCGGCCCACCAGGCGCCCTGCGCGGTGAACGGGTCGGGCAGCAGCACCGAGAGCGCAAACGTGAAGGCCAGCACGCCGATCACCCCGGCGGCCGGCCCGTCGAGCGCGCGGGGCGCCCCGACCCCCACCAGGTGCCACCCGGCGTCGTACGCGGCGCTCAACACCAGCACCGCGATGGCGGCCGCGGTGTCGAGCCGGCCGAGCATCACCACCGACGCGGCGGCCAGCCCGGTGAAGAGCGAGCAGCGCACGGTGCAGCCGGCGGCGCCGAGGCGGCCGAGGGCCCGGGGGTCGAGCCGCGCGGCGACCAGGGCGGCGAGGGCGAGCACCAGCGCCGCGGCGCCGAGCGGACGCACGCCGAAGCCGGCGGCGAGCGGCAATGCGGCGCCGCCCAGGCCGGCCACGAGGCGGGCCGGGCGCTGGCGGCGACGACGCCAGCGGTCGGCCGACTGCAGCCCGGCGAGGCCGGCGGCGGTGGCGAGGTGCACGGCGAGCGCCAGCGGCGAGATCAGCGCGGCGGCCACCGCGGTGACCACCCAGAGCGCGCTGAGGCGGCCCTTCGGGCCGATGGGGTCGGGCCGCACCGCCACGCGGCGCAGCCAGCCGCCCTCACCGGCGGCCGCCGGCGCCGCTCGGCG
>JBJXGF010000251.1:0-7078 GCA_046153015.1 Acidimicrobiales bacterium | reverse complement strand
CGCGGCGGCCGACGCCGCGGCGCAGCTCGCCGAGGCGGCCGCGCTGGCCGCCGAGGCCGACCTCGAGGTGCTGCGGGGCAACGCCCGCGACGCGGCTGCCCGCATCCGCCCCGCGGGCACCGGCCTCGACCAGCTCAAGGCCTCGCCGGCGGCCACGTTCCCGGTGGCTGCGGGCTGGGACTTCATCGACTCGTGGGGCTTCCCGCGCTCCGACGACCGCTGGCACCAGGGCGCCGACATCTTCGCCGACTACGGCGCCCCGCTCGTGGCCGTGGAGGACGGGCTGGCGCAGGTGGGCCGCAACGACCTCGGCGGGCTGGTGGTGCACCTCACCGGGAGGTCGGGCAACCGCTACTACTACGCCCACCTGTCACGCTCCCACCCGCTGCTCGACGGCGGGGCCGAGGTCGAGGTGCGCGCCGGCGACGTGATCGGCTTCAACGGCGACTCGGGCAACGCCCGCGGCGGCGCCGCCCACCTGCATTTCGAGGTGCACCCACGCGGCGGCGGCCCCGTGAACCCCTACCCGCTGCTGCGCTCGCTCTCCGAGGCGGTGAGCTCGGCCCGCCGGCGCGGCGCCGAGCCCACGCTGGCGCCCGAGGTGCTGGCCAAGCTCAGCCCCGAGGCCCTGGTGGACGTGGTGCGCAGCGGGGGCGACCGCCTCAGCGCACAGGCCGCCGCGCTGCTCGGGCCCGACGCGCTGGCCGCCCTCGACGCCGCCGGCATCCTGCGGCCTGTGGCCCCGCCGCCCGCGCCGGGCCCGCCCGCACCGGCCAACTAGCTCACTGTGCCGGTCCGGGCGTTCGCTTCGCTCACGATGTGCCGGTCTGGGCGTTCGCTTCGCTCACGCCGTGCCGGTCTGGGCGTTCGCTTCGCTCACGCTTCGGTGATGGCCCCTTTGTCGGCGCCTTGGGCGAGGCGGGCGTACTTGGCGAGAAAGCCCGAGGTGTAGCGGGGTTCGGGGAGCTTCCAGTTCGCCTTGCGGGCCTCGAGGGCGGCCTCGTCGACGAGCACGTCGATCGAGTGGGCGGTGACGTCGATGGCGATCCGGTCGCCCTCCTCGACGAACGCGATCGGACCGCCGTCGACCGCCTCGGGCGCGACGTGGCCCACGCAGAACCCGTGGGTGCCGCCGCTGAACCGCCCGTCGGTCACGAGCGCGGTGTCGCCGCCCCGGCCGGCGCCCTTCATGGCGCCGGTGATGGCCAGCATCTCCCGCATGCCGGGACCGCCCTTGGGGCCCTCGTAGCGGATGACCACCACGTCGCCCGGGTTGATCCGCCCGGCGAGCACGGCCTCCATGGCCGCGTCCTCCCCGTCGAAGACCCGGGCGTTGCCCTCGAAGCGGTCGAAGTCGATGCCGGCCACCTTCACCACCGAACCATTCGGCGCCAGCGACCCGCGCAGGATGGCCAGGCCGCCGACCTGGTGAAGCGGGTTGCTCCAGGCGTGGATCACCTCGCCGTCGGGCGGGGGCGGCTTGAGCAGGGCGAGGTTCTCGGCGACGGTCTTACCGGTGACCGTGATCTCGTCGCCGTGGAGCACGCCCTTCTCGAGCAGCAGCTGCATGACGACCGGCACGCCGCCCACACGGTCGATGTCGACCATGTGGTACTTGCCGTGGGGCCGGCTGTCGGCGAGGTGCGGGACCTTCGCGGCGATGCGGTTGAAGTCCTCCAGCTCGAGCTCGACCTTCGCCTCGTAGGCGATGGCGAGGAGGTGGAGCACGGCGTTGGTCGAGCCGCCGAGCGCCATGACCACCGCGATCGCGTTCTCGAACGCAGCTCGGGTAAGGATGTCGCGGGGGCGGATGTTCTGGCGGAGCAGGTTCACCACCGCCGTGCCCGCCGCGTAGGCCACGTCGTCGCGCCGGCGGTCCACCGCGGCCGGCGCGGCCGACCCAGGGAGGGACATGCCCAGCCCCTCGCCCACCGCCGCCATCGTGTTGGCGGTGAACATGCCGGCGCAGCTGCCGATCGTGGGGCAGGCGTTGGCCTCGACCGCGTACAGCTCGTCGTGGCTGATGGCGCCCGCGGCGTAGGCGCCGACCGCCTCGAAGACGCTGACGATGTCGAGCGTGACCCCGTTGTGGTGGCCGGGCAGCTTCGAACCCCCGTACACGAACACCGACGGGAGGTTGAGGCGGGCGGAGGCCATCAGCATGCCGGGCAGCGACTTGTCGCACCCGGCGAAGGTGACCAGCGCGTCGAGCCGTTCGGCGTGCATGACGCACTCCACCGAGTCGGCGATGATCTCCCGGGACACGAGCGAGGCGCGCATGCCCTCGTGGCCCATCGAGATCCCGTCCGACACGGCGATCGTGTTGAACTCGATGGGGAAGCCGCCGGCGGCCCGCACCCCCTCCTTGCACCGCTTGGCCAGCCGGTCGAGGGGCATGTTGCACGGCGTCACCTCGTTCCACGAGGAGGCGACGCCGATCTGGGGCTTGGCCCAGTCGTCGTCGGTCATGCCGACCGCGCGCAGCATGGCCCGAGCGGGGGCGCGCGAATACCCGTCGGTCACCTCGTGGGAGCGGGGCTTCATGCCGTCTGCCATGGGGGGAAACCCTAGTCGTGCCGGCGCCCCCGCTAACCTTCGAGCGGTGCTCGGCCAGCCGGTGATCTCCGCCCACGCGGTGGTGAAGCGTTGGGGCCAGACCACCGCCCTGTCGAACGCCACGGTCGACATCGGGCGGGGCGTGACCGGGCTGCTCGGGGCCAACGGCGCCGGCAAGACCACGCTGCTCGGCATGGTGCTCGGCCTCCACCACGCCGACGCGGGCCGCCTCGAGGTGCTCGGGCTCGACCCCGCCCACGCCGGGGCCGCCGTGCGGGCCAGGGTCGGCTACGCGCCCGAGCACCACAACCTGCCGCCCGACATGCGGGCCCACGACCTCGTGCGGCACATGGCCGAGGTGCACGGCCTGCCCCACCGGGAGGCCACCGGCCGGGCCAGCGACGCCCTGTGGCACGTGGGCCTCGGCGAGGAGCGGCTCCGTCCCCTCGGCACCATGTCGACCGGCCAGCGCCAGCGGGTCAAGCTCGCCCAGGCCATCGCCCACGACCCGGCCCTGATCCTGCTCGACGAGCCCACCGACGGGCTCGACCCCGTGCAGCGGGACTCGATGCTCGAGCTCATCGGGCGCATCGGCGGCGACTACGGGATCGACGTGGTGCTCTCCTCCCACCTGCTGGAGGAGGTGGAGCGGGTCTGCGACGCGGCGGTGATCCTCTCCGGCGGCGAGGTGGTGGCGGCGGGCACGCTCGACGAGCTGCGCAAGGGCGGCGGCGGCCTGCTGGTGGAGCTCGACGACCGCCATGCCGAGGTCGCCGCCGCGCTCACCGGGCGGGGCCTCGACGTGCGGGTCGAGGGCCGGGTGCTGGTGGTGGCCGAGCACCCCGCGCTGGGCGACGGCGCCTATGACGTGGTGCGAGACGTGCTGGCCGAGCAGGGCGCCCTGCTCCGGCGGCTCTCGCCCCGGCGCATCACGCTCGAGGACGTGTTCCTCGGGGTGGGCCGATGAGCCTGCCGGCCGCGTCCGCCTCGCCCGCCTCACCGACCTCGCCGGGGCCCGCCGCCACCATCGCCGACCGCGGCTACCGCCGCTACGAGGGCCCCCGCCGCGGCCCGGGCGGCGCGGTGGTGAGCCTGTACTGGGCGAGCGTCCAGCGGGCGCTCGGCCTGCGCCGCCCGTTCCGCTTCAAGCTCGTGCCGATCGCCACCGCGGTGATCTCGTTCGTGCCCGCCGTGGTCTTCGTCGGCGTGTCGGCGCTGATCCCGGACGCGTTCTCCGAGGGGATCACCCCCAGCTACGCCGCCGGGTACGGGTACATCACGGCGGCGATCATCCTGTTCGTGTCCCTCGTGGGCCCCGAGGTGCTCTGCGCCGACCGGCGCACGGGGCTGCTCGGGCTCTACCTCGCGGCGCCGCTCACCCGCACCACCTACCTGGTCGGCAAGGCGGCGGCGGTGGGCTCAGTGCTCTCGATCGTGACGATCGGGCCGTCCCTGCTGCTGCTCGTGGGCTACACCCTGAACGACGCCGGGCCGGGCTGGCCGGTCGACGGGCTGGTGGTGCTGCTGCGGATCCTGCTCGCCGGCGGGGCGATGGCGGTGTTCTTCACGCTGCTGTCGCTGGCCATCGCGTCGACCACGCCCCGCACCGGGTTCGCCGGCGCCGGGGTCATCCTCTCGCTCCTCGTGAGCGAGGCCACGGTCAACGTGTTGATCGGCTCCGCGGAGATGCCCGAGCGGCTGCGGGTGTTCGAGCTGATCGGGCTCCCCTTCGACGTGGTGACGAGGGTCTTCGGCGAGGAGAACGCGTTCGTCGAGGTCGACTCGCTCACCGTGTGGGGCGCGTTCGCGCTCTGGACGCTCGCCTTCGGCGCGTTCCTCTGGCTGCGATACCGCCGCCTGGCGGTGACGAAGTGAGCGACGAGGCGAGCGCCGCTCCGCCCCCACCGCCGCCGCTGCCCCCGCCGCCCTTCACCGGCTCGCCCGTTCCGGCCCCGCCCCCGCCTCCGCCCCCCTTGCCCCTCCCGGCGCCGTCGATCCTGGTGGAAGGCGTGTCGAAGTGGTTCGGCGACATCGTGGCCGTGTCCGACGTGAGCTTCGCCGTGTGGCCCGGCGTCACTGCGCTGCTCGGGCCGAACGGGGCCGGCAAGTCGACGGTGTTCCGCCTGCTGTGCGGGCTCACCTCCCCTTCGCAGGGGCGCATCTCGATCCTCGGCGCGAACCCGCGGACCGACCCCGAGATCGCCCGCCAGATCGGCCTCGTGCCCCAGCAGGAGACGCTGTTCGAGAGCCAGACCGCGCTGGAGTTCGTGATGCTGGCGGCGAAGCTGCACGGCGTGGCCGACCCCCGGAACGCGGCGCAGACCGCGCTCGACGTGGTGGAGATGCCGAGCGGCGACGCCCGCCCGCTGCGGACCTACTCGAAGGGCATGCGCCAGCGGGTGAAGGTGGCCCAGGCGCTCGTGCACGACCCCCACATGCTGGTGGCCGACGAGCCGCTCAACGGGCTCGACCCCCGCCAGCGGCTGCACCTCATCGAGGTGTTCGCCAAGGTGGCCGAGCTCGGCAAGTGCGTGGTGGTCTCGAGCCACGTGCTCGAAGAGGTCGAGCGCTTCGGCTCCCGGGTGCTGGTGATCGCCCAGGGCCGCCTCGCCGCCCAGGGCGATTTCCGGGCGATCCGGGACCTGATGGACGACCGTCCCCACCGCTACGCCGTGCGGGCCAGCGACCCGAGCCGGCTCGGCGCGGCGCTGCTCGGCGCCGGGGTGGCGATGGGCGTGCAGGTCACCGGGCCCGATTCGCTCACGATCGACACGCTGGAGGTCACGCGCCTGCGCCGGGAGCTGGCCGCCGCCGCCCGGGCCGTCGACGCCCGCCTCTACGAGCTGCGCGCCCTCGACGACGACCTCGAGAGCGTGTTCCGCTACCTAGTCGGGGCGTGATGGCCGACATCTACCGCCTGCTCCTGCGCTCGCAGCTCACCCGCGCCCGGCTGCTCGGCCTGGGCTCGCTCGGCGCGCTCTGCGTGATCCTCGGCGCGGCGATCGGCAGCTCGAACCCCCCCGACCGCCTGGGTGGGGCGACCCGCTTCGTGGACATCTTCGGGCTCACGCTGCTGGTGCCGGTGGTGTCGCTGGTGCTCGCCTCCTCGACGCTCGGCGACCTCGTGGACGACGGCTCGCTCGTGTACCTGTGGCTGCGGCCGATCGCCCGGTGGCGCATCGCCGTCGCCGCGTACGGTGCGTCGCTCACCGCCGTGCTCCCGCTCGTGCTCGCCCCGATCGTGGTGGCGGCCGCGCTCACCGGGGCCGGGGGGGCGGTGGTGCGCGGCGCGGCGCTCGCCACCGCGGTGGGGGTGGCCGCCTACTGCGCCGTGTTCGTGGGGCTCGGCCTGCGCACCACCCGCTCGCTGCCGTGGGGCCTGGCGTACATCCTGATCTGGGAAGGGTTCGTAGCGAACGCCTCGAAGGGGGCGAGCCGCCTGGCCCTGCGGGCATACACGCGCAGCATCCTCTCCCAGGCGAGCGACGTGGCGCTGCGCCTCGGGAACGTGTCGCCGGGCTTCGCGGTGGGCGTGCCGCTGGCCGTGGCCGCGGTCGGGGTGCTCTACGCCGGGCGGCGGCTGCGTCGGATGGACGTGCCCTAGCCGCGGTGGGCGCAGCACGCGCCGCCCGGCGGGCGCCGCGCCTCGGACCGCTCGACCGGGAGCTGCTGCGCCAGACCCTGCCCGCGTTCGCCACACTCGTGGCCGAACCCCTCTACGTGCTGGCCGACACCGCGGTGGTCGGCCGCCTCGGCGCCGACGAGCTCGGTGGGCTGGCCCTCGCCTCGACCGTGCTGCTCAGCGCCCATTCGCTCTGCATCTTCCTCGCCTACGGCACCACCGCGGCGGTGGCGCGGCTGGTGGGCGCCGGCGAGGAGCGGCGCGCCGCTCGCCAGGGGGTGCAGGGCCTGTGGTTGGCTGCGCTGCTCGGCTCGGCGCTGGCGCTGCTCGGCGCGGTGGGCGGGCGCAGCCTCGTCGACGCGCTGGGCGGCGGGGGCCCGGCGGTGGCGCCGGGATGGCTGTACCTGCGCATCAGCCTGCTCGGCGTGCCGGCCATGCTGGTGGGCCTGGCCGGGGTCGGCTACCTGCGAGGCCGCCAGGACACTCGCACGCCGCTCCTGATCACTGCGGCCAGCGCGTCGTTCAACCTGGTGCTGGAGGTGGTGCTGATCTTCGGCTTGGGCTTCGGCATCGGCGCCTCGGCGGCAGCGACGGTGGCGGCGCAGTGGGGCGCAGCCGCCGTGTACGCCGCGCAGGTGCTGCGCCGAGGCCGGGCGCTCGGGGCGTCGGCCGCGCCCGACTGGCGGGCCATGCGGGCGCTCGGCGCAGTCGGCGCCCATCTGTTCGTGCGCTCGGCGGCGCTGAGGGGCTCGTTCACATTGGCCACGGCGGCCGCCGCCCGTGCCGGGCGGGTCGACCTCGCCGCGCACCAGATCGCGTTCGAGGTGTGGTCATTCCTGGCGCTCGCCCTCGACGCGGTGGGAATCGCCGCTCAGGCGATCGTGGGCCGCCTCCTCGGCG
>JBJXGF010000245.1:0-8166 GCA_046153015.1 Acidimicrobiales bacterium | reverse complement strand
GTGGGGCCGCCGCCCGGTTCGCGTCGATCGAGCGTGCGCTGGCCGCGGCGGGGCTGGCGCCCGGCGGGCGGCCGTTCCGGGACGTGGTGGTCGACGCCCGCTCGGCCGCCGCCGCCGAGCTGGCCCGGGTGGAGGCCGACCTGGCGCTGGCCGAGCGGCTGCGCCGGGAGGAGGCCGAGCTGGCCGACGCCGAGCGCGTGGCCGCCGCCCTCGGCCGCCACCTCGGCTCGAACGCGTTCCAGAAGTGGGTGCTCGACGAAGCGCTCGGGCGCCTGGTCTCCGCCGCCACCGCGCTCCTCTTCGAGCTGTCGGGCGGCGCCTATTCGCTCACGCTCGAGCCCCGCAGCTCGAACTTCGCCGTGGTCGACCACGTGAACGGCGACGCTCGCCGTTCGGCGCGCACGCTCTCGGGCGGCGAGACCTTCCTCGCCTCGTTGGCGCTCGCCCTGGCGCTGGCCGACCAGGTGGTCGAGCTGGCCGCGGGGCCGAGCGTGCGCCTGGAGTCGATCTTCCTCGACGAGGGCTTCGGGGCGCTCGACCCGGAGACGCTCGACGCGGTCGCCGCCGCCATCGAGGAGCTCGGGGCGCGGGGCCGGGTGGTGGGCCTCGTCAGCCACGTGCGTGAGCTCGCCGAGCGGTTGCCCGTGCGCTTCGAGGTGCGCAAGCTGGGCGGCGCGTCGACCGTCACCCGGGTCGGCTGAGCATGCCGCCGCTTCACCTGCCGGCGCGGCGCTAGCCGTGGTCACCGTGACCGTGGAGGCCTGGGCCCCCGAGTACGGCGCCGTGCAGGCGGGCGGCCTGCTGGCCCCGGCCAGCGCGCCGGCCAGGCTCGACGTCGAGGCCGCGCCGGAGGCGTGGGCCCCGCGGCGGCCGGTCGGGCCCTCCCGCGCTCCCGGGCCGATCGCGTTCGTCGACGGTGTGCGGCGGATCGAGGCTCGCGTCCAGCTCGCCGTCGAGGGCGAGGTGCGCCAAGGGGTGTGCGCCTCTTTCGCCGCCGGCGCCGTCCTCACCGGCCCCGGCGGCGCCCGGCTCGCGTTCGCCCGGATGGGCCGCGGGCTCTTCACCCCCTTCACGGCCTTCGACGGGTTGGCCACGGCCCACGGGAGCTTCCTCCGGCGGGCCGCCGCCGGCGACGACGAGCAGGCGCTGAGCTTCGCGGTGCAGGACGCGATGATCGAGCTCGAGGTCGCCGCCGCGGCGGAGGCGGCGCTGCTCGACGCCGAGCTGGTGGTGGTCGACGGCCCCTTGCGGGGGGCAGGGCAGCCGGCGCGGGCGATCGGCTACATCAAGACGCACCACACGAGCTACCTGCCCGCCGCCGCGGCCCGGGTGGTGACCGCGTTGGCGGCGGGGGAGAGGACACCGCTCTTCGCCATCGGCGGCCGGGCCGCCCGGTGGTCGTGGTACCTGAGGCTGCCCACGCCCGGCCGACCGGTCGGTTGGACGGGCGTGGTCCGCTGCGAGGCGGCCGCCTCGCTGGAGCTGGTCGAGGCCGTCACCTTGGCCGACGCCTCGGCCGCAGGGCTCGGCCGCTTCGCCTCGGCGCCCCACAAGGACCCGCGCGCCCCCCAGAACCTCTATCCCATCGGCGGCCTGGAGCGAGAGCTGCGCCGGCGCCTCGGCGATCCCGTCCTGCTCCACCGGGCGCTGCTGGCCGGCGCCGCCCGGCTGGCCTGAGGCTCGAGACGCGCAACGGCCGGCCGTCGCCTCGAGCGAGGCGGCGGCCGGCCGTGTGCGGAAACTCGGGCTACTTGGTGGTGGTGGTCGCGCCCGCAGCCTTGGTGGTGGCGGTGCCGGCCGCAGTAGTGGCGGTGCCGGCGGCCTTGGTGGTGGTGGTGTTCTCTTCGTCGTCATCGGAGCTGCAGGCAGCTGCTCCGAACACGAGGCCGAACGCGAGACCGGCTGCTGCCAGTCGCTTGATGTTCCGCACAGGTCCTCCTGTGGTGTGCTGTGTTGGCGCCATTCGCCGAACCGCCCGACCTGGGGATCGTGCGGCTCGCCGTACTGTACCTATGGTCCGCCTGAGCCGCACCGCGGTGAGCCGCACGTGGCTGCGCCCCTCGGCGCCCAAGCGCGACACGGGATCGTAACCGGGCTCGAACCGCAGCGCCGGAGCGCCACCTGTGACATCAGCCACATCTGTCGACTCTGACAACATCAGCAACAGGGATTCCGGTCCGCTGGGCCTCCCCGGGCGCCCCGGAAATCAGCCGAACTCGTTCGAGGCGGCGACGATCGCGATGATCACGCCGGCGCTCACCGTGGCCAACACGGCGACGATGGCCACCAGCAGCGAGGGCGTCCAGCCCACCGGCTCCGGCTCCGTGTAGGCCGGGGCATGGCCGCCGTGCGCGTCATGGGCGTCGTGCGCGTCATGGGCGTCATGGGCGTCATGGGCGTCGTGATGGGCCGGGTGGGCGTCGTGACCGGTGTCGCCGCTCATGGTCGGCAAAGCTAGCGGGGCCCCTGACGGGCGCGGCCAGAATGGGTTACGGGAGGCTCGTTCGCAGGAATGTGGCTCGATTGGGATCTGGCGTTGGCCATCGGCGCCGTGTTGGGCGCGGTGGGCCTGCTGTGGCGGCCGGGGGCGCGGCGCGCCCGCCAGGTCGCCGCCGTCGCCAGGGAGGCGGCGCTGGTGTTCGTGCTCTACGCGCTGTGGCAGTACGCAGCCGGCATCTCGGTCCTGCAGGTCGACGGCGCGTACGAGCGGGCCCGGGCCATCTGGCGGATCGAACGCCTGCTGAACCTGCCGAGCGAGGCGGCGCTGCAGCACGCGGCGCTCGCCCGGCCGTTCGCAGTGCAGGCCGCCAACATCTATTACGCCGGCGCCCACGTTCCCGCGGTGATCGCCTTCCTCGTCTGGCTGTTCCTACGCCACCGCCGCCGCTACCCGCCGGTGCGCAACGTGCTCGCGCTGGTGTCGGCGGCGTGCCTGGCCATCCAGCTCGTCCCGGTGGCGCCGCCTCGCATGTTCCCCGACCTCGGCTTCGTCGACGCCGCCGCCCGGTACGGTCAGAGCGTTTACCCAACGCTCGGCGAGCCCGGCCCGTCGCAGCTCGGCGCCATGCCCTCGGTGCACGTGGCGTGGGCGTTGCTGGTGGGCTTCGTGGTCTGGCGGGTGAGCGCCAGCCCCTGGCGATGGGCGGCGGTGGCCCACGCCGCGCTCACGGTGGGGGTGGTGACGGTGACGGCCAACCACTGGTGGCTCGATGGGATCGTCGCCGCGCTGCTCCTGGCGGGAGCGGTCGGTCTCGAGCGGGCCGCACGAGCGGTGTGGGAGCGCCGTTTCGGTCCGCCGGGGTGGCAGACGCCCTCCCGGGAGGCCGAGCTGGTCAGCGCCTCGCGGCGGGGATGACGCCGACGGCGAAGCGCTCCAGCGTGTCGGCGATCAGCCCGCAGTCCCCGGTGTTGAGCGACAGCACGAGCTCGCCCGCGCCGGCCGCGCGGTAGCGCTCGACCATCTCCACCAGCTGGTCGACCGTGCCGTGCATCGGCGCCTTGGGGGTTTGCGTCCTCGGCGACGCCCAGAGGTCGAGGTCGAGGCGCACCTGCACGAGCAGCTCCGCTCGGGAGCGGCCGGCCTTGGCCAGCTCCTCGTCGAGGCGGCGGAGACGGCTCTCGAGGCTCTCGGGCGGCAGCGCCATCGGATGCCAGCCGTCCCACCGGGCCGCCCGGCGCAACGCCGGAGCGCGGTTGCCGCCCACCACGATCGGCGGCCGCGGGGCCTGGCGGGGCTTGGGCGACGCCTTCACCTCGTCGAAGCGGTAGAACTCGCCCGAGAAGCGGGGCTCGGGGGCCGTCCAGAGCTCGTTCATCACCGCGAGGAACTCGTCGGAGAGCGCGCCGCGCCTGGCCCACTCCACGCCAAGCGCCTCGTTCTCGGCCTGCAGGCTGCCGACGCCGACGCCGGCGATCAGGCGCCCGGCGCTCAGATGGTCGAGCGTGGCGAGCTGCTTGGCCAGCCCCATCGGGTGCAGGTAGGGGAGCACGAGCACGCTTGTGCCGAGGCGAACCCGAGAGGTGCTGGCCGCCGCCCAGGTGAGCACGGTGAGCGCATCCCAGTAGGGCTTGTCGTCGAGCCGGTCGAGCACGTAGCCCACGTTCAGCACATGGTGGTTGGTCCACACCGAGTCGAACCCGAGCCGCTCGGCCTGCACCGCCAGAGCGACCACGTCGTCGGCGTCCGGAACGCCGAAGTTGTTGGGAAGAGCGAAGCCGAAGCGCATCGGTCCCGGAGCCTAGAGGCTGAGCGACGCGCGGCCGCACGGCCGTGCGAGCGCCAGCGAGCCGGACGTGGGATGGGGTCTGGGGGCGCAGCCCCCAGCAGGGAGAGAGCTGAGCGAAGCGAGGCCGGCCGCAGCTCCGGCGCCGACCGGGCGCGCACTACGCTGCGGCCACCCGACGAGGAGGCCAGCGCGATGAAGATCAGCATGACGATCGGCTTCAACGGCGACCCGGCGCGGTTCGCGAAGCGGGCGCGCGACCTCGAGTCGGCCGGCGTCGATCTCCTGTGGTCGGGCGAGATCTACGGGTTCGACCTCGCCTCGATCCTCGCCTACCTGGCCGGCCAGACCGAGCGCGTGCAGCTCATGACCGGCATCTTCCCCGTGTACTCGCGCACCCCGGCGCTCATCGCGCAGACCGCGGCCACGATCGACGCACTGTCCGGCGGCCGGTTCGTGCTCGGCCTCGGCACCTCGGGCCCCCAGGTGATCGAGGGCTGGCACGGCGTGCCGTTCGACAAGCCGCTGCAGCGCACCCGCGAGGTGATCGACATCTGCCGCAAGGTGTGGTCGCGCGAGCCGCTCAGCTACGACGGCAAGGTCTACAAGCTGCCGCTGCCTGCCGAGCTCGGCACCGGCCTCGGCAAGCCGCTCAAGTTCGCCGGGCGGCCGGTCCGCGAGTCGATCCCGATCTACGTGGCCGCCATCGGGCCCGAGAACGTGAAGCTCACCGCAGAGCTGGCCGACGGCTGGCAGCCGATCTTCTTCGTGGCCGACAAGTTCCGCGACGTGTGGGGTGACGCGCTCTCGGCCGGGCTGGCCAAGCGGGCCGAGGGCCTGGGCCCGCTCGAGATCATCGCCGGGGGGCGCGTGGCCTTCGGCAAGCCCGACGACAAGGCCGTGCAGGAGGCCCGCACCGCCACCCGGGAGAACGCCGGCTTCTACGTCGGGGGCATGGGCGCCCGGTCGAAGAACTTCTACAACGACTTGTTCCGCCGGTACGGCTGGGAGGCCGAGGCGAGCCAGATCCAGGACCTGTTCCTCTCGGGCAAGCGGGACGAGGCCTATGCGGCCGTGCCCGAGGACTACCTCGACCTCGCCACGCTGGCCGGCGACGAGGGGTTCGTACGCGAGCGCATCCAGGTGTTCAAGGAGGTCGGGGTGACCTATCTGAACGTCGACCCCATCGGGGAAGACCCCCTCGCCGTCGTGGAGAAAGTAAAAGCTTGGGCCGAGTGAATCGGGGGCCTCAGGCCCCGCGGTCGACGAACACGTGCTCCTCGCCCAGCCACATCGGCGAGTTGGGGAGGTCGATGAAGTTGCGCTCGTCCTCCAGCAGCTCGCGCGCCGCCTGGCGGGCGGCGGCGTCGCCGCCGGCGCGGAACGCGTCGACCGAATCGACCCACACCTCCGCCACGCCGTCATAGGGCGGGGGCGCGCCGCCGTTGCGGCGCTGCAGGGCCTCGTGCAGGTCGGTGTCGACCGTGTGCACCTGCTGGTACTTGCGGATGCCGAGCAGCTCGGCGCGAGCCGCCACGAGCGGCCCGTGGGTTTCGCGCCAGTAGCGGCGGAACTCCTCCGGCGACAGATCGGGCCGGCGGCGCAGGCAGAACGTCAGCTTGACCACGGCGGCGGAGCGTATCGCCCTCCCGGCGCCAGGGCCGGGGCGGCCACCGAACGGGCATCGGCTTCGAAAAGGCCCGGCGGCGTGCATCAGCACGCTTCAGGGGCGCTTCAATAAGGCCATGCGCTCTCAGCTGTTCAACAACATGGAGCAGCAGTCCGCCGCGCCGGGCTTCGCTCTGCAGAATTCCAAGCTCCTCAAGGCCACCGTGAACGGCGAGTTCTTCTCGCGACGCGGCGCGATGGTGGCGTACCAGGGCAACGTCCGCTTCGAGCACCAGGGCATCACCAGCGGCGAGGGCACGATGAAGGACAAGCTGATGCGCGCCGCGAAGGGCGCGATCAGCGGCGAGGGCGTCCCGCTCATGAAGGTGGTGGGCCAGGGCGAGGTGTTCCTGGCCGACGACGCCGCCGACATCTTCCTCGTCGACCTCGACGGGTCGGACGCCTTGTCGATCAACGGCAGCAACATCCTGGCCTTCGAGAGCTCGCTCTCGTGGGACATCAAGCTGGTCGCCAACGCCGGCGCGCTGGCCGGCGCCGGGCTGTTCAACACGATCGTCTCGGGAACCGGCCGGGTGGCGATCACCTCGCGCGGCACGCCGGTGGTGCTCCAGACCGACGAAGCGCCCACGTTCGTGGACCCGAACGCGGCGATCTGCTGGTCGGCCAACCTGGCCGTCAACGTCACCCGCACCGAGGGCATTGCGCTCTTCGGGCGCAGCGCCGGCGAGGCGATGCAGATGAACTTCTCCGGTCCCGGCTTCGTGGTGGTGCAGCCGAGCGAGGGCCCGGTGGGGATCGGCCAGAGCGGTGCGCAGCAGAACCAGAGCAAGGGCGGCGTGCTCGGTGGCCTGCTCGGCGGCAACTGAGCCGCCCTGGGGGCAGGCCGGCGCTTTCGCCGCGCCGGCGGCCCCGACGGCCTAGGCTTGCGCCACCAAAGTCCTGGCGATTTGGGGGGAGCTCATGGCTGAGTACGACATTCACATCAAGGGCGGCACGATCGTCGACGGCACGAGGGTGCCTCGTTACAAGGGCGACCTGTGGATCAAGGACGGCAAGATCGCCCAGATCGGCGGCCGCGCCAAGGGCATCTCCGATCGTGAGATCGACGCCACGGGCTGCATCGTGGCCCCGGGCGCCATCGATCTGCACACGCACTACGACGCGCAGGTCCGCTGGGATCCGTACTGCACGATCTCGAGCTGGCACGGCGTCACCTCGGTGGTGCTCGGCAACTGCGGCTTCGGCTTCGCGCCGGTCAAGCCGGAGTTCCGTGAGCGGTCGATGCTCACGATGACCCGCACCGAGGCCATCCCGTACGAGGCGATGAAGGTCGGCTTCCTGCCCCACTGGGACTGGGAGACGATCCCCGAGTACCTCGACAGCCTCGACCGGGCGCCGCTCGGGGTGAACGTCATCCAGTTCATGCCCACCGCCTCGCTCATGATCTACGTGATGGGGCTCGAGGCGGCCAAGACCCGCCCGGCCACCAACGCGGAGCGCAAGGAGATGCAGCGCCTGCTGCACGAGGGCATGGACGCCGGCCTCTGCGGCTTCTCCATCCAGCGCCTCGGCCCCAACTCCGTGCAGGCCGACTTCGACGGCACGCCCATGGTCACCGACACCATGTGCGACGACGACATCTTCTGCCTCGCCGAGGTGCTGCGCGAGCGCGACGAGGGCGTCATCCAGCTCACCCAGGCCACGAGCGCCAACCCGAACGACCCGGACGACCTGGCCTTCAAGCTGCGCCTGGCCGAGGTCGCGATGCGTCCGATCCTCGACAACGCCGTGCCGGTGAGCCAGAAGAACCCGCGCGTGTACCAGGAGCGCCTCGAGTGGATCGCCCGGGCGCAGTCGGCCGGCCTGCCGATCTTCGGCCAGGGCGCCTCGATCCGCACCGGCTTCGCGTTCTCGCTCGACGAGTGGAACCTCTACGACTCGAGCCCGGCGTGGCGTGAGGCCACCACCGGCACGATCGAGGACAAGATGCGCAAGATGCGCGACCCGGCGCTGCGCCAGCGCATCATCGCCGAGCAGGAAGAGGCGAACACCCTGTTCAAGAACACCCAGGTCGCCGTCGGCGGCCCGGCTGACCGCCTCGTGGTGCAGGGCGTCGCCCGGCGCCCCGACCTGCAGAAGTACGTCGGCCGCAGCCTCGGCCAGATCGCCCAGGACGAGGGCAAGCACTACGTCGAGGTGATGCTCGACCTGTCGCTCGAGACCGGGCTCAAGACCGAGTTCCTGGGCGAGGGCCCGCAGTTCAACATCGACCACATGGGCGGCGTGTACACCGAGTCCCCGTACACGATCCCCG
>JBJXGF010000238.1:0-3835 GCA_046153015.1 Acidimicrobiales bacterium | reverse complement strand
CGCCGGCGGACCCGGCCGGCGCCGCGCCCGCCGGCCGGGTCTCGGGCAGGCGGCGTAGACCGGTGAGCGCGTTGAGCCCGCTCAACCCGGCGGCCAGGAAGAACGGCAGGCGCGGGCCGCCCAGCGCGGCGAGCGAGCCGAGGGCGGGGCCCACCACGAAGCCCACCGCGAAGGCCACGCCGAGCAGGCCGAAGAGCCGGGCCCGGGCGGCGGGCGGGGCGAGGTCGGCGACGGCGGCCTGGGCCACCGACACCGAGCCGCCGGAGAGGCCGTCGACGGCCCGGGCGGCGAGCACCACCCAGACCGAACCGGCGAGACCGGTGACGAGGTGGCCGAGCGAGCTGCCGGCTAGGGCCAACAGCAGGACCGGCTTGCGTCCGTAGCGGTCCGAGAGCCGGCCCAGGATCGGCGCCCCGACCAGCTGGCCCACCGAGTACGCGGCGAGCACCAGGCCGATCACGCTGGGCGACGCGCCGAACCGCTCGGCGTAGAGCGGCAGGATCGGCAGCACGATGCCGAAGCCCACCAGGTCGAGCGCCACCGCCGACCAGATGACCCCGTAGCCGGCGGGCAGCGGGGCCTTGCTCGCGGCGTGCTCGCGCCTCACCGGCGGATCGACTCGGCGTGGTCAGAGGCGGCGCGCACCGGGCCGACACCGTAGCGTCTGGCCGCGGGGTCTGAGCGGCGGCGCGGCGGGCGGACCGCCGACCCGGCTCAGAGCGACGAGCAGCCGTGGAGCGGTTCGTCGTAGTCGGCGGCGCTCACTCCGGCGCTGTCGCCTCCCGACGCCCCGGCGGCGGCGGGCAGGCCCGCGGTCGCGGCGGCGGCGCCGGCGGCGAGGAGGGCGGCGAGCAGCAGCAGTCGGCGCATGGGCGGTCCTTCCGGCGGGGCGGGCAGCGCCAGCCTAACCAGTCCCGCGGCGCGGAGGCGCGGCGGCGCGTCGCAGATTCCGCTCAGGCTGGCTGCGCCGGGCGCCGATGATTCGCCGAGAGCGTCTCCACGCTGCTCGAAAGGGGTCCCGATGCCGAAACTCCGTCACGTCGCCGCTGCGCTCGGCTTCGCGTTGCTCGTGGCTGGATGCGCCAGCTCCTCCGACACGGCGAACACTCCCGACAAGGGGGATGCCGCCGCTGCGGCCGGGGCGGTCGACGTGGGCCTCAAGCCGGGCGAGAAGCTGAAGGCCGCGTTCGTGTACATCGGCCCAATCGGCGACGCCGGCTGGACCCACCAGCACGACAAGGGCGCCAAGCACCTGGGCTCGACCATGGCCGGCCAGGTCGAGGTGAGCGTGGTAGAGAACGTGCCCGAGGACGCCTCTGCGAGCCGGGTGTTCGAGGACCTGTACCGCAAGGGCAACCGGCTGATCTTCGGCACCAGCTTCGGCTACGCCGACCCCATGCTCGAGGTGGCCGCCGCCCACCCGGACCTCGTGCTCATGCACGCCACCGGCTACAAGACCGCCAAGAACATGGGCACCTACTTCGGCGCCGCCGAGGAGGCCCGATACCTCTCGGGCATCGCCGCCGGCAAGGCCAGCGCGTCGGGCAAGATCGGCTACGTCGCCGCGTTCCCCATCCCCGAGGTCATCCGCGGCATCAACGCGTTCGCCCTCGGCGCCCAGTCGGTGAACCCGCAGGCGACGGTGACGGTCGAGTGGACCTCCACCTGGTTCGACCCCGACAAGGAGCGCACCGCCGCCGAGAAGCTGCTCGACGGCGGCGCAGACGTGCTCAGCCAGCACCAGGACACGCCCGCCGCCGGCGAGGCCGCCGAGCGCCGAGGCGCCAAGTGGATCGGCTACAACGACGACATGGCGCGGTTCGCGCCGAAGGCGTGGCTCACCGCGCCGGTGTGGAACTGGGGCCCCTTCTACGCCGAGACGGCGAAGTCGGTGATCGACCGGAGCTGGCGCTCCGAGCAGCACTACGGCTCGATGGCCGACGGCATGGTCGACCTGGCCCCGCTCTCGCCGCTCGTGGACCCCGCCGCCAAGGCGGCCATCGAGCAGGCGAAGGAGCGCCTGGTGGCCGGCAGCCTGAAGCCGTTCACCGGCCCGATCAAGGACCAGGCCGGCGTGGTGCGCATCGCCCAAGGGGCGCCGGCGCCGCTGGAGGACCTGCTGAAGATGGACTGGTTCGTGTACGGGGTGCAGGGCAGCCCCAAGACCAGCTGAGCCGGCCGTACCCGACCCCGATCAACCGACAGGACCGCGCGTCATGCTCAACCGCCTGCCCATCAAGCTGAAGCTCGCGATCGCCGTGAGCATCCCGGTGATCGCCCTGTTGATCTTCGCCGGCGCCGGCCTGGGGACCTTGTCCGCGGTCCGGATCGGTGGGGACAACTACAACCGGATCGTCGACGGCAAGGACGTGGTGGCCGACATCCTGCCCCCGCCCCTGTACCTGGTCGAGGCGTTCCTCACCGTCGAGCAGCTGGCCCGGGTCGACAGCCGCACCGAGCAGGAGCTGCTCCGCACCCGCCTGACCCAGCTGTTCGCCGAGTACGAGGACCGCCACGCCTACTGGCTCGAGAACCTCGACGCCAGCAGCGGCGAGGAGGCCGAGCTGCGCCGGGCGCTCACGCAGGACGCGTACGCGCCGGGCGCGCAGCTCATCGAGGTGGTGCGCACCCGCTTCCTGCCCGCCGTGGAGCGCGGCCTCGTCACCGGCGACATGAGCGAACCCCGGGCGCTGGTCGACGGCGAGCTCGAGAGCCTCTACGAGCAGCACCGCGCCTACATCGACCAGGTGGTGCCCCTCGCCGAGCTGCGAGTGGCCAACGTCGAGACCAGCACACGGGCCCAGGTCCGCAACAACCTGGTGCTGCTCGGCCTCACGCTGGCGGCGGTGATCGCGGTGGCGGTCACGATCGCCGCGAGCATGGCGCGGGCGATCGTCCGGCCGATCACGCAGCTGCGCCGGGCGGTCAACGACGTGGCCGAGGTGCTCACCGACGTGGACCTCGACGCCGACGCACCCGCCCTGTCCCGGGTGGAGCTCGACTCCTCGCAGGAGCTCACCGAGGCGGCCAGCTCGTTCAACACCCTGATCGACACGACGGGCGAGCTGCTCGCCCGCCAGGCACGCGGCCGCCGCAACCTGGGCGAGGTGTTCCAGAACCTCGGCCGGCGCAACCAGGGCATGCTCAACCGCTCGCTCTCGCTCATCACCAAGCTCGAGCGCAACCAGCGCGACGCCGCGGTGCTCGAGGACCTGTTCCGCCTCGACCACCTGGCCACCCGCATGCGCCGCAACGCCGAGAACCTGCTGGTGTTGGCCGGCTCGGGCTCGGCCCGCCCGGCCGCCCGCCCCGCCCAGATCGGCGACGTGGTGCGCGGCGCCCTCTCCGAGATCGAGGAGTTCACCAAGGTCGCCCGCCCCGACCTCGAGCCCATCGGCGTGAAGGCCTCGGCGGTGGCCGACCTCACCCACCTCGTGGCGGAGCTGGTTGAGAACGCCAGCAGCTTCTCGCCGCCCGACACCCAGGTGCAGGTGCGCGGCGGTCGGGAGACCGGCGGCTACCTGCTCTCGATCATCGACGAGGGCCTCGGCATGAAGGCCGATGCGCTGGAACGGGCCAACGAGCGCATCGAGCACATGGCCCGCCTCGACCTCGCCCCCACCGCCACCCTGGGCCTGTACGTGGTGGGCCGGCTCGCCGAGCGTCACGGCATCTCGGTGCGCCTGACCGAAGGGCCGCTGCGAGGGGTGGTGGCCAAGGTGTTCATCCCCGACGTGCTGCTGCTCGACGCGGCGGCGCTCGAGGCCGGCGACCCTGCGGCCCGGCCGGCGCAGACCCCCCTCGGCGCGGCGGCCGCCGGCCCCGAACCGGAGGC
>JBJXGF010000237.1:0-13114 GCA_046153015.1 Acidimicrobiales bacterium | reverse complement strand
CGACTGGACCGAGTACTGGCGCTTCCATCTCGCCCGGGAACACCACCGGATACACCAGCCCCGATACCTCCGGGGCGTCATCCCAGCGGCTGCGTGATCAGTCCCTCCCGAAGAGCCGCACCCAAATGGTTCAACACCGCCGCAGGCGGGAACTACGCGACCGTAATTACAGCGCTAGCATTTGGCTCTGATGGGGAGACTCGGCGGCAGGCGGTTGGTGTGGCGCCAACGCTTCGACGCGGCCGAGCGGGCCTACGAGCGCCGCCTGCGCCGCCTGCCCGACGGGCCCGACACCGCGCCCCGCCGGGCGCTGGCGTACCTCGCCCTGCTCCAGACCCACGTCGATTGGGCGCTCGAGCAGGAGGCGGCGGGCGCCGAGGCCGAGGTGGGCGAGCTCACCGCGGCCATGACCGACGTGGCGCTCCGAGTGGCCGGCCCCGCCCTGCGCGGCGCGCCGATCGGGCCGTGGGCCCGGGCCGCGGCCGACGTCTACGCCGGCGACGCGCAGGGCGCGGCGGCGCTGCTCCTCTACTGCTCGGCGCTGGTGCGCACGGTCGAGGCGGCCCGCCAGGGCAACCGCCGCCTGCTCGAGGGCCTTCCCGAGGCGGCCTGGCCGCTGGAGGAGATGATCGGCGCGGTGCTCGAGGGCCGTGGCCGCGACGAGCTCGCCGCCTGGCGCGACGCCCTGCACGCGCTGGCCGGCTTCGCCGGCCGCCTCGCCGCCGAACTGCCCGCGCCGAGCGGCGCCGGCTCGGGATCGGCATCGGGATCGGCCCGGCTCACCCGGCCCGATCCCGACGCCCTCGCCGATTCGCTGATGGTCATCCTCGCCCCCGCCGTCTAGCGGCCCAGCGGGCTACGACACCGCCTCGATCAGGCGGCCGATCGTGCCCTGGCCGCCCGCGTGATCGCCGCCGCCCGGCATCAGCCGCTTGATCGTGCCCTCCATCACCTTGGTGCTGCGCTGCTGCTCGCTCATGTAGGCGCTCAGCACCACCAGAGCCCCGGTGGTGGCCGGGATCACCCACTGGAGCACCTTCTGCTTGCGCATGGCCCGGGCCACGTCGTCGGGCGTGTCGTCGGTGGGGTCGGTCGGCCCCGCCGCCATCACCGGCCCGGCGTCCTGGATCTGACGGCCGACCAGGCGCGCCCAGCCCGTAGCGGCCAGCGCCGCGGCGGTCAGCGCGGTCTTCATGCCCGAGGTGGAGGCGACGCCTTGCTGGCCGACGAGGCGGCCCTTGTTGCCCGCCACGAGCAGGGCGCCGCCGAGCAGGTGCGCGCCGATGCCCACGAAGTTGACCGGCGTCCACCGGGCCCAGCCGACATCGGCGATCGGGGTCCGCTCCTTCATGTCCGATGCCGACGCCGCCGCGCCGTTGAGCCCGATGGCGCCCATGAGCGAGCCGCCGAACCACGCGGCGAGCCCGGTGTCGTGGAGGACGTGTGCGATCGAGTTGGTGTTGGCCATGGGCTCGGGGTACCCCGCCCGGCGGGCGGGCAACCGCGTGGCGCCGAGGCCCCCGGCGAGCCGCTAGGCGGAGCGGCGCACCGGCACCAGCTCGGTGAGGATGCCGCCGGTGCTCTTGGGATGGAAGAACGCCACCGTGCGCCGCCCGTCCGCGGTGCGGGGGAGCGCGATCTCGGCGAGCCCGTTGGCGAGGAGACGCTCGGCTTCGGCGTGCACGTCCTCGCAGGCGTAGCAGAGGTGGTGCAGGCCCGGCCCGCGCCGCTCGAGGAACTTCGCCGCGCCGCTGGTGGCCCCCGCCTCGGGGATCAACACCTCCACCTGGGTCTCGCCCTGGCCGACGGCGAAGAAGAAGTTGTAGGTCTGCTCAGGAGCGAAGTAACTGCCCTCGGGCCAGCGCGAACGGGCCTCGTCGAGGTCGAGGCCGAGCGCGTCGCCCAGCACCTGGCGGGCCTGCTCGATCGTGTAGGCGACGAGGCCGACGTGGTCGATGTGGACGAAGCCCATCGGCGCACCGTAGCCCGAGCTTGGGACCTTCGCCTCTGAACCCACGGCCCCGACGTGCCGATGTGCGGGGCATGGCGCTCTTCGTGTGGACCCCCAGGCTCGCGGTCGGCTTCCCCGACATGGACGACCAGCATCAGCGGCTGGTCGGGCTCATGAACCGGCTGCAGGAGGGCGGCGAGGCCCACGCCCCCAAGGCGGAGCTGGTGGAGACCCTGAGCGAGCTCGGCGCGCTGGCGGTGGAGCACTTCCGCGCCGAGGAGCAGGTGATGGCCTCCTTCGAGTACCCGGACCAGGAACGCCATCGGTACATGCACGTGGCGCTGCTCGAGCGCTTCGGGGAGCACCAGCGCGAGCTCGACGCTCGCGGCGCCTTCACCAAGGAGATCTCGGAGTTCCTGTGGCGCTGGCTCACGGCCCATATCGCCGGGCCCGACACCAAGTACGGCGTGTACTCCGGCCAGCTCACCTCCCGGGATTACAGCGGGGCCTGAGCGCCGGGGCCTGTGGAATGATCGGGCCATGACCGCCACCGAATCCCAGGGCGGCGTCGCCGCGCCGGCCCTGCCCCGCCTGCCTGCCCGGCTGCACCACCACGCCTTCGTGGTGAAGGATCAGGAAGCCACCCGGCGCTTCTACGAGGACGTGCTCGGCATCCCGCTCGCCGCCACGTGGTGCGAGAAGGCCGAGCTGTTCGGCAAGGAGCGCACCTACTGCCACACGTTCTACGAGATCGCCGACGGCTCGGCGTTGGCCTTCTTCCAGTTCGCCGACCCGGCCGACGTGGCCGAGTTCGGCCTGGCCAAGCCGCCCTCGCCGTTCGACCACTTCGCCATGAAGGTCGACCAGGAGACCCAGGAGGCGATGATCGCCCGGGTCGAGGCCAACGGCCTCCAGCACATGACGATCGACCACGGATACTGCGTGTCGTTCTACACGTGGGATCCCGACGGCTTGATGATCGAGTTCACGGTCGACCCGCCCGACGCCGGCGAGATCGCCGCCATGCGCCGCAAGGACGCCCATTCGGAGCTGGCCCGCTGGCTGGCCGGCGACCACACCCCGAACAACGACATACGCGACCACTGACAGGCTTGTCGAACGGCGAGCGGGAGCAATCGTCACACGCTCGCGGCCGATTCGGGCCGGAAAGTCGACGATGAGCGGCGCGCTGACCCCGCAGCGTCGACAATCGCCTCGTTCGCTTCCTGCGACCCGTGACGTTTGCTCCCACTCACGTGGTTCACGGCGCTGATCGACTGAGCAGGCCAACCGTGCAGCTCGACTGAGCTGCTCAACCTTGCCGGCGAAGGACCAGGAGAGCGAGAGTCTCGTCCATGTCAGCAGCCACCGCCCCTGCCCCCGGGGGCGCCGGCCTGTCGCACCGTCAGATCATGACGGCGCTGTCGGGCCTCATGATCGGCATGTTCATCGCCGCGGTCGACCAGACGATCGTGTCGACCGCGCTCCCGAGCATCGTGTCCGACGTCGGCGGCATCAACCAGCTCTCCTGGGTCGTGGTGTCGTACCTGCTCACCTCCACCGCGTCCACGCCGCTGTGGGGCAAGCTCGGCGACCTCTACGGCCGCCGGCGGATGTTCCAGGCCGCCATTGTGCTGTTCCTCGTCGGCTCGCTGGCCTGCGGGGCGGCGCCCACCATGCTCACGCTGATCCTCGCCCGAGCCCTGCAGGGCGTCGGCGGCGGCGGGCTCTACGCGTTGTGCTTCGCCATCGTGGGGGACCTGATCCCGCCCCGCCAGCGCGGCCGCTACATCGGCTATTTCACCGCCGTGTTCGCCTCCGCCAGCGTGATCGGCCCGTTGGCCGGCGGCTTTCTCACCGACAACCTCGGGTGGCGGTGGATCTTCACGATCAACCTGCCGATCGGCATCGCCGCCCTGGCGGTGACCTCGGCGGCGCTGCGCATCCCCTTCGAGCGGCGCGAGGCCCGGGTCGACCTGGTGGGGGCCGGGCTGGTGGTCGCCGGCGTGACCTGCCTGGTGCTCATCTCGGTGTGGGGAGGCGACGAGTACGCCTGGGCCTCGCCCCAGATCGTCGGCCTCGCCGCCGGCGGCGTGGCGCTGCTCGGGCTGTTCCTGGCGTGGGAGGCGCGGGTCGCCGAGCCGATCGTGCCGCTGCGCCTGTTCCGCAACCCGGTCGTGGCCACCACGCTCACGCTGTCGTTCCTGCTCGGGCCGATCTTCTACGCGTCGAGCTCGTTCATGCCGCTGTTCTTCCAGGGCGTCCGGGGCTACTCCGCCACCAACTCGGGGCTCCTGCTCGCCCCGACGATGGCCGGCATCAGCGTGGCGGCGATCGTCACCGGCCGGCTCACCACGCGCAACGGCCGCTACAAGCGCTGGGTGCTGCTCGGCACGACCACGCTGCTCGTCGGCATGGTGCTGCTGGCCCAGCTCGACGCCTCGATGAGCACGTTGGCCATCGCGTTGATCATGGTCGTCATCGGCCTGGGCGCCGGGTCGGCCATGCCGGTCCTGTCCACCGCCTCACAGAACGCGGTGGAGCTGCGCGACCTCGGGGTGGTCACCGCCACGCTCACGTTCATCCGCACCCTCGGGGGCAGCCTCGGCGTGGCCGCCTTCGGCGCGGTCCTCAAGACGAGGCTCAACGAGCGTCTGGTCGACATCGCCGCCGCCAACCCCCTGCCCGAGGGCGTGACCGCCAAGACCCTCGCCAACCGGCCGGCCAACATCCACCAGCTCGCCGAGCCGCTGCGGGGCCTGGTGAGCGGCGCGTTGGCCCACTCGGTCGGCGGGGTGTTCATCGCCGCGGCGCCCCTCACCGCGCTGGCGCTGGTGGTGAGCTGGACGCTGCGGGAGCAGCCTCTGCGCGACCACGCCGAGGCGGGCGGCGCGCAGGCGAAGCCCGAGCCCGAGCCCGAGGCCGGCCTCGCCCTCGAGCTGTAGGCGAGCCCGCCTCTACTCCCGCGTGTAGGCGGCGCAGGCGTCGTAGCGGCGCAGCGCGATCCGCACGCACAGCTCCACGTCCTCCTCCAGGATCGTGCGCTGCGCGGCCAGCTCCTTCGCCGCGGCCCGCACCTGGGTCTCGTAGCCGTGGCGGTCGCCGTAGCGCTCGGCCAGCGAGGGGCGCGGGTCGCCGGCGGCGGCCCGGTCGGCGGCGGTCGCCGGGAACGGCAGGGTCGAGCCGACGTACTCGATGAGCTGGCCCACGCCCCCGGAGTCGGCGTGGCGGGGGTTGAAGCCGGTGTGGGTGGCCACCGGCGCCGCCACGTCGGGCATGGCCAGGCCGGCCACCTCGTTGCCGTCGGCGTCGAGCGCGGCCACCCAGCACGGGTAGGGCTCGCCCACCGGCGCCGCCGGCCACGCCCCGACGCCCCGAGCGGCGTCGGGGCCGAGCTCGAGCGGCTCGAGCCGGGCCAGCTCCGCCGGGTCGGGCAGGCCGAGGCCGGGGATCGTCGCCAGCCGAGCGAGGGCGTCCTGGCGGCTGAGGGCTGTGCCGTCGCCGAGTCGGGGCACGGCCGAGGCCGGCGGTTCGACGCCGCGCTCCACCCAGGCGGCGAGGTTGTCGAGCGCGGCCCGCAGGAGCGGGGTGTAGTCGATCACGTTGAACGGGTTCTGGCCGTGGCTGCCGAACGGGCTGCGGTCCGAGAGCGGCAGCAGGCCCGGGCCGTGCTGCGCGCCCCGCAGCAGGTAGCTGCGCACCTCGGGCGGCGGGTCGAGGTCCGACCCGTCGGCCGCGCTGGTGTGGGTGAGCGAGGCGTCGCCCCGCCAGTACTCGGCCGAGGTGTTCACCGTGAACACCTTCGGCCGCGCCGCCCGGGCCAGCTGGCGGGCGAGGATCCCGTCGGTCAGGCCGGTGCGGGGGTCGAGCTGGGCCGCGTCGGCGAAGGGGAAGCGGTGCCCGAAGCTCGGCGTGGGCTGCACGGAGGGCTGCGCGTACCGATGGTTGAACTCCCCCCGCCGGCCGCCGGCGATGTGCACGAGCAGCCCGTCGAAGACCGGCTGGCCGGCCTCGTCGAGGTCCATGCCGAGGTGCAGGAGCGTGCGCAGGAACCGGCCGCACTGCGAGGCCCCCTCGGCGATGACCCGCCGGGCGGCGCCGGCGGCCGGGTTGTCCGCCCGGTCAGCGCGCAGGAACGCGGCGAAGTCGCGCACGGCGGCCAGGCCGGCGCCGGCCACCGGGCAGATCCGGGTGCGGTACACGAGGTCATAGATCCGCCCGGCCACGAGGCCGCCCTCCACCCACAGGCGGGTGTCGTCCGGCGCCACCCGGCCGTCGCGCTCGCGGGCGAAGCGCCACGCCGAGCGGGGCAGGGCGGCCGGCGCGGCGTGCAGGGAGTCGCGCACCCAGAGCACCGCGTCGGGCTGGTCGAGCCCGGCGGCGGGCAGCGGCTGGTGGTCGCCGCCGGCGCCGGTGTGGTGGTCGGTGAGCAGCACGTGGGTGCGGGGCTGGTGGAGCTGGATGCGCAGCTGCACCCAGCCGGCGATCGGCGCGCCGTCGGCGTCGAGCGCCTGCGGCGCGTCGAGGCCCATGCGGGCGGCGCTGCGGGGCACGTCCCACTGCCAGCCGCACCACGCGACGGTCCAGCCGTGGCGGAAGAGGAACCCGTCGCCCGCCGGGAGCTCCGCCGTGGGCGCCGGGGCGGTCGGCGCCCGGTTGAGGAACCCCGGGGCCAGGCGGTTGCCCCGGTTGGGAACTTCGAGCAGCGCAGTGCCGCGGGCCCGGCCCGGCTCGACCGGCACGAGCATGGTCACGTCGCCCGAGAAGCGCACCAGGCCCTCGGCGTCGCGGGGCGCGGCGGCGAGGTCGACCACCGCGGCGTTGGCCGGGTGCAGGGGGTCGAGCGCGTAGCGGGCCACGCCGTCGATGCGTTCGTAGGCGCCGACCTCGCCGAACTCCTTGCCGGCTTCGTACGGCTCGCGGTTGGTGATCTGCAGCTCGGTCAGCACGCCCAGAGCATGGCCCACCCGCCGCCCCCGGCGCCCCGCCTGGGGACCGACGGACCATTGGCCCGCCCGGCGGCGGTCAGGAGAGTGGGCGCCGCATGCATTGCCGCCGCCCGAGGAGCGCGTCCGCGTGAGCCCCGAGGCAGAGCGGGGGCACCGGCGCGACACCCTGCTCACCACCGCCGTCGGGTTCGCCGCCTACGGGCTGGCCGTGCTCTCGGGCCCCGTGCTGGCCCGCGCCCTCGGCGCCGCCGGCCGGGGCTCCTACCAGGCGGTGTGGGCCCCGGTGCAGCTCCTCGGGTGGGCGCTGATGCTGGGTCTGCCCCAGGCCACCGCCTATTACGCGAAGGAGCACGACCGCCGCTCGCTCGACGCGACGGCCTGGCTGGCCGCCGTGCTCGTCGGCGTTCCGGTGGTGGCGCTGATCTGGCTGCTGGCGCCGGCGTTCCTCGCCCAGCACCCGCCGGCGACCGTGCCCTGGTTCCGCGCCTATCTCGTGTCCGCCCTGCTCGTGCTGCCCATGCAGAACAGCTACGAGTGGCTGCGGGCTGCTGGCCGGACGCTCACGTTCAACCTCTACCGGGCGCTGCCGTTCGTGTTGTCCACCGCCGGCCTGGTGCTGCTCTCTTCGTTGGGCGCGCTGAACCTGGCCTCGGCGCTGTGGGCCACGCTCGCCGCCAACGTGGTTGCGCCGCTCACGGTGCTGGTGCTGGAGCGCTCGAACCCGCTGGCGATGCCCTCCACGTTCAGCCGCGCGGCCGCCCGCCGCCAGCTCCATTACGGGGGCCGCGTGTGGGTGGGCACGTTGTCGAACATGGTCACCTCACGCTTCGACCAGTTCCTGATGGTGTCGCTCGTGAGCCCGGACCAGCTCGGCCAGTACGCCGTGGCCGTCACCGCGGCCGGCCTGTCGGCGCCGATCGCGCAGGGCGTGGGCTTCTCGCTCTTCCCGCATCTGCGGGCCGAGGCCGACCCGGCCCGTCGCCAGGCCCGCACCCGGCGGGCCCTGGCCTGGGTGGCGGCCGCCTCGGCGCTGATCGGAGGGGCGTTGGCCTTGGGGGGGCGTTGGGGTCTGACCACGCTGATGGGGCCGAGCTTCTCCGGCGCGCTCGTCGCCTGCTGGATCCTGCTGCCCGGCCAGGCCTGCTGGAACCTCGGTCAGGTGGTCAAGGCCCGGCTCGAGGCCGACGACCGGCCCGGCGCCGCCTCCCACGCCCTCGCCGCGGCGGCGCTGGTCACCATCGTCGGGGTGCCCCTTGCCGTGAGGTTCTTCGGCATCGAGGGCGCGGCCGCCGTCACCACGCTCAGCCAGGTGGTGTTCCTCGCCTGGGCGACGGCGGCCCTGCGCCGGGCGGGGCGGCCCGGCCACCATGCACCCCGCCGTGAGGGCGGCCGGGTAGCCTGGGCCGCCATGGCCGACCACGTCGACGAAGCAGGCGAAGCCGCAGTTCATGTCGAGGTCAAGCCGCTCGCCGAGTGGCCTGACGACAAGGTGCGGCGGGCGTACCGGCTGCTGGTCGGCGCGGTGCGGCAGTTGACGCTGAGCGGCGCGGCGAACGCCGAGATCGACGACGCTCGGCTCGACGCCGAGCTGTTCGGCGTCGAGCTGGTGCGTCGCAAGCTTCTGTAGCGGTTCGTTGCCGGTGGTTACGGCTCGCGCACGTTGAACAGGGGACCGTCCCCGAACCCGGCCATTTCGGACTTGACGCCGAAAGCCTCGTGGGTGATCACCATCACCAGCTTGTAGACGCCCGAATCGGGCGGACCGGCCGGCAGCGCGTTGGGCGCCACGTTGATCGTGGCCGTGTAGTTCGGGTTCGCGCCGAGCGGCACGGTGGCCGAGCCGAGCTGCGCCTCGGGGCCGGGGCCCATCGACTCGACGAACATGCGCACGGTCCACGTGCCGGCGATCATGCTCTTGAGCGTGCCGTCGAGGTGCCAATCGGCGCGCACCCGAAAGCCGACGTTCCGGTCGATGACGCTGTTCGGATTTCCGTCGAGGTCGGTGAGCACGATGCTGTCGATCACGGCGTCCAAGTCGGCGGTGACGGCGGGTACATCAAAGGTCAGGGTGGACATATCTCTCCTCAGGTCGAGCCCGTCACCCACCAGCTGCGGTGAGCCGGAGCTCGTGATTTCCCACCATGATCACGTGGGATTAGTGGGCGCTTAATCCGCTGCGGCGGGCAGGAAGATTTTCACGGCGGGGCTCGTGGCGCACCGCCGCCCGGCGCCGTCGTGAAAAGCCGTGGGCCCGCCCTGCCCATCCGGGTTAGGGTGGACCCACATCACGGGACGACCCATCGGGCCGTGGAGGCGCCGGTAGGCAGCGCTGCTCATCGCCGGCCAACGTCGGCGACGAAAATGCCGGACCTTCCGAGGAGGCTACCTCCGGCAAAGTCTCATCGCACCGGCGCTTGGCGCTGGCTTTCCAGGTGACTGGATCATCCCTCTTGCAGCATCGAAATGCAAAGTTCCGCGCCCCGCTGTTCGGCGCCGTGGCCGTCCTCGACCCGGTCGAGCCGGTCCTTCCCGAGCAGTTCAACGTGGAGGTTCGTCTGCTCGGCGGCTTCTGCGCGTCCGTCCACGGCAGCTCGATCGAGCACTGGTCGAGCCAGCGGGCGCGGTCGGCCTTCAAGTACCTGGTGACGCATCGGGAGGCGCCGGTCCGCCGGGAGACGCTGATGGCGGCCTTCTGGCCCGACGCCCAGCCCGAGTCCGCACGCAACAACCTGAACGTCGCCATGCACAGCCTTCGGAAGAGCCTCCGCTCGGCGGCCGACGGCCACCCGACCGTCCTCTACGGCAAGGGCGCCTACCGGCTGAGCCCCGAGCTCAAGGTCTGGACCGACGTGTCCGAGTTCGACCGTCAGCTCACCAGCAGCCGGTGGAGCGCCGACGACCCGCTCGCAGCGCGAGAAGCGCTCAGCGCGGCCGTCCGGCTCTATCGGGGCGACTTCTTCGAGGACGACCCCCTCCAGGAATGGGCGATCCCCGAGATGGAGCGGCTCGTCGCCGCCTATGTGGCGGCGCTGCTCGAGCTCACCGCGCTCGACCTCGACGCCGGTTGCTTCGAGGCCTGCAGCGCCCACGCCCATGCTGCCCTCCGACGAGACCGCTGCCTCGAGGAGGCGCACCGGCTGCTGATGCTCTGCCATGCCCGCCAGGGGCGGCCCCACCTGGCGTTGCGTCAGTTCCAGGCGTGCACGACCGCGATGACCCAAGAGCTCGACACCGCGCCGTCGGCCGCGCTGACCAGCCTGCGGGACGAGATCCGCCAGCACCGACCGGTGTGAGCTCAGCCGCGGGGGGCCGGCTCCAGCTCGGCGATGTCGGCCATCAGCTCGAGGGCGTGGGGCTGGCGGCTGGTGATCGTGAGCCCGGTGATGCCGGTGTCGGCCCAGGCCGAGAACCGCTCCCGGATCCGTTCGGGGGCGCCCACGAGGCAGGCCTCGTCGATGTACTCGTCGGGCACCGCGTCGGCCGCCTCCCGCTTGCGCCCGGCGAGGAACAGCTCCTGGATCCGCTCGGCCGCGTCGGCGTAGCCCCGCTGGATCATGTGGTCGTTGTGGAAGTTCATCGAGCGGGCCCCCATGCCGCCCACGTAGAGGGCGATGCCGGGCTTCTGGGCGTCGAGCGCCTTCTGCACGTCGTCGGTCACGATCACCGAGACCATCGGCTGCATCTCGAAGTCCTTCCACCCCTTGCCGCCCCCGGCGCGGGCGAAGCCCTCCTCCACCAACGGCTTCCACTGCGGCCAGCGCTGCGGGGTGAAATGCATGGGGAACCAGCCGTCGCAGAGGTGGCCGCAGAGCCGGATCGTGTCGGGGGAGGCGGCGCCCAACCAGATCGGCAGGTCGGGGTTGGTGTGCAGGATCGACATGAGCGGCTTGCCGAGGCCGATGGCGCCCGGGCCGGTGTAGGGGAGCTGGTACTCGGGCCCGTCGTGGGCCACGGGCGCTTCCCGGGCGAAGATCTTCTTCATGATCTGCACGTAGTCCTTCAGCCGGTAGTAGGGCCGTCCCCACGGTTGGCCGTACCAGCCCTCCACGATCTGGGGGCCGGACACCCCGAGGCCGGCGATCACGCGGCCGCCGCCGGCCAGCGCGTCGACGGTCTGGACCTGCATCGCGCACATCGCCGGCGAGCGCCCCGCGAGCTGCATGATCCCGGTGCCGAGGCGGATGCGCGTGGTGTGGGCGGCGAGGTAGGCGAGCGGGGTGATCGCGTCGGAGCCGTAGGCCTCGGCCGTCCACACCGAGTCGTACCCCAGCTCCTCGGCCCGCTTGATCAGGTCGAGCGGCAGTTCGAGCTGCGCCCCCGAGTAGCCGAGCATCAAGCCGAGCTTCATCTGTGGTCCTCCCCCGGTCCGGCCCCGGCGGGCCGTCGTCGCCGGCGATTCTGCCTCAGGCGGCGGGCCGCTCGCCGCGCCGGGGGAGGCCGGCGCGGTAGCGTGAATGACCAAGCGTCGCCCGGCGCCGTGCCGGCCCGGGCGCATCCAAGGGGAGGTCATGGCATGGCTTCTGCGCCCGAGACCCGCCCGGCGCGGCCCGCCGGCGTCAACCACCTGGTGCTGAACGTGCGCGACATCGAGGCCTCGCACCGCTTCTACACCGAGGTGATGGGCTTCGAGTTCGTATGCGAGTTCAACGCCGACTCGCCGAACCCGATGCGCTTTTATCGCAGCGGCCCCGGCCACCATCACGACATCGCCGTGATGCAGGTGAAGAACCCGGCCGAGCAGCCCCCGGTCGAGCGGTGGCGGCTGTCGGCCCGCCAGGTGGGCGTGAACCACATCGCCATCGGGTACCCCGACCGGGCGGCGTTCCTCCAGCAGATCGCCCACCTGCAGGCCAACGGCGTGGAGTTCGTGCTGCGGGGCGACCATGGCATGACCCACAGCGCCTACATCAGCGATCCCGACGGCTACGGGCTGGAAGTGCTCTACGAGCTGCCGGCGGAGGTGTGGGAGGGCGACCTGCCCGCGGCCATGAACTACTTCAAGGCCCTCCCGAAGGAAGGCCCCGAATCCCTCGCCGACAACGAGGACTACACAGTGTTCAGCGCCAGCTGAACGCCCATGTGACAGTGTTCAGCGCCAGCTGAACGCCCATGTAACAGTTCAGCGCTAGCTGAGCTGCCGTTGGGCTTCGAGCTGGTCGAGCGCCTCGACCAGCTCGGCCCACACCGGCTCGGGGGGCGCGTCGGCGCCCAGCGCACGCAGGCGGTCGCCGAGCTGCGCGGCGGCCGTGCGCTCGCCCTGGTACGCCTTCTCCGCCAGGGTCTCGAGCTGCGCCAACGCGGGCGGCCGAACGTGGCGGGCGCCGCGCTGGGCCGCCTCGAGCGCGGTGAGCCGCGGCTCCACGGGCAGGCGGCGCAGTCCCTGCGCCAGCGCCTCCAGCGCGGCCGCCGCCCCGACCGCTGCGGCGAGGGCCAGGCCGATCACCAGCGCCCTCATCGGCGGGCCTCCCCCCGGATGCGTTCGAACGCGGCCAGCGCCTCGGCCCGTATGGCCTCGTCGATCGGCTCCGCGGAGAAGCGGGCCCGGGCGAAGAGCTCGGTGAGCCGCCGCAGCGACCCGGCGTCGGCGCCCAGCTCCGACAGCGCCCGGTCGAGGTACTCGCCCTCGGACTCGGCCGGGAGGCGGGCGAGCTCCCGCCGCCCCAGGCCCGACGCCACCGCGGCGTAGGCCAGCCGCACGGCCAGGCGGGGCGGGGCGTCGCTGCGCAGGGCGAGGATCGCGTCGTCGACGGCGAGGAGGGCCTCGCGGCGCAGCGTGGCCGGGTCGAGCGACGCGCCGCCGAGGCCTCCCGGCGGGGGCGGCCGGTCGCCGGAGTCGGGCGCGGCGGCCGGGGCGAGGCGCCCCGCCCGGCCGGCCAGCAGGAACAGCGCCACCAGCAGCACGCCCCGCAGCGCGACCTCGCCCGGGGAGTCGAGCGAGGTCAGGGTTTCGGACCGCCGCCGCCGCACCGCTGCGTCGGGAGCGGCGTCACCCTCGCCGGCGGCGGCCTCGGCTTCGGCCTCGGGCCCCGGCCGGCTCGGGCCGTTCACCTCGGCACGGCTGCCGAGCGCGGTCACGGCGCCGAGCGCGAGGAGCAGGCCGAACGCGCCGAGCGCGGCCCGGGCCGGGCGGGCCGACATCGCCGACGCTCCCGCCAGGCGGGCCAGGGCGAACGCGGCGGCGGCCACCAGCGCGGCGAGCAGGGCCACCGCCGCC
>JBJXGF010000229.1:0-9374 GCA_046153015.1 Acidimicrobiales bacterium | reverse complement strand
GCAGCCCGGCCCCGGCGGCCCCGCCGGCGGCAGTGGCGGCAACAGCGGCGGCGGCGCGCTTCCAGGCCCGGGCGGCATCACGCCGGTCACCTCCACCACGGCCGTCCCGGCGCCCACCACCACCACGACCGAGGCGGCGGTCACGACGACCACCGAGGCGCCCGCGCCGACCACCAGCACGACCGCCCCGCCGCCGACCACGACCACCACCAGCCCGCCGCCGACGACCACGACGACGGCCAAGCCGGCGGCGGCCAGCAAGTGGGTGCTCGACCGCTACGTGAACGCCCGAACGGGCGCGGCGAGCCCCGCACCCGAGGGCGTGACGCTGACCTTGGACCTCGAGCCGACCCGGCTGAGCGGGACCGCCGCCTGCAACGTCTACTCGGCCGACTACACCCTCGAGGGCACGAAGCTCACCCTCGGCCCTGTCAGCGTCACCCAGATCGGCTGCGAGGACAGCCTCGCCAAGGCCGAGAACGCGTTCCTCACCGCCCTCCAGTCGAGCACCCGGCTGGACCAGACCAAGAACCAGCTCAAGCTGTCGGGCGGCGCGATCACGATGCTGTTCAAGCCGGCGGGCTGACCCGCCGGCCGACAGAGCGAACGGTCAGCGGGAGTCCGACCCGGCCACCTTCTGCTGGGCGAGCACCGCCTGGGCGCTGGCGAGGCGGGCGATCGGCACCCGGAACGGCGAGCACGACACGTAGTCCACGCCGACGTCGTAGAAGAAGCGGATCGACTCCGGGTCGCCGCCGTGCTCGCCGCACACGCCCATCTTGAGCCCGGGCCGGGCGGCCCGGCCCCGCTCGACGCCAAGGCGCACGAGCTCGCCCACCCCGCCCAGATCGATCGTCTCGAACGGGTTGCGGGGCAGCAGGCCGTTGTCGACGTAGGCGCCCATGAGCCGGCCCTCCACGTCGTCCCGGGAGAACCCGAAGCACATCTGGGTCAGGTCGTTCGTGCCGAAGGAGAAGAAGTCGGCCGCTTCGGCGATCTCGTCGGCGCGCAGCGCGGCGCGGGGTGTCTCGATCATCGTGCCGATCGTCACCTCCACGTCGGTGCGGCCCCCGAGCACGGCGGCCACCTCCTCCTCGACCCATTCCCGCACGAAGGCCAGCTCGTTGCGGCTGACCACGAGCGGGATCATGATCTCGATGATCGGCCGGCCGCCGACGTCGGCCCGGTGCGCCGCCGCCTGGCACAGCGCCCGCACCTGCATGCGGTACAGGCCGTCCTTGATGATCCCGAGGCGCACGCCGCGGGTGCCGATCATCGGGTTCTGCTCCCGCCACGCCCGGGCGGCGGCGAAGAGCCGCAGGCCCTTCTCGTCGAGCTCGCCCCTGGCGTCGGCGGCGATCAGCTCATCCATGGAGGGCAGGAACTCGTGCAGCGGCGGGTCGAGGAGGCGCACGGTGATGGGCAGGCCGTCCATCGCCTCGAGGATCTCGACGAAGTCGTATCGCTGCACCTCGAGCAGCTCGGCCAGCGCGGCGCGCTCCTCGTCCGCGCCCTCGGCGAGGATCATGCGCTGCACGACCGGCAGCCGGTCCCCGAGGAACATGTGCTCGGTGCGGGCCAGGCCGATGCCCTCCGCGCCGAAGGCGCGGGCCCGGGTCGAGTCCGGCCCGTTGTCGGCGTTGGCCCGCACCGACAGGCGGCCGGCGCGGATCTCGTCGGCCCAGCCGAGCACCACGTCGAACTCGGGGGGCGGCGCCGCCTGCACGAGCTTCAGCTCGTCGAGCATCACCTCGCCGGTGGAGCCGTCGATCGAGATCACGGCGCCCTCGGGCACGGTGACCGCGCCGGCCCGGAAGAAGCCCTCCCCGAACTCGATGGCCTCGGCGCCCACCACGGCCGGTATCCCCCACCCTCGCGCCACGACCGCAGCGTGGCTCACCAGACCGCCGCGGGAGGTGAGGATGCCCTTGGCCACCTGCATGCCGTGGACGTCCTCCGGCGAGGTCTCCACCCGCACCAGCACCACCTGCTCGCCCCGCTCGTGGGCGGTCACGCAGTCGTCGGCGGTGAAGTACACCCGGCCGACCGCCGCGCCCGGCGAGGCGGCCAGGCCCTTGGCGATGACCTCGCCCCGCTTCTCGAAGGTGGGGTGCAGCACCTGGTCGAGGTGCTCGGCGGTCACGCGTTGCACCGCCTCGGCCCGCTCGAGGCGGATCACCGGATCGGTGGTCATGGCCACGGCCAGCTTGAGCGCGGCCGCGCCGGTGCGCTTGCCGATGCGCGTCTGGAGCATCCACAACTTGCCCTGCTCGATCGTGAACTCGGTGTCGAGCATGTCGCGGTAGTGGCGCTCGAGGCGGTCGAAGACCGACCGCAGCTCGTCGTACACGGCGGGGAACCGCTCGCCGATGGCCGAGAGCGGCTCGGTGATGCGGATCCCGGCCACCACGTCCTCGCCCTGCGCGTTCACGAGGAAGTCGCCGTACGCCCCGGCCTCGCCGGTGGCCGGGTTGCGGGTGAAGCCCACGCCCGTGCCGGAGTTGTCGTCCCGGTTGCCGAACACCATCGCCTGCACGTTCACGGCGGTGCCGAGGTCGTGGGGGATCTTCTCCCGGTTGCGGTACGCGACGGCGCGGGGCGAGTTCCACGAGGAGAACACCGCCTCGATGGCGCCGCGGAGCTGCTCCGCCGGCGCCTGGGGGAACGGCCGCCCGGTGCGCTCGAGCACGATCGCCTTGAACCGCTCGACCACGCCCCGCAGCCCGTCGGCGGGCAGCTCGCTGTCGGCCTGCACGCCCGCCGCGCCCTTCGCCGCCTCGAACACCCGGTCGAACTCCTCGCCGGGCAGGCCCAGCACGATCCGGCCGTACATCATCACGAACCGGCGGTAGGAGTCGTAGGCGAAGCGCTCGTCGGTGCTGTTGGCCAGCCCGACCACCGAGCGGTCGTTCAGGCCGAGGTTGAGCACGGTGTCCATCATCCCCGGCATCGAGAACTTGGCCCCGGAGCGGACCGACACGAGGAGCGGGTCGCCCGGGTCGCCGAGCGAGCGCCCCATCGTGGCCTCGAGGCGGGCCAGGTGCTCGGCCACCTCCTCGTCGAGCCCGGCCGGCCAGCCGGTGGCCATGTAGCCCCGGCAGGCGTCGGTGGTGATCGTGAAGCCGGGCGGCACCGGCAGACCCAACGCCGCGGTCATCTCCGCCAGGTTCGCCCCCTTTCCGCCGAGCAGGTCGGGAAGTTCGCGCGCCGGCCGGTCGTGGGTATGGTCGAACGCGAAGACGTAACGTGTGGCGGTGGGCACCGCAGCGCTCCAAAGGGTCGCGAAGGGGTGGATTCTCGAACGCCAAATCCGGCGCCCGGCTGAGGTAGAGGGAGATGTGCGTAGCTCACAACCGAGCGTAGCCAAGGCGCGCCCGCACGAGGGGCCTTTCGCCCCTGGCGCTCACCCCGAGTCGCGTCCGTTCAGCTGAGCTTGTCCCGCAGGTACCCGACCAGGTCGCCGATGGCCACGCGCTCCTGGTCCATCGAGTCGCGCTCGCGCACGGTCACGGCGCGGTCTTCGAGGGTCTCGAAGTCGACGGTGACGCAGTACGGAGTGCCCAGCTCGTCCTGGCGGCGGTAGCGCCGACCGATCGACTGGGTCTCGTCGTAGTCGCACATCCAGTGCGGCTGCACGAGGCCGAGCACCTCCTCCGCCAACGGCGTGAGCGTGTCCTTCCTCGACAGCGGCAGCACCGCCAGCTTGTACGGCGCGATCTCGTGGTGGAGGTGCAGCACGGTGCGCGTCTCGCCCCGCACCTCCTCCTCCTCGTAGCCGGCCAGCAGGAACGCCATCATCGTGCGGGTGGCGCCCGCCGCCGGCTCGATCACGTACGGCGTGTAGCGGGTGTTGGAGGCTTGGTCGTAGTACTCGAGCTCGACGCCGGAGTGCTTGGAGTGCTGCCGGAGGTCGTAGTCGGTCCGGTTGGCGATGCCCTCGAGCTCACCCCACCCCCAGGGGTAGGCGAACTCCACATCCGAGGTGCCCGCCGAGTAGTGGGACAGCTCGTCGGGGTCATGCGCCCGCAGACGCAGCATCTCCGGCGCGATGCCGAGGCGCACGTACCAGCCGAGGCGCTCCTCGCACCAGTAGCGGTGCCAGCGGCCGGCGTCGGCCGGCGGCACGAAGAACTCCAGCTCCATCTGCTCGAACTCCCGGGTGCGGAAGATGAAGTTGCCCGGGGTGATCTCGTTGCGGAACGACTTGCCGATCTGCGCGATGCCGAAGGGCGGCTTCTTGCGGCTGGAGTTCAGGACGTTGGCGAAGTTGACGAACATGCCCTGCGCGGTCTCGGGCCGCAGGTAGCAGACCGCGCCCGCCTCCTCCACCGGACCGGCGTGGGTCTTGAACATCAGGTTGAAGGCCCGCGGCTCGGTGAGCTGGCCCCGGGCGCCGCAGCTCGGGCACACCTCGGGGTCGGCGAGCTGGTCCTGGCGGTGGCGGGCGCCGCAGGCCCGGCAGTCGACGAGGGGGTCGGTGAACGTGGCGAGGTGGCCCGACGCCTCCCAGATCGCCGGCGGCGACAGGATCGACGCGTCGAGGCCCACCACGTCGGTCCGGCGCTGGACCATGGCCCGCCACCAGGCGTCTTTCACGTTGCGGAGCATGAGCACGCCGACGGGGCCGTAGTCGTAGGCCGAACGGAACCCGCCGTAGATCTCGGCGGACGGGAACACGAAGCCCCGCCTCTTGCAGAGGTTGACGACCTTGTCGAATAGGCTCTCGTCGGCCATGCCCGCCACGTTAGCGGCGGCGGCACGACGGCCGGCCCGGCCCCCAGTCCGCCCCCGCTGCCACCATCGGTCACAGGGGCATCACTGCAAACGCCCGCCAGCACGCGCTAGACATGCGGCGTGAGCATGGCTGCTGACACCTCCAACGTCGTGGGCAAGCGCGTAGTTGCCGCGATCATCGATGTCGTCCTGGTCTTCGTCATCAATTTCTTCATCGGGTTGATCTTCGGCGGCGCCGAGGCTGGGGGGATCACCGGCGGCAGCTTCGTCGGCAACCTCCTCGGGTTGGCGGTGAACGCCGGCAACTACGTCGTCCTGCAGGGCGCCACCGGCGCCACCGTCGGCAAGCACCTGCTCGGCCTCCGGGTGGTCGACCAGAACGGTCAGCTGTGCGGCTACCCCAAGGCCCTCATCCGCTGGCTCCTCTGGATCGTCGACGGTTTCCCGTACTGCATCCCGGGCCTCACCGGCCTCATCCTGGTGCTCGCCACCAAGGACCACCGCCGCCTCGGCGACATGGCCGCCGGCACCTACGTGGTCGACGCCAGCCGCGTCGGGAACCCGCTGCAGGGCGGCGCCGGCGGGTTCAGCGCCCCGGGCGCGCCGAGCTTCGGGGCGCCCACCTACGGGGCCAACCTCCCCCAGGGCCCGGGCGGGTTCGGCCAGCAGCCCACCTACTCGCCGCCGACCTACGACCAGCCCGGCTACGCGGCCCCGCAGCAGCCCGCCGATGCGCCCTTCGCTCCCAGCGCGCCCACCGCGCCGCCCACCGAGGCGCCGGCGCAGCCGCCGATGACCGGCGCCGAGACCGTGGTCGGCTGGCAGAGCCCGCTGGCCCAGGAGCCGAGCGCGGGCGCGCCTGGGCAGGGCGGCGGCGGCCAGCAGGGCGGCGGCCCATCGGACCCGAACCAGTACCAGCCGCAGTGGGACGCGCAGCGCAACGCCTACATCCAGTGGGACCCGGCCGGGCAGCGCTGGATGCAGTACGACGACGCCACCAAGTCCTGGTTCCCGATCTCCTGACCCGATCTCCTGACGCGGCCCCGTCCTGCACGGCCACCATCCGCGGCAGGCGAGGAGGCATGCGCTATGAATGACGACGTGATCGACGAGCCGCTTCGCGACCCCACCGCAGTCGTCGCCCGCCGCGTGGTGGCCCTGCTGATCGACCTGCTCGTCGTGGCCGTGGTGGTGCTGCCCGTGTATTGGGCGAGCTCGGCCACCCGGCTGCCCGACCCGTCGCAGCTCGCCTTCACCGAGCACCCGGAGGCGGCGGGCACGTGCGGCGAGCTGACCGTCGAGATCGGCGGCAAGCTGTTCGACAAGTGCGCGGCCACCGTGCTCTCGGGCAACTACGTGGTCGAGGCGCCGTGGCGCAGCACGGCGACCGTGCTCACCTTCGCCGCCGCGGTGCTGGCCATGTTCGTGATCGTCCAGGGTCTCTCGGGGGCCACGGTCGGCAAGGCGATCTGCGCCATCCGCACGGTCGACGGCGCCGGCGCCAGCCCCGGCCTCGGGCGCGCCCTTCTGCGCACGGTGGTCGACATCCCGGTGTTCGGGCTCGTCGTCGCCGCGCTCACCTCCCGGCACCAGCGCATCGGCGACATGGTGGCCGCCACGTTCGTGGTCGACCGCGACGAGGCCGGCCGCCCGCTGCTCACCCCGGCCGAGGCGGCGACCGTGCTCGCCCCGACTCCCCCGCCGCTGTGGACGGCGCCCGCCCACCAACCAGCGCCGACCCCCCAACGCGACGCCCCGGAGCCCACGCCCACGCCGGCGCCGTGGACCTCGCCGGCGCCGGCCCCCGCTCCGGTGTCGGCTCCGGCCGAGGCGCCCGCCGTCTCGGCACAGGCCCCCGCTTCGCCCCCAGCCGGGGCCACGGCCGCCCCGGCGGAGCGGGACCGGATCCCGGCGGCCGCCAGCGCGGAAGCGACCCTCGAGTTCGAACCGGGCCGGGCCCCCACCTCCTCCGGCGCCCAGTCGGCGTCCGTCCCCCTCTCCAGCGGCGCCTCGGCGGCGAGCGGGTTCCCCTCGCCCCGCGCCCCGATCTTCCCGAGCCCCGCAGCCGAGCCCCTCTCGGCGGAGCCGAAGTCCACGCCCACGCCGTTGCTGCCCGCGGCAGAGCCGGCGCCTGCGCCCGCTCCGGCCGATGCGCCCGCACCCGTGCCGGTGGGGGCGCGAGCCGCCGCCGAGGACGCCGCCGTCGCTGTCAACGTGGCCAGTCGCACCGAGGCCGCCGCGCAGCCGGCGGCGAAGCAGGACGCCTCCGGAGTGTGGATCTACGAGCCTCAGTGGGACGAGAGCCGCCAGACCTACATCTGCTGGGACGAGCGCCGCAACGAGTGGCTCGAGTTCTTCACCGACCGCAACGAGTGGGGCCCGATCAGCCGCTGAGGCAGCTCAGGTGCGGTCGGACACCGCCAAGGAGCGGAGCCGCCGCTCCACGTGGTGCTCGAGCAGCGCCGTGGCCAGGTGCTCCACCTCTCGAACAGCGGCCGCCGCGGGCCGGTCGAGGGCGGCCTGCAGCCGACCGTGCAGCACGTCGTCCATCAGCGCCAACGCCTCGGCCGACACGGCCGCTCCTCGGCGGCACCCCCAGCAGCGCACGCCGCCTTCGCGCACGTCGAAGCTCACCAGCTCCTCGGCGGCGCCGCACTGCACGCACAGCCCGAGCGACGGCTCGAAGCCTTCCGCAGCCAGCGCCTTCAGGAAGAACGCCGGCGCAACGAGCGGCGAGTCCTGCGCGGCGAGCGTGCGCAGGGCGCCGAGCAGCATCTGATAGAGGCGAGGGTTCGGTTCGCGCTCGAGCGCCAGGTGGTCGACCGCTTCGAGCATCGACGAAGCCCGCCCGAGGCGGCTGAGGTCGCTGCGGAACACCGGGAACTGGTCGACGGTCTCCGCCTGGGTGATCAGATCGAGCTCGCGACGGCGGTAGAGCTGCAGCGCGGCATGGCTGGTCGGCTCGAGCCGGGCGCCGAACCGGCTGCGGGTCTTGCGCACGCCCTTGGCCACCGCCCGCAGCTTGCCGACCCCGCGGGTCATCAGCACCACGATCCGGTCCGCCTCGCCCAGCTTGTAGGTGCGCAGGACGATGCCGTGATCGCGGTAGAGGTTCATGCGCCGTCGACCCCGCCGAAGCGACGCTGGCGGGCCTGGTAGTCGCGCACCGCGTCGAACAAGTGCTGCCGGCGGAAATCCGGCCAGTACAGGTCGAGGAAGAGCAGCTCGCTGTAGGCCAGCTCCCACAGCAGGAAGTTCGACACGCGATGCTCGCCCGAGGTGCGGATCACGAGATCCGGGTCGGGCATCTCGGGGTCGTAGAGCCGCTTGGCCAGGGCCGCCTCGGTCACCTTCGAGGCGGGCGTGCCCTCGGCGATGAGCGCCCGCACGGCGTCGACGATCTCGGCCCGCCCGCCGTAGTTGAACGCGATCGTGAGCGTCATCCGGCGGTTTTTCCGGGTGAGCGCTGCCGAGTCGTCCATGATGCGCACCAGCCGGCGCGGCACCCGCCAGTCGCGCCGGCCGACGAAGCGGATCCGCACCCCCTTGGCGTGCAGCTCGTCCCGCCGGCGCAGGAGGATCTCCTCGTTGAACCCGATGAGGAAACGGACCTCCTCGACGGGCCGTCGCCAGTTCTCGGTCGAGAACGCGTAGACGGTGAACCACCTCACCCCGAGCTCGAGCGCGCCCTCGACTGCCTCGAACAGCGCCTGCTCGCCCGCCCGGTGCCCCTCGGTGCGCGCGAGCCCGCGAGCCTCGGCCCAGCGGCCGTTGCCGTCCATCACGCAGCCGATGTGGGTCGGGATGCGGGCGGGATCGATCCCGGGGAGGGTCATCAGCTTGGCACGCTATCCGGCGCATGCTCCGGTGACGGCGACGGAGGCGCTCGGCGTAGGGTGGGCGGTCGTGGGCGCCAGCGGGCCGGAGGCCAAGCCGTGGGATGCGGCGGCGGCGTGGGCGGCGATGGTGGCCCGGCTGCCGGGCGCCGCGCGCCGCGACGGACAGGTCCGGATGGCTGAGGCCGTGGAGGAGGCCGTCGCCGCCGGGCGTCCGCTGCTCGTCCAAGCGGGCGCCGGCACCGGGAAGACCCTGGCGTACCTGGCGGCGCTGGCCGCCGCCGGGCGGCCGGCGGTGGTGGCGACTGCGACCAAGACGCTGCAGGACCAGCTCGCGCACAAGGATCTGCCGCTGCTGGCCGCCGCCGTGGCCGCCCGAGGCGGACCGCCGCTGCGCTGGGCGGTGCTGAAGGGCCGCTCGAACTACCTCTGCCGCCAGCGCTTGGCCGAGCTCGGCGCCGACGGCCAGCTCACCCTCGCAGGGCTGGGCCCGGCGCCCCCGGCCGCCGAGTTGGCGCGGCTGGCCGCCTGGGCGGAGACGAGCGCCGCCGGGGAGCGGTCGGCGCTGACCGAGGAGGTGAGCGACGCGTCCTGGACGGCGGTGAGCGTCGGCCCGCGCGAGTGCGCGGGGGCGCTGCGCTGCCCCGAAGGGCCCCGCTGCTTCGCCGAAGCGGCCCGCCAGCGCGCCGCCGAGGCCGACGTGGTGGTGGTGAACCATCATCTCTACGCGCTGCACCTCACCGGCGCCGCCGCGCTGCCCGAGCACGAGGTGGTGGTCCTCGACGAGGCCCACCTGTTCGAGGA
>JBJXGF010000203.1:0-6010 GCA_046153015.1 Acidimicrobiales bacterium | reverse complement strand
GCCGCCGCGGCGGCCGGAGGGGTGGGTGGGGGCGCGTCGCTCGACGCCGCCGCGGCCGGGACGGCGGCCGGCGCCAGCAGCACGGTCACGGCGCCGAGCAGGCCGGCCGCCCGCCGGCGGCGGGCTCTAGGGTCGAGGTCCCGCCCGTCCGGTGGGGCGGCTCGATCGGATCGGGGTTGGGCAGCTGCGCTGGTGCGCGCCTCGCTCACGTGCAGGTTGGTCTCCTTGGTGCGCCGGTGGGGGATCCGGTCAACGGGCCCGGGCCCGTTCCGAAGCGCCTATCGTGAAGGGCGCGCCGCGCGGGCGTCTTCACCGCATGTTGTGAAAGGGCTGCGCTACGGCTCCGGCTGGAACGGCGTGTGGACGACCACGACGTAGCCGTCCGGATCGCGCAGGGTGAGCTCGTGGTGGTGGGCCAACGGGTTCCACGCCGGCCCGGCGAGGACCACCGCTGCGCCGTCGGCCGCCCCGGCCGCCAGCGCGTCGAACCGTTCCCGGTCCGCCGCCTCGAACCAGAGGGACGAACCGTTGCCGACCGGCAGGGAGGGCGACCCGAGGAAGCCGTGCTCGTGCGCGTCCCACCGGTGCAGCTGGAGGACGAGGTCCGACTCGAACGGAACGCCGGCGAACAGCATCTCGAACTCGGGGCCCCCGTGTCCGCTCACCAGGCCCAGCGTCCGCTGATACCAGCTGCTCGACGCCTCGACGTCGGCCACCTGGAGCATGGGACGCACCTTCAGGCTCACGGCACGCAACCGTACCCGACCCCGCCGCGTCCGGCCCGCTGGGCGGGGACACGGCGAAGCCAAGTCGATTGACGGCCTCACTGAGCGGTGGTAGGCACGCGGCGTGCGTACCCCTGGGGAGCTCGCCCGTTCGTTCAGGGAACGCGGCCTGCGAATCACCCCACAGCGGCTGGCGGTTTTCGAGGCGCTGCACACCGGCGCCGGCCACCCGACCGCCGAGGCCGTCTACCAGATCGTGGCGCCGGCCATGCCCTCGATCTCGCTGCGAACCGTCTACCAGACGTTGAACGACCTGACCGAGCTGGGCGAGATCCGACGCCTGGAGATGGCGGCCGGCGCCGCCCGCTTCGATACCGATCCGGACGAGCACCATCACTTGGTGTGCGACGAGTGCGGCGCCATCACCGACGCCCATCTCGACCTCTCTGGCCTCGACCTCGGCGTGGTCGAGGGCTTCCGGCCGACAAAGGCCAACGTGTTCGTCTCGGGCCGGTGCCGGCACTGCGCACCGGCCGACGCCGACGAGTCCTGATCGTTCTGGGCCCCGGCCCGTCTGATCCCACCCAGACAGACAGCGCAGCCACAAGGAGCAAGGATGAGCGACACGGAAAGCGGCGCGGTGGTCACCACCCCAGAGGAGGCCGCGCCCTCGGCCAGGTGCCCGGTGATGGGCCACAGCCACACGGCGACCGGCTCGACGGCCAACCAGCACTGGTGGCCGGAGCAGCTGAACCTGCGCATCCTCAACCGGAACTCGCCGCTGATCGACCCGATGGGGGCGCAGTTCGACTACGCCCGCGAGTTCCAGACCCTCGACCTGGCTGCGGTCAAGGCTGACCTCGTGGCGATGATGACCTCGTCGCAGGACTGGTGGCCCGCCGACTACGGACACTACGGCCCGCTGTTCATCCGGATGACGTGGCATAGCGCCGGCACGTACCGCATCCACGACGGGCGCGGCGGCGGCGCCGCCGGCTCGCAGCGCTTCGCCCCGCTCAACAGCTGGCCCGACAACGCCAACCTGGACCGCGCCCGGCGCCTCCTGTGGCCGATCAAGCAGAAGTACGGACGCAAGATCTCCTGGGCCGACCTGTTCACGCTGGCCGGGAACTGCGCCCTCGAGTCGATGGGGTTCAAGACGTTCGGCTTCGGCGGAGGACGCGCCGACGTGTGGGAGCCCGAGGAGGACATCTACTGGGGCCCCGAGGACACCTGGCTGGGCGACGAGCGCTACAGCGGGGACCGGGAGCTGGCCGACCCCTTCGGCGCCGTGCAGATGGGCCTCATCTACGTGAACCCGCAGGGGCCCAACGCCGTGCCCGACCCGGTGGCGGCGGCCCGGGACATCCGGGAGACCTTCGCCCGCATGGCCATGAACGACGAGGAGACCGTGGCCCTCATCGCCGGCGGCCACACCTTCGGCAAGGCGCACGGCGCGGCCGACGCCGAGCGCTACGTGGGGCGTGAGCCCGAAGCCGCCAGCCTCGAGGAGCAGGGCTTCGGCTGGAAGAACACCTTCGGCAGCGGCAAGGGCGCCGACACGATCACGAGCGGGCTCGAGGGCGCCTGGACGAACAACCCGGCGCAGTGGGACAACAACTTCTTCGAGAACCTCTTCAGCTTCGAGTGGGAGCTGACCGCCAGCCCCACCGGCGCCCACCAGTGGCGCCCGACCGATCGGTCCGCCGACGCGCTGGTGCCCGACGCCCACGATCCGGCGAAGCGCCACCCCCCGATGATGCTCACCACCGACCTGTCGCTGCGCTTCGACCCGATCTACGAGGCGATCTCCCGGCGGTTCCTCGAGCACCCTGACCAGTTCGCCGACGCCTTCGCCCGGGCCTGGTTCAAGCTCCTGCACCGAGACATGGGGCCGGTCTCCCGGTATCTCGGGCCCGAGGTCCCGGCCGAGCAGCTCATCTGGCAGGACCCGGCGCCGGCGGTCGACCACGAGCTGATCGACGAGCAGGACGTCGCCGCGTTGAAGCGCGCCGTCCTCGGCGCCGGGCTGTCCGTCGGGCAGCTCGTGTCGACGGCGTGGGCGTCCGCCTCGACCTTCCGCGACAGCGACAAGCGGGGCGGGGCCAACGGCGCCCGCATTCGGCTCGCCCCCCAGAAGGACTGGGAGGTGAACAACCCGGCCGAGCTGTCCAAGGTGCTGGCCGTGCTGGGCGAGGTGCAGGCGGCCTTCAACGGCGCGCAGACGGGCGGCAAGCGGGTGTCCCTCGCCGACCTGATCGTGCTCGGCGGCTGCGCTGCGGTCGAGCAGGCGGCCAAGAACGCCGGGCACGACGTGTCGGTCCCGTTCTCGCCTGGGCGGACCGACGCCACCCAGGAGCTGACCGACGTCGACTCCTTCGCGGTGCTCGAGCCGACCGCCGACGGGTTCCGCAACTACTTCCGCCCCGGCGACAAGCGGCGCCAGGAGGAGCTGCTGGTGGATCGAGCCAGCCTGCTGAACCTCACCGCGCCGGAGATGACCGTGCTTATCGGCGGGCTGCGCGTGCTCAACGCGAACACCGGGCAGGCCCCGCACGGCGTCCTCACCGACCGGCCCGAGACGCTGTCCAACGACTTCTTCGTGAACCTGCTCGACATGGGCGCCGAGTGGCGGGCCTCGTCGGCGGAGAACGTCTACGAGGGCCGCGATCGCAGCAGCGGGGAGCTGAAGTGGACCGCCACCGCGGTCGACCTCGTGTTCGGCTCGAACTCGCAGCTCCGGGCCCTGGCGGAGGTCTACGCCAGCGCCGACGGGCAGGACGCGTTCGTGCGGGACTTCGCCGCGGCGTGGGTCAAGGTGATGAACGCCGACCGCTTCGACCTCGCCCGTCGTTGAGCGGCAGGTGAGCGGCGGTGCCGGGGCGCAGCCCCCGGCACCGGTCCTGGAGGGCGAGGCGCCTGAGCGGGAGGCGCCTCGCCGACCAACCCACAATCAGGGAGTGATTCGTCCGGGAGCTGGGTAGGGACGGGGCCACGATGGCCCAGGTCCGCGCAGCGCATGTGAGCAAGGTCTACGCCGACGGCACGCTGGCGGTAGACGACGTGAGCCTGGACATCGGCGACGGCGAGTTCGTCGTGCTCGTCGGTCCGTCCGGCTGCGGCAAGTCGACGGTCCTGCGCATGATCGCCGGCCTGGAGGACGTGTCCGACGGACGGGTCTTCATCGGCGAGCGCGACGTGACCCGCGCGCCGCCGCGCGACCGCGACGTGGCGATGGTCTTTCAGAACTACGCGCTCTACCCGCACCTCACCGTGCGGGACAACATCGGCTTCGGCCTCAAGCTCCGCAAGATGGACAGGGCCGAGATCCGCCGCCGGGTCGACCACGCCAGCGAGATCCTGGGGCTCGGCGGCCTGCTCGACAAGCGCCCGCGGGAGCTCTCGGGCGGACAGCGCCAACGGGTGGCGATGGGGCGGGCGATCGTCCGTGAGCCGCAGGCGTTCCTCATGGACGAGCCGCTCTCGAACCTCGACGCCAAGCTGCGGGTGCAGATGCGGGCCGAGGTCATGGGCCTCCAGCGCCAGCTCGGCGTGACCACCGTGTACGTGACCCACGACCAGGTCGAGGCCATGACCATGGGGGACCGGGTCGCGGTGCTGAAGCGCGGCGTCCTCCAGCAGTTCGACGCCCCGCAGCGGCTCTACGAGCACCCGGTGAACGTGTTCGTCGGCGGCTTCATCGGCTCGCCGGCCATGAACCTCGTGGAGGCCGCCATCGAGGCCACCCCCGAAGGCGGCCTGACCGCCCGGTTCGGCTCGACCAGCCTGGCGCTCGGGCCCCAGGTGCTGGCCCGGCGGCCCGCGCTGGGCGGGTACGCCGGGCGGTCGGTGATCCTCGGCATCCGCCCCGAGGACCTCCACGATGCGGCGCTCACGGGCGAACGCGCCGCCGCCCCCGCCGAGCTGACGCTGACCGTGACGCCCCGGCTGGTGGAGCGGCTCGGCTCGGAGCTGCAGGTGCACTTCGAGGTGGACGCCCCCCAGGTGGTGACCGAGGACACGAAGGAGCTGGCGGTCGACACCGGGCTGGTGGGGGAGGACGGCCTCGACGCGCAGGCGGCTCGCAACTCTCCGTTCACCGCCCGGCTCTCTGCCCGCAGCACCGCCGACGAGGGCCGGCGCCTGACGCTCACCGTCGACGTGGAGCGGGCGCAGTTCTTCGATCTCGACACCGGCCTCGCCATCGAGGACGGCGAACCGTCCCCCGCCGCAGCGGTCTCTTCGGAGGTGATCCATGCTCAGTCCTAGGTTCCGCGCCCAAGGCCGTCGCCCGTTCGGCCGCCGGTTTCGCCTGCTCGCCGTGGCGGCGGTCGCCGCGCTCGTGGCCGCCGGCTGCGGCAGCGACGAGGAGGGGGCGTCGGACGCGGCCGGCGACGCCAACCTCGCCGGCCAGACGGTGACGGTGGCCGGGCTCTGGACCGGCGCGGAGCAGGCGAACTTCCAGCAGGTGCTGGACGAGTTCAGCCGCCGCACCGGGGCCGCCACCAGCTACACCTCGACCGGCGACAACATCGCCGCGGTGCTCGGCGCCCGGGTGCAGGGCGGCAACCCGCCCGACGTGGCGCTCCTGCCCCAGCCCGGTCTGCTGCGCGACTTCGCCAAGCAGGGCGCGCTCGTGGCGCTGCCCGCCGAGGTGCGCAGCGAGGTCGAGGACAGCTTCACGGAGGTGTGGCGTGACCTCGGCAGCGTCGACGGCCAGCTCTACGGCGTCTTCTTCAAGGCCGCGAACAAGTCGCTGATGTGGAACAACACCCGGCTCCTCGAGCAGGCCGGCGTCCGCCAGCCCGAGACGTGGCCGGAGCTGCTCCAGGCGGCCCGCACGATCGCCGCCTACGGAGTGGCCCCGGTGTCGATCGGTGGGGCCGACGGCTGGACGCTGACCGACTGGTTCGAGAACGTGTACCTTCGCACCGCCGGCCCCGAGCGCTACGACCAGCTGGCGAACCGTCAGCTCCCGTGGACCGACCAGAGCGTGAAGGACGCGCTGGCCCGCCTGGCCGAGATGTGGGGCGACCCCGCGCTCGTCTCGGGGGGCGCCGCGACCGCGCTGCAGACCACGTTCCCCGAGTCGGTGGTGCGGGTCTTCGCCGACCCGCCGCAGGCCGCGATCGTCTTCGAGGGCGACTTCGTCGCCGGTGTGGTCGCCTCCGAGACCAACGCCACGGTCGGCGAGGAGGCGAGCTACTTCACGTTCCCCTCGATCGGCGGGTCCCCCCGCTCGGTCGTGACCGCTGGGGACGTGGCGGTGATGATGCGGGACACGC
>JBJXGF010000195.1:0-4489 GCA_046153015.1 Acidimicrobiales bacterium | reverse complement strand
GCCGTCGCGCGCGGCCAGCTCGTCCAGCGCGGCGAGGGCGCGGGGCCCCGCCACCAGCGTGTGGGCGCCGGCCTCCGCCAGCGCGCCCAGCGCGGCCCCGAACTCCACGTCGGTCATCCGGCGGACTCTAGAGCGCTCGGCGACCTCCGGCCGGCGCCTCGCGCCGCAGCGGGGCCGGTTCGCAGGGCGGCGAGGCGCCGCTCACCCGGTAGGGTGCGCCGGCCCGCTTGGCCTCGTACATCGCCGCGTCGGCCCGCCGCAGCAGCGAGGCGGCGTCGCACCCGTGCTGGGGGGCCAGGGCGATCCCGGTGGCCGCGGCCACCACGACCGCCGTCCCCTCGATGGGCACGGGCTTCGCGCACACCGCGCCGAGCCGGCCGGCCGCCTCCTCGGCGGCGCGCTGGTCGCCGGCCCGGGTGAGCAGGATGGCGAACTCGTCGCCGCCGAGGCGGGCGACGAGGTCCGAGGCGCGCAGGCACGAGCGGAGGCGGTCCGCCACCTCGCGCAGCAGCTCGTCCCCGGCGACGTGGCCGAACTCGTCGTTGACCTCTTTGAACCGGTTGAGGTCCATCAGCAGCAGCGCCACCTCGGCGCCGGTGCGGGCCGAGGTCTCGAGCGCCTGGTCGAGGCGGTTCATCAGCGTGCTGCGGTTGGCCAGCCCGGTGAGCGGGTCGTGCTCGGCCTGCCAGCGCACGGTGCGCTCGGCCAGCGCCGACTCGGTCACGTCGGCCAAGGTCAGGGCCACGTGCCGGTCGGGCAGCGGCACCACCTCCACGTCGAGGATGCGCCGGGCGCCGCTCTCGGCGGGGATCTCGGCCCGCGCCACGCTCGCCGGGCGCCCCACGGCGCCCTCCGCCAACGCGTCGGCCGCCCGCGGGTCGGCCAGTAGGCGGGCCAGGGCCCCCCGGGGCGGCCCGAGCGGCGAGGCGCCGGGGCCGAGCAGGCGGGCCGCGGCCGGGTTCGCCTTGGTCACGGTGAGCCCGGCGGCTGGGCAGCTGTCCCCGTTGCTGTCCCCGCTGCGGTCGCCGAGGCGGCAGATCAGCACGGCGATCGGCAGCCGGCTGACCACGTCGAGGTACTGGGTCAGCTCGGCCTGCGCCTGCTTGATCGGCGTGATGTCGAACAGCACGCCGAGCAGCCGGCTGCTGCCCGGGCCCGGCGAGCGGCGCACGAGGTCCCGCACCCAGACGTAGTGGCCGTCCTTGTGCCGGATGCGCGCCTCTCGGGCCACGAGCTGGCCGGGCTCGAGGCCGTGCGCCTCGGAGATCCAGTAGCCGTCGAGGTCGTCGGGGTGGATCTTCGTGCGCGAGTCCAGCGTCAGCCACTCCTGGGGGGTGTAGCCCAGCAGCTCGACCACGTTCCCGCTCACCGAGAGCATCTCGCCGGTGGCGAGGTCGGACTCCCAGAGCAGCACGGTCGCGGCGTCGACCACCTCGTCGAGCCGGCGGCTGGCCGTGTGCTCGCGCTGCGCGGTCCAGCAGGCGATCACGGTCAGCGAGGGCAGCACCAGGCCGAGCGCGGTGAGGGTGAGGGCGGCGTGCGGGGGTGCTGGATGGGCGAGCGCAGCGGCCACGGCGAGCCCGGTCCAGCCGAGCGCGGCGAGGGCGAGGCAGAGCCGCAGACCGAACAGCGTGGCGACCGACGCCACCTCCACGCCGATCACCACCGCCGCCGCTGGCCACAGCCCGGGGACGAAGAACACCGCGCCGATCGCAGTCATCACGTCGATCGTCACCTGCGCCTGGTTGCTCCACGCAGAGGGCGCCAGACGGTCGCAGCACACGAGCAGGGGAGCAGCGACGGCCCCGAGGATCACCAGGATCGTCACGCGGTACGCGGTGAGCGACGGGATCACCGCCGCGGCGGCGGCCATCACCGCGATGCCGAGCAGCTTGGCCCGCACGATCGGCGGTCGGGTGCGCTGGCGAACGGCGGGGCCGGAGCTGGGCGCCGGCCCTGCGGCGCGGAGAACGGCGGCGGGGGCGGGCCGCGCGGCGCCCTGCGGGGCCACGAGGTCTGCCGACCAGCCCCACTGTTGGCGCGCAGCGTGGTGGGTTGAGCGCCCCATGTTGTCTATTTCGGCGTGGTTTCCTCAAGCATGAGGATCAGGATCGCACTTTTCGCCCGGTCCGTGTTCAGTTGCGCGCCCGCTGCGCTACCGCCCGCAAGAGCTGCGCCCTCGTCACCCGGTTGGCCCAGGCGCCGATCAGCCAGTAGCGGTTGAAGCGGCGGTAGGTCGTGCGGTCGGTCGCCGCCACCCGGGTCTCGACCGCCAGCAGCGAGCCCAGGTCGGCCGGCTCGGCCCGGAACGAGATCGCCGCCTTGGCGAAGCCGGGTTCGCCGAAGGCGTCGAAGCGCTCCCGGCCGATCACCTCCCGCCTGATCGTGCCGCCCCAGCGCCAGAACTGGCCCACCCGGCCGAGCACGAGCTCCCGGCCCGGACGGAGCTCGAGCACGGAGAACCCCTGCTCGAGCAGATCGTCGAACAGGGTCACGGGCCGGGGCGCGGCCGGCTCGAAGCCCGCGACCCGCCCGGGCAGGGCGCCGATGGCCCGCAGCCGCGCCGTGAACGGCACCTCGGCCACCGTCACCCGGCGAGCCAGCTCGAACGCGGCCTCGGGCTCGGCCTCGACCCAGTGCGTCCGCCGGGTCCGCCAATGCCAGGTGGGCATCACGTCGTCGAGCAGGGAGCGCTCAGTGCGCATACTGCTGGTCGACGGTAGCCGGCCGGCGCGCCATTGCGGCCCGCTCCGGGCCGCCGCCCGGCTCGCTGCGCTCGCCTGTGTTGTTGCTGGGGGCTGCGCCGCCAGACCCTATCGCCGCCCGGCTCGCTGGCGTTCGCACGGTCGGCAGGGCTCGCTGCGCTCGCCCTCTAGTAACCTGGCCGTCCACGATGGCCGAGCATCCGAGCGCGCAACCGAGTGCGCCGCCTCGCCGCCTCGCCACGCAGCTGGTGGAGGCGCGTGCCTGGACCGACGCCGACCTCGGCGCCTACCTGAGGGCTGTTTCGGAGAGCATCGAGCACCTCCGCCCCTGGGAGTCCTGGGCGCAGGCCGCTCCGAGCCCCGACGAAGGCCGGGCGTTCCTCGATTGGTGCGCGTGGTCCTGGGAGGCCGGCAAGGGCTTCGCCTACGGCCTGTTCGCCGCCGGCGGGGACTGCGTGGGCAGCGCAGGGCTCGCCGTGCGCGACGACGCCTCCCACGTGCTGAGCTGCTGGGTGCACGCCGACCGCCTCAACCGGGGCATCGCCACGGCCGCTGCCGCCGCCCTCACGTGGGGCTCCTTCACCGTCGACTCGGTGCAGGCCGTGGAGATCCACTGCGACGTCGCCAACTCCGTGTGCGCCCGCATCCCCGGGCGGCTCGGCTATCGGCTCGAGGGCACCGAGCCGCGCGCCCCCCAGGGTTCGGCCGAGGCAGGCCGGGCGCTGATCTGGCGGATCAGCCGATCCTGGTACCCGCGGACCTACGCCCACCGCCTCTGGATCGAAGAGCGCGAAGGGGGCGGCTGAGCGAAGCGAAGCCGGGCGGCCGAGCGAGCGCCAGCGAGCCGGCCGCGGATGGGGTCTGGGGGCGCAGCCCCCAGGACGACGCGGCTGAGCGGAGCGAAGCCGGGCGCGGCTCAGGTGGCGGGCGCGTGGCCGAGCAGGCCGAGGTCGCCCAGGTGAAGGGGGGCGTCGATCTTCAGCAGCTCGTCGGGTGTGACCGAGTCCTTGACCACCACCGGCGCGCCGTTGGGCAGCCGGTCGAAGAGCCAGTCGATGTCGGCGTTGCTCACCCGCACGCACCCGTGGCTGGCCGGGTAGCCGGGCACGCTGTTCGAGCCGTGGATGGCGTACCCGCCGGTGAAATAGAGCGGCCGGTACAGCTCGCCGAGGTCCGACACCCGGATCCCGTTGATGCGGCGCTGGACGTAGAACTCGCCGCGAGGGGTGTTCGCCACGTCGGTCCCGCCGCCCTTCGTGCTGTAGCGGTACCCGCCGCCGCTCGACACGTTGAGCGTGTAGACCTCGCTCGGCGAGAACATGACGAAGGCCACCTGGCGGTCGATGTCGACCTCCACGCGGGGCATGCGGTACGCCAGCGTCGGGCTCTGACCCTGCGGGGCGGCCAGCCGCTCCCAGGTCTCGGCGTTGATGCTGCCATTGCGGGCGATGCCCTCGTGCTTCTGGAAGGCCATGACCGCCGAGGCGGTCTGCGGGGTGTAGCGCCCCTCGGTGTTGCCCGGCCGAAAGCCGAGCTGCTCCAGCCGGCGCTGCGCGAGGGCCACCATGTCGTCGCTGCTGCCGGTGCGCAGCGCCGGTGCGCTGGCCGGATCGGGCAGCGGCTCGAGCGGGGCGGGCAGCACCCGCACCGGCGCGGCGCCGGGCGCGCCCGGCGGCGCCAGGGCGGCGGGGGTGAAGACGCTCTGGCCGAAGAAGTCGGCCCCCGCCACCCACGGGCCCGGCGCGGCCTCGATGCCCGAGGCCCGGTCGACCGGCTCGCCCGCG
>JBJXGF010000191.1:0-10947 GCA_046153015.1 Acidimicrobiales bacterium | reverse complement strand
CGCGCCCCCGGCGCGGCGGCCACCACGTGCAGCGCCAGGTCGGCGACCGCGGCGGGCTGCGGGTACACCACCCGCAAGGCGTCGCCGTAGCGAGCGGTGCCGACCGCGGCCCGGGCCTCGGCCTCGGTGTCGCCGACCACGTCGTAGGCGGAGGGCCCCTGGGCGAGGAGCTGGGCGAGCGGCGAGCCGGCCGGCGGGGCGAAGTCCGGCACCTGGCGCTCGAGGCCCCCGAGCCAGGCGCTGAACTCGCCGGGCAGGTCCTGCGAGGCGAACTCGACCCGGCCGAAGTACGACGCGGCGAGGTGGCCGAGCGTGAGGAGGCCGGTGGCGGAACGGCTCGGGTCGCGATGGCCGGGCTTCACTGCGCCCCACGCGGCGTTGCCGCCGAGACGGGCCCAGCCGGCCGGCGCCGAGTCGCCTACGCAGCGCCAGCCGAGCGGCGCGCCGCACGCCGCTTCGAGCGCGGCCGCCCGGTCGGCCCAGGCCACCATCACCAGCGGCGAGCGGGCCAGGGGCTCGGCGGCCGCCCCGGAGAAGAGCTCGGCCGCCAGCTCCCGCCGACGGGTGTCGGACACGATCGCCGCCCACGCGGCCGGCGCCACCCACGCCGACACCGAGCCGGCGGCCGGGTCGAACGAGGCTGCGCTCAGCGTCGCGGCGGTGGCCGCGGCGTCGGCGCCGACGACGGTCACGTCGGCCACACCCTCGGCGGCGCGTCGGCAGGCGGCCATCGCCTCGCTGACGCACACGAGGGAGACGGCCTCGCCGCCCCCCGACGGCCCGCTCCCCGGCGCCCCGCCGTCGCCGCCTCCGTCGAGGCGGCTGCGCACGATCAGCGCGCCCGCCACCATGGCCGCTGCGGCCAGGAGGGCGAGCACCCGCTTCATTCCGGCGACCGGTTGTAGCGGTTCATCGCGTCGGCCACGCCGTGGGCGACGAGGTGCTCGAGGGCGTCGGCCGCCTCCTGCACCGCCACGTCGAGCTCGACCCGCTCGGCCTTGCCCGGTCGGCGCAGCACGTAGTCGGCGCCGGCCTGGCTGTTGGGCGGGCGCCCGACCCCGATCCGGATGCGCAGGAACGCGTCGCTGTGCAGGTGCTCCTTGATCGAGCGCAGGCCGTTGTGGCCGGCCAGCCCGCCGCCCTCTTTCACCTTGACCCGGCCGGTGGGCAGATCGAGCTCGTCGTGCACCACCACCACCTGCGCCGGGCCCGACACGTGGTAGCGGCGCACGAGCAGCCCGACCGAGTCGCCCGAGCGGTTCATGTAGGTTTGCGGAAAGGCCAGCGCCACCCGCTTCGCGGCGATCGTCACCTCGTCGACCAGCGCCTGCTCCTTCCCGCGCCGCAGCCGCCCGCCGTGGCGGGCGGCCAACAGCTCGACCGTCTCAGCCCCCACGTTGTGGCGGGTGCGGGCGTACTCGGCGCCGGGATTGCCGAGCCCGACGACGAGGTAGTCGCTCAGCCCTCTTCACCACCGTCGCCGCCGCCCTCAGCGCCGCCGGCCTCGGCCTCTGCGCCTTCCTCGGCCTCGGAGGCCGCGGCGCGGGTGATCGAGGTGGACACCACGACCTCGTCGGGCGCGGCGTTGGCGGTGACGCCGGCGGGCAACGCGATGTCGGCCACGGTCAGCGTGGCGCCGAGCGACAGGCCGCTCACGTCGAGGGTCAGCTCGTCCGGGATGTCGCCCGGCTTGGCCATCACCGCGAGCCGGTGCATGGCCTGGTCGACGAGGCCGCCCTGAACCGACACCTCGTGCGCTTCGCCGGTGAGCGTGATCGGCACCTCGACCTCGATCGCCACGTCGACGTCGACCGCCAGGAAATCGACGTGCATCACGTCACGGCGGATCGGGTGGCGCTGCATGTCCTTCACGATCGTGAGCCGGTCCTGCCCCGCGACCTTGAGGTTGATCAGCGCGTTCAGGCCCGCCGCGGTGGTGAGCGCGCGGCGCAGATCGGGCCACGGCACCGTGACCGCCACCGGGATCATCCCCAGGCCGTAGACCACGCCGGGGATCTTGCCCTCGCGGCGGAGCCTGCCGGCCGCCCGGGAACCGGTGGGCCGCCCCGTCTCAGCCGTCAGCACGATGTCCATCAGAAGCTCGCTCCCAGTCAGCCGGCCAAGGCAGCCCGATCAAACAGCCCGCCAGTGTACTACGACTGGTTCTCGCCGCCGAAGATCTCGCTGACGCTGGTGTCGGCGAACACCGCCATGATCGCGTCGGCGAGGATGTGAGCCACCGACATCACCTCGATCTTGTCGATCTGCTTCTCGGGCGGCAGCGGCAGCGTGTCGGTGATCACCACCTTCTCGATCGCCGAGTTCTTGATCCGGTCGATCGCCGGGCCCGAGAAGACGCCGTGGGTGGCGGCCGCGTACACGTGGGCGGCCCCGTGCTGCTTGAGCTGCTCGGCGGCGGCGACGATCGTGCCGGCGGTGTCGATCATGTCGTCGATCAGCACGCAGCTGCGGCCCTCCACGTCGCCGACCACGGCCCGGGCCTCGACGCCCTCGCCCCGCACCCGGCGCTTGTGCACGATGGCGAGGTCGGCGTGGAGGCCCTTCGCGTAGCGCTCGGCCACCTTCACCCGCCCGGCGTCGGGTGAAACCACCACGAGGTCGTCGCCGAACTGCTCCATCCAGGCCACCAGCACAGGCATGGCGGTGAGATGGTCGACGGGGCCGTCGAAGAAGCCCTGGATCTGGCCGGAGTGCAGGTCAACCGACACCAGCCGCTTGGCGCCGGCCGCGGTGAACAGGTTGGCCACGAGCTTGGCCGAGATCGGCTCGCGCCCCTCGGCCTTGCGGTCCTGGCGGGCGTAGCCGAAGAACGGCGCCACGACCGTGATCCGCTTGGCCGAGGCCCGCTGCGCGGCGTCGACCATGATCAGGTGCTCCATGAGCGCGTCGTTGATCGAGCCGTCCTCGGTGCCGGCGTGGGTCTGCATGATGAACACGTCCGACCCGCGGATCGACTCGGCGAAGCGGCAGTGGATCTCGCCGTTCTGGAACGGGGCGATGTTCGCCTCGCCCAGCGGCACCCCGAGGATCTCGGCGACGCCGTCGGCGAGATCGCTGTTGAAGCGCCCCGACACCAGGTAGAGCCGCTTCTTGGTGAGGTACTCCACGTCGCTCGTCCTTCACTCGCCGGCGGGCTCGGCTGGTCCTGTCGCTGGGCGCTGCGCTCCCAGGCCCCAGACCCCAGCCTCGCTGCGGCGCTCAGCTTGGCCGCTCGACGGCGGCTCGTACAAACGACCAGGCGGTGCGCTGCGGCGTCACCCCCGGTCGAGGTCGGAGCAGCGCTCGACCGTGAACGGCGCCACTCGGCCGCCCGCCGGCGCCTGGGCGCCGGGTTCGAGCACGGCGAAGGGGCCGATCACCGCGCTCGGGCCGATCTCGGCGTCGACCCCGACCGACTTGTCGACTCGCGCCCCGGCGCCGACCATGCAGTCCACCAGCCGAGCGTCGGGGCCGATCACCGCGCCGTCGCCCACGAAGGTGCGGCCCTGCAGGATCGTGTTCGGGAACAGCGTCACGTCGCCGCCGAGGCGCACGGTGGCGTCGATGTACGTGCGCTCCGGGTCGACCATCGTGACCCCGGCCTCGAGCCAGCCGCGGTTGATCCGGCGGCGCAGCTCGGCCTCGGCGGCGGCGAGCTGCACCCGGTCGTGCACCGAGGCCAGCTCGGCGGCATCGTCCACGAGGTGGGCGTCGACCCGGTAGCCGGCCTGGTGGAGCACGGCCACCACGTCGGAGAGCTGCTTCTCGCCGAGGGGGTGGTCGGGCTGGAGGCGGCGCAGGGCCGGGGCCAGCACGCTGCGCCGGAAGCAGTACACGAGCGTGGCCACCTCCCCGCTGGCGAGGGCCTCCTCGTCGCCCTCGCGCTCGGCGCGCTCGAGCGGGGCGACCCGGGCGACCGAGCCGGCCCGGGCCCGCACCACCCGGGGCCCGGGGCCGGCCGGGTGGTGCGGGCCGGCGGCCAGCAGCGTGCACGCCGAGTCGCCGGCGCGGTGGCGGGCCAGCAGGGCGCGGACCGTGCCGGCCGAGAGCAGCGGCGTGTCGCCCGGCACGACCAGGACGTCGCCGTCGTCGTCGAGATCGTCGGACGGGATCGCCGCCAGTCCCGCGCCCACCGCGTCGGCGCTGCCGCGCTGCACCGCCTGCTCGACGAACTCGATCGGGACGTGGAGCGCCTCGTCGTTGAGCTTCTTCGTGACCCGCTCGGCGCCGTGGCCCACCACCACGATCACCCGGTCGGGCGCGAGCGCCCCCACGGCGTCGAGCACGTAGAGCAGCATCGCCCGCCCGCACAGCAGGTGCAGCGGCTTGGGTCGGGTCGAGCGCATGCGCACTCCGGCGCCGGCGGCGAGCACCAGCGCGGTCAACGAACGGTCAGGCATAGCTGGCGGGGCAGGGATCGAACCTGCGACCTCCTGATCCAAAGTCAGGCGTTCTGCCGATTGAACTACCCGCCAGGGCGGACCCCACGGTATCGCCTGGCGCCCGAGCGCAGGGGCACACCCGCCCCCGCGCCCGGCGGCCGTTCTAGCGGCCCTCGCCCGGCTCACCGGTCGGGCGGTCGAGCTCACCCGAGGGCTTCAAGCCCGTCTCGAACGTCGCCTCGGCCTCGTCCAGCGCCTCGACCTCGCCCCCGCCGGCGGGGACCACCAGCACCCGGTAGCGGACCCGCACCGCGCTCTTCGGCACCGTGTCGAGGTAGGACCGCTCGGCGCCAGCCACCTGCGCCACCTGGTTGTTGTCGATCGGGGTGCTCGGCGCCGAGCTCGTGGTCGAGATCGTGCGCAGGATGTGGAACTTGTCGTCGCTGCGGGCCGGCCAGGCCCACTTGACGCGGACGCCCCCGGCTTCTTTCACGAGGGTCACCGTGCGATCCGGCTTGGGCGGCGCGGCGGTGGTCTGCGCCTGGGGCTGCGGCTTGACCGCAGGCGTAGCGGTGGACGCGGCCCCGGCGGGCTCTGTCGACGGGGCGGCGGAGCCCGCCGCCGACGAGCCGGTCGAGCCGGTCACATCGGTCGAGCCGGTCGCACCGGTCGGGCCGGACGTCGCCCCGGAATCGGTCGGCTCCACGCGCGGCTGGGAGGTCGTCGGGACGGTGGTGGAGCCGGCCTTGGCCAGCTCCACCGACCGCGCGGAGGTCGGCTTGGGCCGGGCCTCGGCGCTGTTGGCCGGCACGAGCTTGCCCTTGCCGTTGTCGTCGATGACCACGAACTCCTCGCCGGCCACGCAGGACACCGCGTTGCCCGACTGGTCGAAGAGCTGGCCCGGGGTGATGCAGGTCACGGTCGAGCCGATCGGGGCCTCCACCTGCCTGGGCTGGTCGATGTCGGTCCCTCCGCCCTCGGGGGGCTCCACCCGCAATCTGGCGTCGGTGGAGAGCGACAGGGTGGTCACCGGGACGTCGTTCCCGTCGCCGACAGTGGTGGCGTAGAAGCCGACGGCGGCCACGACCATGGCGGCCGCGGCGGCGAAGGTGGCGACGCGGGTCCGATTGCGCCGACGCAGGAGGTCGACGGGCTCGGGCGCAACGCTGACCTCGTCGAGCAGGGTGAGCCGAGGCAGCAGCTTCTCGACGAACTCGGGACGCGGCGCCGGCGCCGGCATCCGCCCGAGGCGCTCGAGCTGGTTGCGGAGATCGTCGTTCGTGCTCATGACGCCTCCTCTCCGTGCATGGGACCCATCTTCTCCATCGCGCTTCTCAGCGCTCTCAGGGCTCTGCTCAAGGTCACGGCCATCACCGGCTTCGACGAGCCCATGGCCAGTGCGGCCTCGTCGTGGGAAAGCCCCGCCAGGTACCGCAGCGAGATCGCCTGCTGGTAGCGGGGGTTGAGCTTGTCGAGCGCGGCCAGGAGCCGCTTGGCCGAGGACTCGTCGGTCTCGATGTGATCCACGTCGTCGAAGCTGGCCGGCGAGTGCAGCGCGCCCATGGCCTGCTGGCCGCGGTCGCTCTTGGACCGCTGCTGGCTGCGGTAATAGTCCGCGAGCTCGTTCGCCGCGATCCGGAACAGCCACGACCCGAACCCGCCGCCGCGCCACTCGAAGTTGTCGAGCTGCCGGTAGGCGCGCTCGAACGTGGCCGCGGTGACGTCCTCGGCCACTTCCCGTGAGCGTGATCGGCGATACGCGAACGCATGGATCCTCGGGAGATAGAGACGGTAGAGGGCCGCGAAGGCGTTCGGATCGCTCCGGGCGCGATCGACGAGCAGCCGCTCGTCGTCGCTGCCGGAAGCCGCCGTCGCGCCCTCGCCGCTGTGCACCGGCGAGTAATCTACGATGGGCTGTCGAAGGGTCTGAGCCACGTGGTGTGAATACGCCGGGTGGTCGGCCCGGCAGCTAGGGGGACCAAGTGCTGCCTTGGCCCCTCCATCGTCCCCGAAGGGGCTGCCCAGCGGCCGGCAGTTACGCCGCCGGGCATAGGGAACCACGCTCCGTCGCCGCTCGGCCCGCCTCACCGGGCCGGACCCGCCCGGCCCAAGCCGAGCGCCCCTCTCCGCCGAGAGGATGGTCCGCCCCGCCTCGCGCCCGCCGGCCAGCCGCCGCCGGGCAACGCGGGAGGGCGTTGCTGGAGTTGATCGCGTGGTCCTTTCGATGGAGGGGCCTCAGGTTCCCGCTCGTGGAGGAGAACGGCGGAGCGGGCGGGAGATTTCACCTCATCGCAAAGTTTCCACCGCCGGCCCCGCGCGGCTACGGTTGGCGCCCTCATGGGTTCGCTGATCAAGAAGCGCCGCAAGCGCATGCGCAAGAAGAAGCACAAGAAGATGCTCCGCCGCACGCGGTTCCAACGCCGGGCAAGAGGTAAGTAGCGCCGGTAAGTAGCGCCGGTAAGTAGCGCCGGTTTCGGGCGGCCGCGCCTCCGGCCCGGCCTCAGCTCCGCCTCACGCGGTGGTTCGCACCACCACCCGGCCCTCGCCGGGGTGGGCGCCGTCCACGAACCACGTCGCGCCCGAGCCGGCGAGCGACGGCGCCTTGCCCGTTGCCGCGGCCAGGCGGTCGCGCCACTCCGCCAGCCGGGGCTCCACGGCCAGGGCGGCGGCCTCGAGGTCGTTGCGCCCCTCGCCGGTGGGGCCGCCCAGGCGGTCCCAGGCGCGGTAGACCTCCACCGTCGAGCAGCCGAACGGCGGGGTCAGCAGCGTGAACGTGCGGGCCAGCGGCGCCAGCGGCGTGATCGCCTCCCCCACGCCTCCCACCCGGGCCCGCCCGCCCGAGAGGCAGAACGGCACGTCGGCGCCGAGACGGGCGGCCAGCGCCACGTCGTCGCCCCGGCCGGCCCAGCGCAGGATCGCCGCCGCATCGGCCGAACCCCCGCCGAGGCCCCCGCCCACCGGGATGCGCTTGTGGATCCTCACCCGGGCGCGACGCCCCGCGAGGGCGAGGGCGCGGGACACGATGTTCTCGTGCCCGCCGCCGGCGGCGAGGGCGGCGGCGCCCCCGGCGGCCGCGCCGACGATCTCGTCGACCACCTCCACCCCCTCGCCGGCGGTGAGGTGCAGGGTGTCGCACAGATCGATCGTGACCATCTCCGCGTCGAGGAGGTGGTACCCGTCGGCGCGCACGCCGACCACGCGCAGCTCCACCGTGAGCTTCGCCGGCGCGTCGAGCACTGCGGGAACGACCGCCACGGCCAGCGAGGCTAGCGTCTCCCGACGCGGCCGGGCGGCGGAGCTGGGTTCCCTCGCCCGGCGGCGGCCGCCTCGGCCAGGCGGGCCCAGGCTCCGAGGTCGAGCCGTTCGGCGCGGTCGGTGGGGTCCACGCCGGCGGCGAGGAGCTGCGCGTCGGTCGCCAGGCCGGCGAGCGAACGGCGCAGCATCTTGCGGCGCTGGCCGAACCCGGCCTCGACCAGGGCGAACAGCCAGCCTCGCTCGACCCGGTCGGCGGGGGGCGGCGGGGCGCGGCGCACTAGGTGCACCAGCGCGGACTCCACGTGAGGGCGGGGCAGGAACACCGAGGGCGGCACCGTGCCCAGCAGCGCGGCGTCGGCCCAGTAGGCGGCCTTCACCGACGGCGCGCCGTACGCCTTCTGGCCAGGGCGGGCCGCCAGCCGCTCTGCCACCTCACGCTGGAGCATCACCACCAGGTCGTGCACCATCGGCGCCTGCTCCAGCACGGTGAGCACAATCGGGACGCCGACGTTGTAGGGCAGGTTCGCCACCAGGCGCCACGGCGGGCCGCCCTCGCCGAGCAGGGCCGGCCAGTCCACTCGCAGGGCGTCGGCCTCGACCACCCGCACGCCTTCGGGCTCGAGGCGGCGGCGCAGGATCGGCGTGAGACGCCGATCGATCTCCACCGCGGTGACCTCGGCGCCCGCGTCGAGGAGGGCCCGGGTGAGCGAGCCGAGCCCGGCGCCCACCTCGACCACCCGCTCCCCCGGGCCGACGCCGGCGAGGCGGACGATGCGGCGCACGGTGTTCGGGTCGACAACGAAGTTCTGGCCGAGCGACCGGCTCGGCTCGATGCCGGCCTCGGCCAGCAGCGCAGCGAGCTCCGCGCCGGAGTACGTCACCCCAGCCCGTAGAAGCGCTCGGCGTTGCTCCAGGTGGCGGCGGCGATCTCGGCCGGCTCGACGCCGCGGGCGGCGGCCAGCGCCTCGCCCACGTGGACCACGTACGCCGGCTGGTTCGGGCGGCCTCGGTGCGGCGCAGGCGCCAGGTACGGCGAGTCGGTCTCCACCAGCAGCCGCTCCAGCGGGCAGCGCGCGGCGGCGGCCCGCACGTCGGCCGCGTTCTTGAAGCTCACGATCCCCGAGAACGACAGGTAGGCGCCCAGCGCGAGGCAGCGCTCCGCCTCGCCCGGGCCGCCGGTGAAGCAGTGGAACACCGTGCGTTCGGGCGCGCCCCGCTCGGCGAGGAGGGCGAACGTGTCGTCCCAGGCGTCGCGGGTGTGGATCATCAGCGGCATCCCGCGCTCGTGGGCGAGGTCGATCTGGGCGGCGAACACATCGCGCTGCACGGGGCGGGGCGAGTGGTCGTACCAGTAATCGAGCCCGCACTCCCCCACCGCCACCACCTTCGGCTCGGCGAGCAGGTCGGCGAGGCCGGCGAGGCCACCGCTCGCCTCGTGGGGGTGCACGCCGGCGGTGGCCCACACACCCGGTTCGGCCGCGGCCAGCGCCGCCGCCGCCCGAGCCGAGGCCAGATCGGCGCCCACCACCACCAGGCGCTCCACGCCGGCGGCGCGCGCCGCGGCCAGCACCTCGGCCGCGGCGGCGGGCTCGGCGGGGAGGTGGCAGTGGTTGTCGATCCAGCGCATCAGGCCTTGATCCGGGGGAAGAGCGGGGCGGCCTTCTCCACGGCGAGGCCGCCGGGGTACCCGCCCCACGCGCCGGCGGCGGGCAAGCGCTGCGAGGCCGGCGAGCCGGGCAGGCCGATCCGCCGCCACACCTCCTCGCAGGTGGCGGGCATCGCCGGGGTGGCCAGCAGGGCCACCAGGCGCAGCACCTCGAGCGCGTCGCCGAGCACGGCGTCCACCTCCGGGCCGGGCTCGGCCTTCCAAGGCTCGTTGGCCTCGAGGTGGGCGTTGGCCTCGCGGATGAGCCGCCACGAGGCCTCCAGCGCGTTCGAGGGCGCCAGCTCGGCCCAGGCCGCCTGCGCGCCCGACAGCGCCTCGGCCGCGGCTGCCGACAGCGGGCTGTCGGCCCGGGGGGCGGGCCCCACGCCGCCGCACTTGCTGCCCACCACGGTGGCCACCCGAGACAGCAGGTTGCCCAGGTTGTTGGCGAGATCGGTGTTGTAGCGCTGGACGATGCCCTCGTAGGAGAAGTCCGAGTCGGGGCCGAACGGGTTGTCGCGCAGGATGCAATAGCGGAACCCGTCGACGCCGAAGTCGCGCACGAGGTCGGCCGGGGCGATCTGGTTCAGCTTGGACTTCGACATCTTCTCGCCGCCGATGAGCAACCAGCCGTGCACCCCGAAGCGGGGCAGGCTCTCCACGCCGGCGGCCAGCAGCATCGCCGGCCAGTACACGCAGTGGAAGCGCAGGATGTCCTTGCCGATGAGGTGGGTGCACGAGGGCCACCACGCGGCGAAGCGCTCCTCGTCGGCGCCGTAGCCGACGGCGGTGGCGTAGTTGATCAGCGCGTCGTACCACACGTAGAAGACGTGGGCGTCGTCCCAGGGCACCGGCACGCCCCAGTCGATCGAGGTGCGGGTGATCGAGATGTCGCGCAGGCCCTGGCGGATGATCCCCATCGCCTCGTTGCGCCGCCCGACCGGCGTCACCACGCCGGGGTTCGCCTCGTACCAGTCGAGCAGGCGCTGCTCGAAGGCGGAGAGCTTGAAGAAGTAGTTCTCCTCCCGCATCCGGGTGACCCGGCCCGACGCGAGATCCTCCTCGCTCACCTCGCTCTCGGTGACGTACGCCTCGTCGGACACGTTGTAGAGCCCGTCGTAGGTGTCCTTGTAGATGTAGCCGTTGTCATACACCCGCTGCAGGAAGGTCTGGACGGACTTGACGTGGCGCGGCTCGGTGGTGCGGATGAAGTCGTCGTTGGACAGGTTGAGCTCGGCCCACGCCGCCCGGAACCGGGCGCTGTTGGCGTCGGCGTGCTCTAGCGGGGTCCGCCCGGCCGCCTCGGCGGAGCGCAGCACCTTCAGCCCGTGCTCGTCGGTGCCGGTCAGGAAGAACGTCTCGTCGCCGATCAGGCGGTGCCACCGGGCGAACGCGTCGGCGCACAAAGTGGTGTAAGCGTGCCCGATGTGCGGCGCGTCGTTCACGTAGTAGATCGGGGTGGTCACGTAGAAGCGGGGCACGGCGAACACGTTATCCAGCGGGTCCGACGCGCCCTGCGGCAATCCCCGGCTCGCTGGCGCTCGCTCGGCCGCCCGGCTTCGCCACGCTCATCCGGTCAGCCGGCGGCCGAGGGCTCGGACCTCGGCCCCGGCTTGCACGGCGGGGGGCGGGGCGAGGGTGACGACCGACGCGTCGCCGCCCGCC
>JBJXGF010000180.1:0-4222 GCA_046153015.1 Acidimicrobiales bacterium | reverse complement strand
CGCAGGCCGGAGGGCCGCGGCGCGCGGTCCAGCAGCTCCTCCAGCACGGCGCCCACGCCGGCGACGTCGCGCTGTTGCGCGGCCCGCCCGGCGGCGGCGTCGGCGTGGGCGCGCAGCACTGCGTCGGCGAAGCCGCACAGCACCGGCTCGCCGGCCGTGCCGATCAGCACGTGGTCGCCGGCGATGCGGTTGTGGGCGACGCCGGCCCGGTGCAGCTCGTCGACGGCGGCCGCCAGCGCGATCGCCACGGCCACCGCCGCCGCGGCGTCGCCCGGCGTCAGGTCGGCGGCGGTGGTGGCGGTCACGAAGCGGGTCCGCAGCTCGTCGTCTTCCGCGGCCACGAGGCGCACCACGTTCGGGTGCTCCGCCCGGCGCAGGAGCTCGGCCTCCCGGGCGAGGCGTTTCCGGCCGGCGGGGTCGGCCACATGCTTGACGGCCACCAGCTGACCATCGGCCTGGCGTTCGACCGGCAGGCTGGCGCCCATCAGCGCAGCACCACGACGGCGTCGGCGCTGGCCTGGAGGTCGTCGAAGCCGCGCCGGCCGAGCGCCGGAGCGAACAGCCGCCGGGCCCGAGCGCGCACCGTCACCCGCACGGTCGGCGGGCCGGCGTTCGACACGTCGGCCACCACCTCGGCTGGGCCCTCGAAACGGCCGGCGCCGCCCCGAGCCGCCACCGAGCGGCGGGCTGCGGCCTCGGCCAGACGGGGGTCGATCCGGTAGCCGAGCCCGGCGGTGAGGGCCTCGTCGTCGAGGCCCTCGGTGGCTGCGTCGTTCGCCGCGGCCTGCGCCGCCGAGACCAGCTCGCGCTGGGCCTCGAAGCGAGCGGCAAAGTCGAATGCGATCGAAGCCAGCGTGAGGGCCACGAGGAACAGCGCGGGCACGAGCAGCAGGGCGCCGCCCCGCTCGTCACGGGCGGGCACAGCTCGCCTCGCCTGGGAGGCCCGACCGGTAGGGATCGACGACCTCGCTGTGGCGGGCGGTGACGGTCAGAGCCCCCGTCGCCCGGCCGAGCAGCGCAAGCCCGACCGCTGTCGCTGTGTAGGTGGCCTCGAAGGTGACCCGCTCGCAGCGCACGAGGCGGACCGGACCGTCGAGACGCAGCGTGGCCGCGGCCGGGTCCCCGCCGTGGGCCGCCAGCGCGGCCAGGCCCACGGCGTGCGCCTCGGCCAGCGCGGCCGCGGGCGGCGTGCCTGCCTCCACGAAGCTGCGGGCGGCTTCGCGCGCCGCAGCGCCCGCCGCCTGCTTCGCCTCGAGCACCGCCCAGCCCTGCGCCACGAGCAGGATGCACACCACGAACACCAGGATGCCGAACGGCATGGCCTCCATGCCGCCCACGTAGCCGTCCTCGTCCCGCCAGCGCGGCGTCATCGCACCCGCTCCACGCGCATGCGCACCCGCCGCTCGACGGTCGGCGAGTAGCCGGGCAGCACCGCCGGCGCCGGCGAGCGGACCGTGAGCTCGACCACGTCGGCGTCGAGCGGGCCCCACTCGATCGCCGCTGCGCCCGGGAGCTGCTCGTCCAGGCGCTGCTCGGCGAGGCGGCGGGCCGCCAGCAGCGAGGCGGGCTCGGCGTCGCCGGCGCCGGACGCCGTGCGAGCCGCGTCGAACGCGGCGCTCGAGACGAGCGACCGCGCGTAGAGGCCGAGCAGGAGCTGGGTGGCGAGCAGCAGGAAGCTGAGCAGCACCACGAAGCCGAGCCCGGCGCCGAGCACGCTCGAGCCGCGCTCCGCGTCGGCGATGCGGGGGCCGTTCATCGCTCGGGCGGGGCGGGGGTCAGCGGGGCCCGGCGATCTGGTTGACCTGATTGCTGGTCTCCGCCTGGATCGTGTCCCAGAACAGCTTGTAGCCGCCGTAGGCCAACGCGCCGATCGCCGCCATGATCAGCACCGCGATCGCGCCCGAGATCACCCCCTCGCCGCGGTCTTCTGCGAGCTTGCTGCGCAGGTTGACCGCGGTTGCGGCCGCGGCGGCGCTGACCCGGGCGGTGAGATCGTCGAATCGGGCCATGGTCGAGCTCCTTCTAGAGGTTGGCGTAGGCGCGCAGGGCGCTGACAAAGGGGATGGCGATGAAGATGCAGCCGGGCACGAGCGTGGCCACCGTGACCGGGATCCAGACCTGCTGACCGCGCCGTTCGATGTCGGCGAGCAGGCGCCGGTGCGCTTCGCGCCGCACGCTGCGGGCCTCCTCGGTGATGAGGCGCCCGAGGTCGCCGGCCTCCCGGTTGAGGGCCAAGATGGCCACCAGCCGGCTCAGCTCCTCGACCGCGGCAAGCTCGGCCCACTCCTGCAGGGCCTCCACCTCGCTCAGGCCTTGGCGCATGCGGCTGACCACCACCCGCAGGTCGTCGGCCGCGACGCCGCCGCCGCGCGCCGCGATCTGGGCCAACGCGCCGCCGAGCGAGGCGCCCGCCCCGAGCAGGGTGCCCACCTGCTCCGCCACGATCGGCAACTCCCGAAAGAGCCGCTCCTGACGTCGGGCCGAGGCCAGCGCCACCTGCTGCTCGAGGATCAGGAAGGCGAGAACCGGGCAGGTGAGCGCGAGGCCGACGCCGATCAGTGCAGGCAGGCGCAGCGCCGCGGCGGCCAGCACGCCGAGCCCGAGCCCGGCCGCGGCCCAGGCGAGCTGGCGAACGCGGAAGCGGGTCACGTCATAGGGCGAATGGATCCGAGCGAGGCGGACGCCGAGCTCCTCGTGGACGCCGACCGCCCGAGCGAGCTGCTCGCCGAGACGGCCCGCCGTCGGGCTGATCACCTCTCGGAACGACTGCACGGAGAACGGGCCGCGCCGAGCGCCTCGCGCCGCCCCGCCGGGCGCGTACGGACGCAGACGCTCGACCAGCCGGACGCGACGCGCCCAACGCAGCTCGGACAAGGCGAGCGTGGCGCCGAGCCAGACGAGCACCCCGGCGGCGGGCAGGAGCCGGCTCATCGGTCGAACACCCGCTGCTCGGGGGGCAGGCGCATGATGCGTCCCGCCCACCACCAGCAACCGGCGGTCATCGACAACGCCACGAGGACCAGCGCCTGCCCGAACCCGCTCGTGTACGCGGCGCGGCCCTGGCCGATGCCGGCGCCGGCCAGCGCCATGCCGGCCGGCATCAGCAGGGTGAACCCGCGGGCGAAGCGCACGCCGGCCTGCTTGGCTTCGGCGTCGCGGCGGCCCTGCACGTCGAGCGTGCGGTCCTCGGCGAGGGCGGTGAGGCGCCCGTCGAGGTCCTTGCCGCCGAGCTCGTGCGCGATCAGCAGCGTCTCGCACGCGGCGTCGGCCGTCGGATCGGCGAGGAGGGTCTTGAGCACGGTGATGGTTCGGGCGAAATCGGTCGAGATCAGCCACTCGCGATGGGCGGCCTCGAACGCGGGGCGCAGCTCCACCGGCCCGCGTCGGCCCACCTCGAACAGCGCCTGGGGCACCGACCGGCCGAGGCCGCCGGTGAGGATGCGGATCTCCTCGATCAGCCGAGGCCAGGCCTCCTGCGCGGCGCGGGCCCGACGGCGACGACGGGACCGATGAGCGGCGACCGGGAGGCTGGCCGCGAACCCGCCGACGACGGTCGCGGCGAGCGGACGGCCGAACAGCGCGAAGCCGAGCGACCCGCCGAAGACGAACAGCGCGGCGCAGACGCCGGCGAACTCGCCGGGCGCCACCCCGACCAGGCCGGCCTGCGCGAGCCACTGCTCGAGGAGCCGCCGCGGCCCGGTGCGGCGCGGGCGACGGCGGCCTGGCGGCGCCAGCCGGACGCCGGGCCAGCGGAGCACCAGCGCGGTGTAGAGGTAGTGGGCCCCGAGCGCCGCGGCGAGCGCGCAGACGGCGGCGGTCACCTCGCCGCTCCGTCGTCGAGCGCGGCTCGCAGGTCGAGGCCCGCCGCCTGGAACGCGCGCCCCGCCCGCGTCGGCGTCTGGCCGCTCCAGACGAGCTCAGCGCCGGAGCGCGGGCGGGTGAACACCTCGGTGGTGGTGAACGCCCCGTCGCCGCCGAGCTGATCCTCCACCGCCACGATGCTCGTGACCCGAGGTCCGCAGACCGTTCGCTCGCTGTGCACGACGAGGTCGATCGCCTCGGTGACGAGCCCGCTCAAGGCGGCGGCGGACAGCTCGTTGGAGGTCTCCGCCAGCTGACAGATGAACCGCAGCCGGGTGAGTGCCTGGCGGGCGGAGCCGGCGTGGATGGTGGTGAACCCCTTGACCCCCGAGGACAGCGTGAGCAGCAGCGGGAGCGCTTC
>JBJXGF010000176.1:0-7853 GCA_046153015.1 Acidimicrobiales bacterium | reverse complement strand
GCTGGGCCTCCGCGGCCGCCGCGAGCTGGCCGGCGTTGGCGGCGAGTCCGAACGCGGCCGCCGCCGCGGCGACGGCCCCCAGCCCTGCACCGGCGACCAGCGCCGAGCGCCGGGATCGAACGACGTTGAGTCCAGGTCGTATGCGCATGGCTTCCTCGTAGAACGGCGCTTCAGCCTAACGGCTCGAGCGTCATACCTATGTGACCCTCCCATGGTTCCGGTCCGTTACGCGCCAACATGGCGACGTGGCCCTACCCGACGAGCCCCCACCCGTCCCCGACGATGAGTCGCCGGGCGTCGGCTTCGCCGACGGGGTGCTCGCCGCCGGGCGCCTCGCCGGCGCCGTCGTGCGCACCCCGGCCGCCGCGTCCCGCACGCTGGCCGAGATCACCGGCGCCGCCGAGGTGGTCGTCAAGTTCGAGAACCTGCAGTTCACCGGCTCGTTCAAGGATCGCGGCGCCCTCAACCGGCTGCTGGCCCTCAGCCCGGAGCAGCGGCGGCGGGGGGTGCTGGCCGTCTCCGCCGGCAACCACGCCCAAGGCGTGGCCTACCACGCCGGGCGCCTCGGCATCCCGGCCACGATCGTGATGCCGACGACCGCGCCGCTCACGAAGCTGGCCAACACCGCCCGCCTCGGCGCCGAGATCGTGCAGGTCGGCCTCACGGTCAGCGAGGCCGCCGATGAGGGGGCGCGCCTCGCCGCCGAACGCGGCCTGCTGCTCGTCCACCCCTATGACGATCCGTTGGTGATCGCCGGTCAGGCCACGGTCGGGCTCGAGCTGCTGGCCGATCACCCCGATCTCGAGGTGCTGGTGGTCCCGGTCGGCGGCGGCGGGCTGCTGGCCGGCATCGCGCTGGCGGCGGCGGAGCTGGCGCCGTCGTGCGAGCTGGTCGGCGTGCAGAGCGAGCTCTACCCGGCCATGGCCGCCGCGCTCGCCGGCCGCGCTCCTGTCGCCGCGCAGGGCGCGGGGCTGGGCGGCAACTCGATCGCCGACGGCATCGCGGTCAAGCGCCCCGGCCGCCTCACCACCGCGCTGCTCGCCGCCGCCGGGGTGGAGATGCTCACCGTGCCCGAGGCCCGGCTCGAGGAAGCGGTCGGGCTGTACCTCGAGGTGGAGAAGACGGTGGCCGAGGGGGCGGGCGCGGCGCCGCTGGCCGCGCTCCTCCACCGACCGGAGCGCTTCGCCGGCCGCCGGGTGGGGCTCGTGCTCTCGGGCGGCAACATCGACCCGCGGCTGCTCTCCTCGGTCATCTTGCGCAGCCTGCTCCGCCAGCGCCGCCTGAGCTGGCTGCGGGTCGAGACCGACGACCTGCCCGGCCGTCTCGGCGCCGTGGCCACCGCGGTGGGCGCCGCGGGGGGCAACCTGGTGGAGGTGGCCCACCAGCGCCTGCTCGGCGAGCTGCCGATCCGCCGCGTCGACGTAGACCTGCTGGTCGAGACCATCGACGCCGCCCACCTCGAACGCATCCTGCGCGCCCTCGAGTCGACCGGCCTGGCGGTGGAGGTGCTCGACCCCCGTTGAAGCCGGCGGCCGCCGGGCTGCCTCAGCGCCGAGGGCTCAGGGCTCGATATTGAGCGGCGTCTCGGGCAGCTCGCCGGCCACGATCGCCGGGAGGAACTCTCGCAGCCGCGTCGGCAGGGTGGGGAAGTCGGTGGCCAGCAGCTCCTCGAGGCTCCACCAGCGGGCGCCCTTGAACGCCATCGCCTCGAACAGCTCGAGACCCTGGGGCCGGTGGATGCCTCCCCCGTCACACCAGGCCACGTGGATGAACTCGTCCTGGTCGAAGTACATGCCGGCAAAGGTGTACGACACGTGCTGCACCCAGATGACCGGGCCGATCTCGGCGTCGCCGATGCCGGCCTCCTCCCAGAGCTCGCGGCGCACGCAGTGCTCGGTCGACTCGAACGGGTCCATCCCGCCGCCGGGGATCTCCCACCACGCCGGCTTGCGGTCGTCGTAGGGGTCCTCGGCGTGGATGAGGAAGATCCGCTTGTCCTTGTCGAGCACGACCACGCGGGCGGCTCTGCGGCGGTAGCTCATCCGAGGGGTCGGGTCGGGCCGGGGCGCATCGGGCGGTCACCGTAGCAAGCCCGGGCTGCGGGGGCAGGGCCCGTGCCGCGCCGCACCTGCCTCGCCTGGTCCCGACGGGGGGAAAGGGGGCGGGGCGGCGGGCTGGGGCGGAACCGCGCAGTATCGTCGGCGCCCATGGCCGGCTCGCCGTATGTCCCCGCTCCCACCGACCGCAGCTTCGGCGCGGCCACCGTGCTCTTCGGGGCCGGCAACGGCAAGTACCCCGACGGCAACGCCGTGCTCGTGGCCGGGCGCGACCGCACGGCGCTCATCGACCCGACGCTCACCGTGCACGCCCGAGGGGGCGAGTTGGCTGACTCCGTCGACCTCGTGCTGCTCAGCCACGCCCACGAGGACCACCTGGCCGGCTTGTCCCGGTTCCCCGAGGCCGAGGTGCACGTGAACGAGGCGGATCGCCAGGGCGTCGTGCACCTCGAGGGCCTGATGGCGGTGTACGGCATGCTCGACGCCGACTTCGAGCGGGAATGGCGGGTGGAGTTGACCGACACGTTCCATTTCCGCGGCCGGCCCGATGTGCGCACTTTCGGCGAGGGCGCCGTGTTCGACCTCGGCGGCGCGCGGGTGAGCGTGGTGCACCTGCCCGGCCACACCCGCGGGCACAGCGGCTTCCTCGTCGAGCCCGGCGGGTTCTTCTTCCTGGCCGACATCGAGCTCACCGGCTTCGGGCCTTACTACGGCGACGCGTGGTCCGACCTCGACGACATGGAGCGTTCGCTGGCGCGCTGCGCGGAGATCGACGCCCGCTGGTTCGGCACGTTCCACCACAAGGGCGTGTACGAGGACCGCCAGGAGTACCTCGCCGCGCTGTCCGAATTCCGCGAGATCATCGCCCGACGTGACGCGGCGATGCTCGAGTTCTTGGCCGAGCCGGCTACGCTCGACGAGCTCATCGCCCACCGCTTCGTCTACCGCCCCGGCGTGGACCTGGGCTGGGTCGACACCGCCGAGCGGCGCACGGTCACCGCCCACCTCAACCGGCTCATCCCCGCCGGCCAGGTCGTCGAGGTCGAGCCCGGCCGCTACCGCAGGGCCTGACGCGCCAGCATCCGCGGCGCGTCGGGGACGAGCGCGCGCATATTGCCGACGGGCCACGCTCAGCGCGCGCTGATTCGACGCGGAAGGGATGGCCATGAACGACAGCGGCCTTGTTGATTCCGGCGGGGTTCGGCTGTTCTACACCGCAGCCGGTGAGGGCCGACCGGTGATGCTCCTGCACGGCGGCTTGCTGGACCACAGAATGTTCGACTCCCAGGTCGACGTGCTGTCCGGGCGGTGCCGGCTGCTGCGGATGGACTTGCGCGGCTATGGCCGGTCTTCCGTGCCGGACACGGCGCCGTATCGCCATTGCGACGACGTCGCCGCCGTGCTCGACGCGCTCGGCGTCGACCGCGTGGTTATCGGCGGCGAGTCGTTCGGCGGCGCTGTGGCGCTGGACTTCGCGTTCGCGTTCCCCGACCGGGTCGACGGCCTGATCTTCGACGCGGCGGGGCCGATCCCCGGCTGGCGATGGCGCGAGGGATTCCCCCTGAAGGCCGTGTTCCATGCGGCCCAGGCGGACGGGGTGCGCGGCGCCCGACGAGCCATGCTCGAAACCGCGCTCCTCGCTTCCGCTATGGAACGTCCAGCCGTCGCCGCCGCGTTGACCGCCATCCTCGAGGACTACTCGGGCTGGCACTTCCTCAACCGGGATCCTGCCGCGTGGGCGCAACCCGCCGCGATCGAGCATCTCGAGACCGTCACCGCGCCGGCGCTCGTGATCGTCGGCGGTCGAGACCTGCTCGACCTGCGCCTCATGGGCGACGAGCTCGCCCATCGTCTGGCGAACAGCATCCGCCATGACATGCCGCGCTCTGGGCACGTGCCCAACATGGAGGAGCCGGACACGTTCAACCAACACGTCATCGACTTCCTGCTGCACCTGCCGCATTGACCTCGGTCACGAGCGATCGCGCGCTCGGTCCAGCGCGGATCGGACGGGAAGGATCGACACGTTCGGGGTGGCCGGAGGCCCGCAGTCCACACGACCGGTCGATCCTCATCACGCCGGCTCGGGGCCGGCCCGCGCTGGAGGTGAGGCTGCTCAGGGCCCGATCGACGACCCTCTTCGACCATGCTCTCCTCGACCATGCTCTCCGCCTGCACGTGGCCCTCTGACGGTGTCCGACCACGCGGCGACGGCCGTCGGCGACCAGCTCCACCGTTGTTGACAACGGTTGATAGACGGTAGGGTGAATGGGGTGAGCCGGAACACGATGAGCTTCGCGTTGCCGGAGTCGATGCGGGCCTACATCGACGAGCGGGTGCGTTCAGGGGAGTACGGCAACACCAGCGAGTATCTGCGTGATCTGATCCGCCGCGACCAGCGGGAGCAGGCGTCGCGCCGGGTGCGTCAGCTGATCGCCGACGGGTTGGCGTCGGGCGAAGGCCGGGCGGCCACCGAGGAGACGCTGGCCGAGCTCCGCCGGGCTGCGCTCGACGCCCATCGGTGACCGTTGTCCTTCTGCGGCCCCTCGCCGAAGCGGATTTGATCGAGCGCACCCGTCGGTATCGCGACGAGGGCGGTGAGCAGCTCGCCGCCCGGTTCTTCGACGCGGCCGCCGCCGCGTTGCGCGCCATCCAGCGCATGCCGCGGGCGGGATCGTTGCGCATCGGGGAACTGTGCGCCCTGCCCGGCCTGCGCACCGTCCGGGTGACCGGGTTCCCGTGCGGCTGGTTCTACTTCGACCGCGGCGACCACCTCGACGTCGTCCGCCTGTTGTCCTACGCCCAGGATCTGCCGGCGTTGCTCGCCGACCTCGACGAGCCGTGACACGCCCGGCCGCGCCCGTGAGCGCTGATCGCGTCGACTCGGGCCCCGGTCCCGCTGGGCAGCTTCGCTCAGCAGTGAGGCGATTCGTGGCGGCCTGACCACTCCTTGTCGTGGATACCGTGGTGGGGGTCGAGCGCCGAGGAGGACCGTCTCGTGTCATCTGCACGCCTCAACCCCCAAGCAGTGCGCGGTCCCCGCCTGCGGCGCACCGCCGCGGCGTTGGCGGCGGCCGTCGTGATCGCCGCGTGCACCGGAGGCGGCGGCGGCGAGGCGGCGCTGCCCCGCTCCGAGACGCCCGCCGAGCGGGTCCACACCGGCGGCACGATCACGATCGGCGCCGAGCAGTGGCCGGACTGCATCAACCCGGTGACCCAGTGCGCCACCTCGGCCTGGCTGGTGTGGACCACCGCCATCCACACCCTGCCCCAGCTCATGGAGACCGACGCGCACGGCGGGTACCGCACGAGCCCGCTCCTCGCCGAGGAGCCGACCATGGCCAACGGCGGCATCACGCTCGACCCGTTCCGCGTGCGCTTCCGCCTCGCGCCGCAGGCGGTGTGGGACGACGGCACGCCGATCACCTCGAAAGACGTCGAGTTCTCCTGGCGGGCCAAGCTCGACACCACCGACAGCGTCTCCAAGGTGGGCTACGACCAGGTCGAGTCGGTCGACGCGTCCGACCCGCACACCGCGGTCGTCACCTTCACGACCCCGCTCGCCTCGTGGCGGGACTTCCTCGGCGGCGCCGCCGACTTCGTCCTCAAGGCCTCGGCGTTCGCCTCGACCAATATCGGCGACGACCTGCAGGACCACTACCCGTTCTCCGGCGGGCCGTGGCGGCTGGCGTCGTGGTCGAACGAGCAAGCCGTGCTGACCCCGAACCCGCTGTACTGGGCCCCGGAGCGCCGCCCGCTCGTGGACAAGGTGGTGTTCGTGCCCCGCGACGACACCGACACCGAGCTCGCCTCGCTGCTGGCCGGCGAGGTCGACGCCATCTACCCGCAGGCCGCCGCCGGCATCGCCCAGAAGCTGAGCCGACCCGAGATCAGCCACCGCTTCGGCCAGCTCACCCAGTACGAGGGCATGTGGCTGCAAACGGCCTCACCGCCGCTGGACGACCGCAACGTGCGCGAGGCGCTGGCGTTCTCGATCGATCGCCAGAAGGTGCTCGAGGTGATCATGCGCCCCGCCTATCCCGAGGCCGAGGTGCTGAACTGCGGGCTGTGGGTCCCGACCGTCGGCCGGTGGTGCGACCAGGGCGCCTTCGCCGACCTCACCTACGACCCGGCGCGGGCCGAGCGGCTGCTCAACGCCTCGGGCTGGCGAAAGAATCAGAGCGGCTTCTACGAGAAGAACGGCGAGCCGCTGGCGCTGCGCTGGATGGTCAACAGCGGCAACAGCCGCCGCGAGAGCCTGCAGGCCCTCGTGATCCCGGCCCTCGAGAAGCTGGGCTGGAAGATCACGACCGACAACGTCGACGCCGCCACCATGTTCGAGCAGCGCCTGCCCAGCCGGGACTTCCAGCTCGCCACCTACATCGCCTCCGCCAGCCCCGACCCCCGCGTGAGCGATCTGCTGCACTGCCGGGCGATCCCGACCGAGGAGTCGCCGAGCGGCCAGAACGTGATGAGCTGGTGCAACGAGGAGGCGTCGGCGCTGATGGACGCCAGCGACCGCGAGCTCGACGAGGCGGCGCGCATCGGCCAGGTCCACCGGCTCGCCGCCCTGGTGCGCGCCGAGCTGCCGTTCCTGCCCCTCTACCAGTTCCCGGCCCTCACGGCCTGGCGCAACGACCGTCTCGCCGGCCCGATCGACGCCGACACCTCCAACCCGGCCAGCGCGTTCGCTTCGCTCCACAACTGGTCGATCCGGCGCTGAGCGGGCCGGCGTGCTCGGCTACGTGCTGCGGCGAGCCGCGCTCGCCATCCCGGTGCTGCTGGCCGGCACCGCGCTGGCCTTCGCCGCGGTGAGCGCCACCACCGATCCGCTCAAGGCGGCGCGCCGCAACCCCAGCATCACCCAGGCAGATCTCGCCGCGTACCGCCACGAGCTCGGCCTCGACCGTTCCCCGCCGGTTCAGTACCTGAGCTGGCTCGGCCGCCTGGCTCGGGGCGATCTCGGCGAGTCGCTCACCACCCGGCGCCCGGTGTGGCCCGAGCTGCGCACGGCGTTGGTCAACTCGCTCGTGCTGGGTGCGTCGGCCCTCGCGGTGTCGTTGGTGGTGGGCGTGGCCGCCGGCGCCGTCGCCGCCCTGCGGCCGGGGCGCGCCTTCGACTGGGCCAGCACGGTCGCCGGCTTCGTCGGCGTGTCGATCCCCCCGTTCTGGGTGGGGCTCATGCTCCAGCTGCTCTTCGGGGTGGTGCTCGCCCGCTGGCTCGGGGCCGCCGGCCCGCTGCTCCCGGTGGCCGGCGCGGTGACGCCAGGCGCCCCGCCCGGCCTCGACCTGCTCGATCGGGCCCGCCACCTGGTGCTGCCGGCCCTCACCGTGTGCGTGCAGGCGGCGGTGGTCTACAGCCGCTACATGCGCACCAGCCTGCTCGACGCGTTGGAGGCCGAGCACCTCCGCGCCGCCCGGGCCAAGGGGCTCGGCGAGTGGACGGCGCTGCGCCGCCACGCGCTGCGCAACGCCCTCGGGCCGCTCACCGCCGCGGCCGGGGCCGACGTGGGCCAGCTCGCAGCGGGGTTGATCGTCACCGAGGTGGTCTTCCAGTACCCGGGGATGGGGGTGTACTTCACCAGCGCGTTCTCCGCCGGCGACTACATGCGGATCCTGCCGTGGACGGCGGTGGTCGTCGCCGCCGTGGTGCTGGCCAACCTCGCCGCCGACCTGGCCTGCGCCGCCCTCGACCCCCGCGTGCGTCTTGGCTGAGGCGCCGCTCGCGGCGGGCGAGGGCGCGGCCGCGCGAAGGCGCCGGTTGGGCCCTGCCGCAGCGGCGGCGCTGGCGGCCCTC